>DQTL01000330.1 GCA_015662775.1 Lutibacter sp.
CTACTTCAGGGAATCGTGCATTTGTTTTTACAAAATCTAAACGATTTAAAGTTAAGTCAACTAAAGCCTTGGTGTTTTTATTCCCATGATGAAAAAGTGTGAGGTTTCTAAACAATTTCAGAGCCAATCTTTTTTGAGATAGTGTGTCTTTTGAAGTTAAATCAACTTTGATAAAATCTTCATTTTTTCCTAATAGATTGCTGTTTTCAATTTCAAATTTATAACTAGGTTGTGCTAAATTGCTTTCACCAGTTTTATAAAAATTAAGTGCGTTATGAGCTAAAAAATCATATAAAGAAGGTCGATAATCTTGAGAGCCTTTTTGTGTGTGTAATATTTCATTAAAATCAGCTAAAGGTTTTTGCTGAGCTAGCAAGCCATTTTGTAAAGAGTTTTGGTAATGTGTGTGTATTTCTTTAAAAATAGTGTGTAAATCCCACGTTCTAAAGTCTTTATCATCTACCTTTTCAGAGGTGTTTGTGCGGTTGTAATATTGCCATCTATTTTGTTGAAAATACTGCCAATACAAGCCTGCTAGTACGCTTTCTAATATGTTTTTTGTCGGAAATTCGGCTTTATTAATCGCCGATTCAAAATTATGAATGGTAATTAAAATTGCCTCTTCCTCAACGATTAATGCATATTTAGACTGGTGCATTAAGCATTTGACTAATTGAGGTGCGTTGTCATCACTTGTAGCTTTTTTATAAATAGCAGCAACTTTTTTATTTGCAGATTTTGGGAGGTCATCTTTTTCTAATTGTTGAACTTCTTTCCAAAGTTTATCGTAGTTGTCGTAATTTTTTTGTGCGTGTATCAAAGTAGAAAATAGTATAATTAATAGAGTGACTTTCTTCATTTTTAGGTAAATTTAATAATTCTTCTACAAATTTACAATAATCGTACCGTATGTGATTACTAGAATGAGTAAAAGTGTAGTTTGAGTTAGGGAAGTGGTTTATTATAGTGAAACTGGACTCTCTTCATCTTATAAAATGGACAATGACTCTTTTTTTTGTTTTTTCTTTAATAAAAGTTAAATAATATAACTGTCAGAATAATAGGAAGATATATGTAATTGTGATTTGTTAAACTGGACAATGAAAGGACAATGGTGTTTGTCCTGTTAAACCAAATAAGGTTTAAACTAGTTTTGATTATTACTTAAAACTAAATAGTTATGAAAACATACCTATTAATAATTATCTTAGGGTCATCTTTTTTTGTAAAAGCACAAAATGACAGTATTTATAAAATGATAAATAGACAAAGAGAAATACAAAACTGTGAAGTAATATCTTTAAATTCTGTTGATATTATCGCTAAAAAATTGATTACTAATAATTACAAAGCAGTAGGTGAAATATTAGATGAATGGACTAAAAGTTGTGGTTATTCTGAAGTGTCAAAAAGAATAGCAATAATAAAAGCCATAGCTACTCAGGAAAAAACGGAGAATTTAATATCAGATTATATTTATTATAAATTTGAGTACAAGTATAAAAATAGAATCAATGTATCTAAAAAAGAAAACTTTGGATATATTTATATGTATGATAAGTACTATTTTGATTATGTTCCGCTTCGTCACCCAATTGATTCTTTGCTTCGTGCTAAATCTTCAAGTTTATTACTTTCTGGCTCTTTGAGCTACGATGAAAAATTAATTTGCACACTGTTTTCTGAAAATATTGATGAATATGAAATGCAACTTGATAATAATAATGACACTAGTATCATTAAACAAGAAAGAGAAAATGTTTGTCAGAATTTTAGAAAATACAATTTTGGAATTAATGTTTTTTTAGGTAGCTACAACCCTATGGGTAAAAGTAACGTGTTTGGCAATAATTTTATGTTTGGGTTTGGTGTTAGTACTCCATTGGATGGTAAACTCTTAATTGAACTAGCTGCGCGAATGAGAATAAATGCAAATGATAAAAATTTTAATTATCACGCGTTTGATGAAATAAATAGCGTTAATTCTAAAACAAGTATTTATGCTGGAGCGTTTATAGGTTATAAACTGTTTGATAATGAAAAATACTTAGTTTACTCCAAAATTGGTGCAGGGTTAGAAACTGTAGATACAGGATTGAAGCAAAAATATGAACACAAAGACGATGTGTTATATGATGTTGAAACCATTCATTTATCAGCAAGTGTGTCTATTATGAAACCCATTTTTAAGGTGAATTATATTGGTTTTGAACTCAGTTATCATTATGTCCCTTATCATTTAGTTGAAAACTTAAAGACTGAATTCAATACGAGTTCGATTAGTGCCGAACTATTTTTTAGATTATAAACCTGAGTTCGACCTAAGAGACCCAATTATTCATTAGTATAAAAGCAGAAAAATTAGTATATTTAAAGATTGACAATCAAGTAAATAACTAACAATTCTGCCATGATTTCTAAAGATCAAATTACTGAAATATTTTGATGATTTTACACAAGTTTTTGAGCAATCATTAGAGAATAGTCTAATTTCATCGTGAAAAAAGACCAGAAGAAGGAAGTTTAAAATGTCAAAAGGGGAGATTCTTGAGTTAATGCAATCAAACCCTTGTAACAGGGATGAAAAATAACATGAAAAACTCTTTAATGATTATGAAAGATAAAATTCTTCTAAGAAAAAGATTCCTAATAGAAACCATTAATGACCAGTTGAAAAACATAGCATAAGTTGAGCATTCTAGACATCGAAGTTTTGGAAATTTTATTACAAATCTGGTCGCTGGAATTATC
>DQTL01000214.1 GCA_015662775.1 Lutibacter sp.
GGAATTATTCTTTATAAGTATATTCGAATCTACTATTCCCTCTGCACCAGCACCATATAATCCAGATTTACTTATTGAAACAAAAGATATTTCTATAATGTCGATTTATTTAATTCATAAAAATCAAAAAAGACTGGAACTCCACAATTCAGCCATTCTTTTAGAAGTCGAGATTCTTCTGGGAAGTTAATCTGTCGAATATTGATGTTTCCAACAGGTGCTTTTGAACTTTCATTTAATATTTTCTGAAATTGTATTCTGTCAGTTTTTCTTCTTAAGCCATCTATTATCCACACCAATTTAGAATAAAAAGTGTTTCTGGAATTCCGTTCTTCAGGTTTGATATAAGAATGTTGAAATTCTAAAACTCAACCTTTTTTTGTTTTTACATCCGCAATATGTTTCTCTCCTTTTTCGTCAAAATGCACTATTTCTTGCCATTCTTTTGGGAATTGATTTTTCCATTGTCTATGCCATTCTGTTTCATTTTCCCACCAAATGTCACAATTCCGAGTTCCTTTATGTGCCCAATGATTTATTTTAACATCACCACATCTGGCTATTAGCCCTGAACCACAACTTGGACAGATGCCTTTAGCTCCTTTTATAGCCTCAATTTTATTTCTATTGACTAAAGCAAATTTCATTTACCAATGATTTCAGTTTTTCTTTTTAATTGGAGCTACTAAAAGATAAAATATCCAAGCAAACCAAGAGATAAAAAGTACAGCTAGAATCCAAGCTATTTTTTCACTTCCTGTCGTTTTTCTAGAAAATAGGATTGATATTAATGGTATTAGCCAAACAAATCCTATAACAATCAATATTAATAAAATACCTCCTGCTGAATCCTCCATTTCATTATTACTTTTCGATTATAAATTTATACTGTGTTTTCAAGTATCTGTTGGTTTATTTTTAAATGCATTACAACGTTAAGATAAATCCTCGTTTTAAATGGGATTTATCGTATGTTAAACAAAGGTCGGTGAAAAAAATGACAAAGTCAAGTTTAGAAAACAAATAGTATACTTTTTTAAAACCCCGCAACTTTTGAGACTGTTCCCTAAACCAACATTAAAAGTTAAAAAAAAACCTAAAATAAAAAAACCCACTCAATTAGAAAACTGAGTGGGAAAAATTGCTATGAAAAAGAAAAAGTGTTATTAGATTGCTCTAACAACGGTGCAAATATACAGGATAATTTTATATATCAACTATAAAATTCTTTTTTATTTATAAAATTAAGATATTTTTAGGATATGTTTACTACTCGTGCTTACTTTAAAAACTAATCCTTTGTATAATCATGTCAATTAAAAGAAGTATTTTTGCCTTATTTAGAGTAATAAAATACTGATAACTAATGACTAAACGTTATGATTTACGAGGCGTATCTGCGACTAAAGATGATGTGCATAAAGCAATTCAAAAAGTAGACAAAGGTTTGTTTCCAAATGCATTTTGTAAAATTATTCCTGATTATTTAACAAATGACCCTGATTATTGTCTTGTCATGCATGCAGATGGTGCAGGAACCAAGTCATCTTTGGCATATATGTACTGGAAAGAGACCGGAGATTTATCTGTTTGGAGAGGAATTGCTCAAGATGCACTCATTATGAATATTGATGATTTAATTTGTGTTGGAGCAACTAGTAACATCTTATTATCCTCAACTATTGGTAGAAATAAAAATAAAATACCAGGAGAAGTAATCGGAGCTTTGATTAACGGGACAGAAGAATTATTAGTCGATTTAGAAAAATTTGGAATAACAATTAAATCAACAGGTGGCGAAACAGCAGATGTGGGTGATTTAGTTCGGACCATTATTGTAGATTCTACAGTAACAGCACGTTTAAAACGTAAAGATGTTATTGACAATGCACGTATAAAGGCTGGAGACGTGATTATAGGTCTGTCTTCATCAGGTCAAGCTACCTACGAAAAAGAATACAATGGAGGCATGGGAAGCAACGGTCTAACATCAGCAAGACATGATGTTTTCTCAAAATATTTAGCAACTAAATATCCCGAAAGCTTTGATAATGAAATCCCTGATGAACTAGTATATTCTGGTTCAAAAAATCTAACTGACACTTTAGATAACATCCCTTTAGACATTGGAAAATTGGTCTTATCCCCAACTCGCACCTATGCACCCATTATTAAACGTATTTTAGAAAGGTTTTCTCCTCAAGAAATACACGGCATGGTACATTGTAGTGGTGGAGCTCAAACAAAAATCTTACATTTTATTGATAAACTCCATATTATTAAGGATGCTATGTTTAAAGTACCTCCATTATTTAACTTGATTCAAAAAGAATCAGGAACTTCGTGGAAAGAAATGTATCAGGTTTTTAATATGGGACATCGTATGGAATTGTATGTTCCTGAAAATATCGCCGAAGACATCATAAAAATTAGTAAGTCTTTTAATGTAGATGCCCAAATTGTTGGTAGGGTAGCTAGTTCTGATAAAAAAAGATTGACTATTCGTTCTGAATATGGAACTTTTGAATATTAACCAAAGCTAGGGTTTCTTTCTTCTTAATTGTTATACCAAAACGTAAGGTTACTAATCAGTCTGCAAGTTAGCAATAATTTTCAAAGAATTTAAAACAGGCAGATTATTTTTAATAACCGTATCGGTAACCGA
>DQTL01000314.1 GCA_015662775.1 Lutibacter sp.
AATTTATCAGGACCGCCATTTGGTGGTGAAACAGCAATAGCTGCAGATTCTTTGACAAAATCAAGCGAATTAATAACAGCTTCTATTTGTAAAGAACTCACCTTAATGCCACCTAAATTCATAGCATCATCCGTGCGTCCTTGCATTTTGTAATAGCCATTTGCTAGTTGTTCTACTCGGTCACCATGTCTTCGTAAAATTTGGTTTTTCTTTATGGTTGGCGTATCTTTATAATACACTTCAAAATGATCTTTATTCAGCAACCTATTTGATAAACCTAAAATAGCGGGAATAATAAATACTTCTCCTAAATTAGAAACTTCATTATTTTCATTTAACAAAACAAATTCACCACCCAAAGCTTGGGTTGAAAAAGTACTAGGAATGTTTTCTTGTAACAAAGTGCTGGTTAAATAACCACCGCCAATTTCAGTACCACCGCAATACTCAATAATAGGCTTGTGATTGGCAAGTTTCATTAAATACTCATATTCAACGGGGTTTGAGGCTTCACCAGTAGAACTAAAACATTTAATATGGCTCCAATCAAACTCTTCCATTTCTTGAGTGTTTTTCCAATGACGAACAATACTAGGCACCAAGCCTAACATATTTACTTGTGCTTTTTCTATAAAAGCACCAAATTCTTTTCCCATAGGAGCTCCATAAAACAATGCCATAGTTGCTCGGTTTATTAAAGAGGCAAAAACAAGCCAAGGACCCATCATCCAACCTAGATTGGTAGGCCATGCTACCACATCGTTTTCATGAATATCTTGGTGATAATAGCCATCTGAAGCAGATTTTATAGGCGTACTGTGTGTCCAAGGAATGGCTTTGGGAGCTCCTGTTGTTCCTGATGAAAATAATATAGTCATCGTGTCATCAGGATTACAAGAAACCGATTGAAAAACAGTGTTATCGACAAGGAAATCATTCCAATAAATATCAGAATCTCTCAATTCCATTTTTTTATTTCCTGCTTGAATAACAATTGTTTTTGAAGCATTTGCATCGACCAATTTTTGGTAAAGGGCATAACTCTTTCCTGCTCTAAGTTGTACATCTTGTGTAAAAACAAGTTTAGGTTTTGTGATGCTTAATCGCACGGCTATTTCATTTGAAGTAAAGCTATCTGCAATGGTAGCAACAGGCATACCAGCTTTAATTCCTGCTAAGTAGATAGCAACAGCCTCTACTGTCATGGGCATATCTATGGCAATAACATCTCCTTTTTTTAAACCTTCTTTTTGTAGTGAATTAGCAATACTGTTTACGAGTTTCTCTAATTCAGAATAACTAATTTGCTGGATATTTCCGCCTTCTTTTTGAAATATAATGGCTGTCGCATCTGGTTTGTGTTGAAATACAGCATCTACAATATTTATTTTAGCTCCGTATAGCCATTGTGCTTCTTGTACACCATTTGAAAGGTTTAGTGTTTGTGATGGATTTTTTTTAAATGGAATATTTAAATTTTCTATCGTTTCTTTCCAAAAAGCTTCTTTGTTGTTTACAGACCATTCCCAGAACTCATAATAAGTAGAAAAACCCATTTTTTGCATAGTTTTATAAATATGGGTTTGTTTTATTTCTTTACTAGTAGGTTTCCAAGATTTGATAGTAGGCATTTTTTATTTATTTAGTACACAAATGTAATACTATTTTATAGCTTTATGTTAAAACACAAACTCACAGAATTAGGCAAGTAATTAGTTGGACACAATAAAAACACTAAAAAACCACCTTGTAAATTTATAGATAAATCATAATCAGCTACAACACGAAAATCAAGGGACTATGCACAGTAGATTTTGTGTTTACTATAAGGATAAAACCACCCACAAAAAAACCCTATTTCTTTCAAAGAAACAGGGTTTTAAAAATATAATTTTGCTTTTTACTTTTTTTCTAATTCGAAATGATATTGCAAATACTCAAAGGCATCTCTTGGTATCACAGTAATTGATTGATTAAACTCTCGTTTCCATTTTTTTATAATAGAAGGAGAAAAGAAAAATCCACCTTTAGTTAAATAAGAAGCTACAAAAGGATGTACGTGTAAGGCAATAGTTTTGTAAATTTTCTTATCAGTGATAGCTTGTAGTTCACCTTTAATCTCATCAATTAAAGTTATTGGTGACTCTACTTTACCATCTTTATTAGGGTTTTTTTCTCTAGTTTCAATGATTACCTCTTCTCGTACACGTTGACGTGTAATTTGCATTAATCCAAAACGACTTAATGGTAAAATTTTATGCTTAGTTCTACTAGACTTCATTTCTGATTGAAGATGTTCATAAAGTTTTTTACGATCTGCAGCAGTGTGCATGTCAATAAAATCAACCACAATAATTCCACCCATATCTCGAAGCTGTAATTGCCTAGCTACTTCTGTAGCGGCAATTAAATTAACTTCTAATGCAGTGTCTTGTTGCGATTTGGCTTTGTTGGAACGATTTCCACTATTTACATCTATAACATGAAGTGCCTCGGTGTGCTCTATAACGAGATAAGCTCCAGTAGGCATGGAAACTGTTTTTCCAAAAGATGTTTTTATTTGTCTATCAATTCCAAATTTTTGAAAAATAGGAACTTCAGATTTGTAAAATTTTACGATAGATGCTTTGTCAGGTGCAATTTGCTCTAAATATTCTTTTATTTCAGAATATAAACCTTTATCATTGACATGTATCCCTACAAAAGTATCATTTAAGATATCTCTAAGAATTGCAGAAGCTCGATTGACTTCACTCAAAACTTTTTGAGGTTTATTACTGTGTTGGTTTAATTTTCCGCACATTTTTTCCCATTGAGCAAGAGAGTTTTGTAAATCTTTATCTAGTTCTGCTACTTTTTTATCTTTAGCTACAGTTCGTAAGATTATACCAAAACCTTTAGGCTTTATACTCTTAACAAGTCTTTTTAGACGTGTTTTTTCTTTAAAGTCTGTGATTTTTTGTGATACAGAAATACGATCAGAAAAGGGTAAAATTACCATAAATCTACCTGCAATTGACAATTCGGCACTAAGCCTTGGCCCTTTGGTTGATATAGGTTCCTTAGCAATTTGCACTAAAATACTTTGACCTGTTTTTAGTACATCTTTAATACCACCATCTTTGTCAATATCTTTTTCTGTATGAAAGTTTTTAAGTGTAAAATCTTTTAATTTTTTAGAACTTACTCTATTTTGGAATTTTTGTGTAGAGCGAATTTGTGGCCCTAAGTCATGATAATGTAAAAAACCATCTTTTTCTGCACCTACATTAATAAATGAGGCATTGAGACCTGTGAGTATTTTTCCAACTTTTGTTAAAAAAACGTCTCCAACGGCTATTTTTTTATCTTCTTCCTCTTTGTGAAGTTCTACTAGTTTACCATCTTTAAGTAAAGCAAAATCAATATCATTTTTATTTGATCTAATAATTAATTCTGATTTCATATATCTTATAGTTTTAACAATAGAATGTATTTTTCACGTGTAAAAAACCGTGTATTAAGCACACAGATGGTTTTTTACTTGTGTAAGATAATTCTATTTAAATTATTAAGTATCAAGCCTGTATTTTTCATTTAAGAAATAATATAGGCATAGCAAACTATATTTTTTTTGAAAAAAATCAAAAATATTTAGTTTGTTATGAATTGATTTGTATTTTGTTGTAAGACATATTTATCCTACAACTATACTATAAAAAGTATTTCTATAGTATTTATTTTTCAAGCGAAATTAATTATAAAACTAATTTCTATGTCAAAGACCTTACTGATAGACTTAGAGTTTGTCAATAAACATTTAGACCTTCAAGAATTATTCTTTTTATATGCTAAACTTCATCTTTTCAATTCTTTTTTCATTGACAAACCCTTAGAAAAAACTACTATTTTTTCTTATGTCTATTTCTTCTGCTTCTCTTTTTACGTTTATGAGTAGCTATTTTTTTACGTTTCTTCTTTTTACCACTTGGCATAGAATAGATATTTAAGAGTTTATATAAAGGCTATATTATTTTACAGCCACTTTTGATTTTACTCCGTTTACAAATACTTTAGCAGGTTTAAATGCTGGTATATTATGTGATGGAATTTTAATCGTTGTGTTTTTAGAAATATTTCTACCTGTCTTTTCTGCTCTTTTCTTAATAATAAAGCTACCAAAACCTCTTAGGTAAACATTTTCATTGTTCTCCAATGAAGATTTTACTTCATTCATAAAAGTTTCAACAGTTGCTAATACTTCAGCTTTTTCAAGACCAGTTTTTTCTGAAATCTTAAGTACAATTTCTGCTTTAGTCATAATTGTTTGTATTTTTAATAATTAAAAAATTGGGATTGCAAATATAAAACAATATATACAATATCAAAGAGCTAAATGATTATATTTTAGATACCTACCTTATTAATTAAGAATTAGGAATTAGGAATTAAGAATTAAAGTGTATTTACCAGAAAACAATCATCTAGAACAAGCCATGAATTTGGGCATCAATTTTATCAATAATTAAACCTAAGTCTTCTGGTTTATCAACAAAATCTAGATTATCAACATCAATAATAAGCAAGTTTCCTTTACTATAAGTAGAAATCCAAGCTTCGTAACGTTCATTTAACCTACTTAAATAATCGATACTTATAGAGTTTTCATAATCTCTACCTCTTTTATGTATTTGCCCAACTAAGGTAGGAATATTAGCACGTAGGTATATTAAAAGATCTGGTGGGGTAACTAAACGTTCCATCAATTTAAATAATGAACTGTAGTTTTGAAAATCTCGTTCGGGCATTAAGCCCATAGCATGTAAATTAGGAGCAAAAATATGAGCATCTTCATATATAGTACGATCTTGGATAATATTCTTACTTCCTTTTCTAATTTCTAAAATTTGACGAAAGCGACTATTTAAAAAATATACTTGTAAATTAAAAGACCAACGTTCCATAGCTCCATAAAAATCATCTAAATAGGGGTTTTCATCAACAGATTCGTAATGAGGAGACCATTTATAATGTTTTGCTAATAATTTTGTTAAGGTAGTTTTTCCTGCGCCGATATTACCAGCAATAGCTACATGCATAATATTATTTTTTGTATGTCAGTTTTCAAATGCTAAAATTACAATTTTTAAAAAGAATTGGAATAAAATTTTATTAACATTAAATAAATTGATGCAAATTTGGTAAAATCTAGTTATAATCGTACCTTTATGTTTTAAAATAACTACACATATGAAGTATTTACTAATCTTAACTAATTATATATAGGATTAACAGTACTAACAGCTTTTAAGCTTATATATAATTTAAAAATTAACATTTTAAATTTATAAGTTATGAAAGCAAAAAAAAATTCCAAAGCTAATTTAGAACGATTTACTAAACTTTTCCTACTAATAGGACTGGTTGTCTCACTATTGATAACTGATATAGCCTTAGAAATGAAAACCTATGATGATGTAAGTAGCAAGAACATTGAGTATAAAATATTTGATAGTTCGAATGATTTTGAAATTCCCGAAACTAAAATTGAAATTGAAATTTCGAAACCCAAAAGCCATGCTACACCAGAACCAATTCTTGAAAAAATTGAAATTATTGCCGATGATAAAGATATTGAAGAAACTGTAATTGAGTCAACTGAAGTTGAGCTTGGTGAAGCAATAGTACTCAAAAAAATTATTTATACCGAAATTGAGGAAGAAGAAATTATAGAAGAGGTCGTTGAAGATGTACCTTTTTTTGTCATTGAAAAAGTGCCAACTTTCCCAGGTTGCACAGGGACTAAAGAACAATTAAGAAATTGTTTACAAAAAGCAATAAACAATCATGTATCAAGTAATTTTAATGTTGACCTTGCTCAAGATTTAGGATTAACACCAGGTAAAAAACGCATATTTGTTATGTTTACAATTGATAAGAATGGTGCTATTACTGATGTAAGATCACGTGCACCACATAAAAGATTACAAAAAGAAGCCGAAAGAGTCATTAAGTCTTTACCTAAAATGAAACCAGGAGAACAACGAGGAAAACCAGTTGGTGTTAAATACAGTCTACCGATTATTTTTCAAGTTAAATGATTTTCAATTTGGTATTATGTACCAATTGTTGAGTTTTATCAATTATTTCATTGATATTTTATCAATGATCGATACCTTTGAGCAAAACTAAACTTAATGACTAGTTGCGTAAAAGACATTCATCACAACCCTGCTTTTAAACTACTTAGTGTTGAAGAATTAGCATTTCTTAACAAAGGTAGTGCTGAGGTTTCATATAAAAAACACGAAATTATCCTCAAACAAGGTGCAGTAGCAAATACAATATTGTTTGCAAAAACTGGAATTTTTAAACTGCATATGGAAGGTGCTAAACATGATATTATCATGACACTAAAAAGAGAAGAGTCCTTTTTAGGTTTATCAAGTTTGTTTTCTGAAAATAATTCATATCAATATTCTGTTACTGCTTTAGAAGATTGTATCGTTAAATATTATGACAAAAAAGTGTTTGAAACAATTTTAAGCAGAAATGTCAAGTTTTCTAACGAAATTTTGATGTATATTAATCACAACTTTTCACGAATTATAAGACGTTTTTTATGTGTAGCGCAGAAAAACGCCAGAGGTAAAGTTGCAGAAATGCTTTTGTGTTTATCATCAAGTTTATACGAAGACACGAAGTTTACCTTAAATTTATCTAGATCAGAATTAG
The DNA here is from genome assembly GCA_015662775.1 of Lutibacter sp. Lineage (GTDB taxonomy): Bacteria > Bacteroidota > Bacteroidia > Flavobacteriales > Flavobacteriaceae > DQTL01. Next base: position 6,715 of record DQTL01000314.1, read on the forward strand.
CTGATTTTGCTGGTTTATCCATGGAGAATACCATTCGTATTCTAAAAGAATTTAATGAAGATGAAATCATTAGTTTAGAAGGAAAAAAAATAGCAATTATTAATCAACCTGTTCTTGAAAAGATAAGTGATTTTGGGTAATCTCTTTGATAAATAAACCGCCTAGCATCCTTTTTCGGTCAAACTCCAAAATTCTTTAAATGAGTTTTTAGAATATTAACAGGGTTTTAATAGTTTCAATTTAGAATAAGCACTAGTTTTGATACGGTATTAATTCTAAAGCCATTTTTATGAAATACTCGTTAACCCTTTTCATTCTTTTTTTAACTTTTTCCATTCAAGCACAAAACTTTCAAGGTTATGCTATTTACGAATCAAAAACTACATTTGAAATGGAAATGGATAGTTCCAAATTTTCAAAAGAACGAATGGATATGATGAAAGCTATGATGAAAAAATTTGGTGAAAAGTCTTTTATTTTATCCTTTGATAAAACACAGTCTATTTATAAAGAAGAAGAAAAACTAGATAAACCAACTAGCGGACGTGGTATGCGAATTTTTGGTAACTCAACAGGGATTCTTTATAAAGATATAAAATTAGGTCAGTTTGTAAATCAAATAGAAAGCTTTAGCAAACTATTTTTAATTAAAGATAGTTTGCCCAATTACGCATGGAAATTAGAAAAAGATACCAAAATGATTGGGGAACACCTATGTTTTAAAGCGACCACTACCAAAGAAGTATCTAATAGAAAAATGAGAATGGGTAGAAGAAATAATACCAAAGAAAATGACAGTATTCCCAAAACAAAAATCATTGAGGTAACGGCTTGGTACACACCAGATATTCCTATAAATAATGGACCAGAAAAGTATGTAGGTTTACCAGGTTTAATTTTAGAAATCAATCAAGGAAAAACAACACTTTTGTGTACTAAAATTGTTTTAAATCCAAAAGAAAAACAACTTATAAAAGCTCCTTCAAAAGGAAAAAAAGTGACTCAAAAAGAACACGATGAAATCACAGAAAAGAAGGCTAAGGAGATGATGGAAATGTATGGAGGCGGACGTAAAAAAGGAAGTGGGAATAGACATATAATAAGGATGGGTGGTTAAAAATAATACCAGTATATAGTGTCTGTCAGAAAACAGACAAATTTTATAAAAGGAATTTTTATTAGTGAGATTTTTAATTTATTTTTATGAGGTGATGCTTAA
>DQTL01000064.1 GCA_015662775.1 Lutibacter sp.
CATCATTGTATTTCCTGTTTTTTTAGAAACTCCAACAAATAAAAAGTGGTTTCCATCACCTTGTGTTCCTAAATGTTTTCTTGCAACTTGAATCATATCTTTATCACTTAACATTTCTGTGTTTTTTTATGATACATTTTTTGTTGAAAAGGTAGAATAAGAAGGTAAAGTAAAGCGCCAACAAGAGCATATAAAGGTAAAAAGATTAGTTTTTCATTAAGCGTAAAAACCTGAATATCTAATGGTTCTGTAAGAAAAAGAAAGATAAAAATCCAAACGCCAAAACCTATACCAAAACCTAAGTGATGCTTTAATAAAGGGTCAAATGGATACAACTTTTTCATATTGTAAAATTACAATTAATATAGAATAAATAATTAGGTTTTCTATAACAAATAAAAGGATAAATTTTATTCTTTTCTGGACTTTCTAAATTTAGAATTTTAGTTCATATTAATAATTTAAGTGTCTTCATATTCCCAAAACCCTAAATCTAATTTGGTTTTTTTATAATGAAGTTAATTGTTATTCCTTTTTAAAGAGGCTGTTTTCAAGTAAAAACTCTAGTTTGTAAACTTTTAACCTTAAACTTAACACTTTTAATACCAATAAACTATCTTTGCCCAAAATTTCAAAAATACAACGTGAATAGTATTGTAGCCATAGTAGGAAGACCCAACGTAGGAAAATCAACCCTTTTTAACAGATTAGTAAAAAGAAGAGAAGCCATTGTCGATGCAGTGAGTGGCGTAACTCGTGATAGACATTACGGAAAAAGTGATTGGAATGGAAAATATTTTTCTGTAATTGATACAGGAGGTTATGAAGTAGGTTCTGATGATATTTTTGAAGAAGAAATACGTAAACAAGTACAATTAGCAATCGACGAATCTGATATTATCGTCTTTGTAGTCGATGTAGAGACAGGAATTACACCTACAGATACGATAGTTGCCGAATTACTTAGAAAAGTAAAAAAACCTATTTTGTTAACTGTTAATAAAGTTGATAATTCCATGCGTCAAAATGATGCCTTGGAGTTCTATTCTCTGGGATTGGGTGAATTTTATCCGATTTCATCTATCAATGGAAGTGGAACTGGTGAGTTGTTAGATGCACTAGTTAAAGAAATTCCAGAAGAAACAGATGAGCATTTAGATGATTTACCAAGGTTTGCTGTGGTTGGAAGACCTAATGCAGGGAAATCTTCTTTTATAAATGCACTTGTAGGTGAAGAACGAAATATAGTTACCGATATAGCAGGTACGACTCGTGATTCTATAGATACTAAATACAACAGATTTGGTTTTGAATTTAACCTTGTTGATACTGCAGGTATTCGTAAAAAATCAAAAGTTAAGGAAGATTTAGAATTTTATTCAGTAATGCGAGCAGTTCGTGCCATTGAACACTCCGATGTTATTTTGTTGATAGTAGATGCAACACGTGGCTTTGAAGGACAAGATAAAAACATTTTTTGGTTGGCAGAAAAAAACAAAAAAGGAATTGTTGTGCTTGTCAATAAATGGGATTTGGTAGATAAAACAACAAATACAGTACGTGATTTTGAAGCGATGATTCGTAAAGAGTCAGCTCCTTTTACAGATGTTCCTATTGTATTTATATCGGCATTGACCAAACAACGAGTATTTAAAGCCATAGAAACTGCCGTTGAAGTATTCGGAAATTTAAAGAATAAAATATCGACTAGAGAGCTAAACGATGTCATGTTGCCCATAATTAAAAGTAATCCGCCACCAGCTTTAAAAGGGAAGTTTGTTAAAATTAAGTTTTGCAGACAAATACCTACACAAACACCACAATTTGCCTTTTTTGCAAATTTACCACAATACATTAGTGAATCATACAGTCGTTTTATAGAAAACAAAATGCGTAAAGTATTTAACTTTCATGGCGTACCCATAATTATCTATTTTAGAAAAAAACAGTAGTTAGATATGAACCCTTCAAGGGTTAGAAAAAGTAAAAAGCATTTTCTAAGTGATCGATATTTTGGTACTTGCTATTTTTAACAATAGCGATAATATCAAAACGTACTTCTACATCTAGTTTTCTGGAAACTACATATTCATTTGCGGCTTTTACAAGTAGTTTTATTTTTTTAGGTGTGACAAATTCTTCTGGATTACCAATAAAACTATTAGACCTAGTTTTAACCTCTACAATCACTAAAGTTTCAGGATCTTTTTTTGCAATGATGTCTATTTCGGATTTGAGATACCGCCAATTTCTTTCTATTATTTTATAGCCCTTTTTTAATAGCAAATCAGTTGCTATTTGTTCGCCGAGATCTCCTAATTCGTTGTGTTCTGCCATTTTTCAGTCTTTTCATACAAAAATACAAATTTATCAATAAGATAAAGAAAACCTTTCTTTTTAATAGGTAACAATTTTAGTAGCGTTTTGATATAGTAGTACAAACACTTATATAAAATATTTATGAAAACACTTTTAGTATTACGTCTAAATAAGCAAATGCAAACACTAAGTTTCACTAACGACAAAACCAAACCTATCAATCTAGAATTAAAAGCAATTCCATTACTAAAACCAGCGATAAGTAAAAGAAAAAGCACTATTCTCTTTGTCATTTCGCTTTATCGAATGAAAGGGCTATTTCATCGAATAAGGTTGTAATTAGATGTAATACAGGGTTTTTCCCCTTTAGAGTTAGCCTATTATTGCACTAGTTATCCAAAAGGGGAAACAGAATTAACAATTAATAAAACAATGAAAATGAAAAATTTAAAAATATTATTATTGGATTAATCTTATGCTATTTAATCCTAAAATCATAAAACTAATTTGATTTTTTAACTTAAAATATAATTTAACTATTTAAACAATTAATATGAAAAATTTACAAAAATTACTGTTTGTATTTGTCTTATTATTAGCAATTAAAACAAATGCACAGGTAACAACGAGTGCAAATCCAGTAGATCAATCTGGATTTATGATGAGTATAAGAGCAGGCTATGATATTGTACCCATGTATAAAAACAACACACCTTATATTGACTACAAAGGTGGTTTGGAATTAGGGATGTCTGCAGATTATTATTGGAGCTGGTTTGGTATGGGATTTGATTTTGATTACATCAAAAACAAGCCATTGAGTACGTACCCAATTGATAATTTATTTATAGGGGGAACACAATTGACAAGTTTTGTTTTAGACGAACAACCCATCACAAGAATGTTTTATGGAATTGGTCCTGATTTTAGATATGTAAGTGGCAAATTTCAAGCAGAACTCAATACAAGAGTTGGTATGGGGAAAATAAAAGGAGGAAGAACTTTCTTGCAAGAAACCACCACAGGAAGTCCTGGCTTAGGACTGAATTTTCACGCTGGTTATGATGCACATGTCTTATCAGCAAAATCTCAATTGAGATTTACGTACTTCTTTAATGATAACTTTGGTGCACATTTTGGTGCCTATTACATCAATCATTTTTCCGTTCCAGAATTAGAAGAATTTGGTGGGACATCAGCTGGTTATCGTGGTTTTACCGAAGTAAATGATGTAGATATACATTTCAATCAGATAGATCAAGGTGATGGCTTTCACAGAAAACCATGTGAAAATAATATTTCATCTATTGGTCTTTTTACTGGCATTACGTACAGACCAAAAGCAAAAGTAAAAAAGGAATGTGAAGTATGTTGTCAATCTTACGCATTAGCGGTAACAGCAAAAGATAAGTTTACAGGAGAATTACTTCCTAATACAGATGTTGCTATCAAAAATATAAAAGGTGAAGTCGTGCAAACGGGCACTACAAATAGTTTCGGTGTGGTTGTATTTGACCCAATCGAACCTGATACGTATTCTATCAATGGTCTTTTGTATGAAGTAGCTCTAGATGAGAACACAACAAGCAAAAAAGAATTTGTAAAAAATGAAACTTTACAAAAAGAGATTTTATATTCTGACACCAATTTTATATTGAAAGGAAACTCCGTGATTTGTAATTCAAACACACCATTAAATGGCGTATCTGTTGTACTAAAAAACAAAGCACAAGGCATCCAAAAAAACACAATGACTGACAGTAGCGGTACTTTTATTTTCCATGTAAAACAAAAGGCTAATTATGAAATCTATGGAAAGAAAGATAAATTCTTCTCACAAACGGAAAATATCACTACTAAAGATTACGATAGAAATATAACTTTATTTATCAAATTAGAAATTTGTATGGAAAAAGCAGATTGTGGTACGGCAATTCGTTTAAATAACATTCATTACGATTTAGATAAGTATTTTATCCGAGCATCTGCTAAACCAGAATTAAACAGACTTGTGCAGTTTATGGTAGATAACCCTAGTGTACATGTCGAAGTTTCTTCACACACTGACTCTAGAGGTTCAGACACTTATAATGATACCTTATCACAGAACAGAGCAAATGCTGCTGTTGATTATGTCGTGTCACAAGGTATAGATCGTGTAAGATTATCTGGCGTAGGATATGGAGAAAGCATTTTATTAAACCATTGTTCTGATAATGTAAATTGCTCTAAGGCAGAACACCAAATCAACAGAAGAACGGAAATGAAAGTTGTTTGTCCATAATGTATTAAAAAAGAAAAAAAGTTAAGTTAAGGTGGAAATCCTTTCTGCCTTAACTTTTAGAAAAACAAACAAAAAACAATATTCTTAAAACAAAAAAAATGAAACTTAATAAAACAATATTCGGAAAAATTGCATTAGTGCTAATTCTAATGCTAGCAATAAATAGTTGTGCAGACAAAACTTGTGATTATGAAGGTGGGGCAGATGTAGATGAAGAATTTCCTTACGCTTGTGAATCAGGTATGGATGTCGCTTTTTTAATAGATTACACAGCTAGTATGGGTGGTGCAATTGATGGTATTAAGAGTTCTGTAAGTTCTATTGTCAGTACAATTGTAAATGAATCAGGAGGAGATTATAGACTTTCATTATCAATTTTTGATGAAACAATGATGGAAGGTGATGTTCCTTTTCCTACAGGTTATAGCACACAAGTAGATTACACAAGTCTTCCTGCAGCGCAAAAGGTAGTAAATACGACTGGGACAAACCGTGCTCAATACTTAACCATGATGGAGAAATTTGGAACAGCAAATCAGGCAAGTTTTGGTACACAATTAGCAAAATTAAATGCTGCCATGTCTCTTGGAAGTGGTGTTGGCTTTCCTGAACCAGGAGGTTTGTTATTGAATGAAGTGCTAAACAATAGTTTTGCAGGTACTTGGAGAACAGGGAGTATTACAAAACTAGCAATAATTATCACTGATGCTACAGCAGGTGGTGATGACGACACTGCTGATGGTGTTGATAACACCGATCTTGCAAATCTTGCTGCAACAGCAAATGCAATGGGTGTACAATGTATTCTTATCACTTCTATGTCAGCTGGAACAAATAATTATGAAATAAGCTTAATTGACAACAATGATGAGTCCATAAAAATTACTGGAGCTGATTTTAGCAACATCGCAGATGATATTATTATCATGATTGAAGGTATTTGTGATAATAATGAAAATATAGAAGGGTAAATATTAATTTTAAAAAGAACAAACATGAAAATTTTTATTAAAACAACAATTTTAATAGTACTTATTAGTCTTATTACCTCTTGCAAAAAAGACGTAGTTGACCCTGCAGTAGATTGCAGTACATCGAGCAGTAGAGATATAGAAGGCTTCTTTGGCATTCTTCACAGCAGTACCAGTTACGAACTCTATGAAACAATGGATTTATTAACACATGAATACACATTTACTACTGCAAATGATCTACAGATTTGTGGATTTGGTTATAAATCACAAAATTCTGCTCTTGTATATACTATTGAGTTAGAGGGTGGAGGTAGCACATTGTATTCTAGCACTCTAAGCTTTGACAATAGCGCTTACGAATACATTTCTGTTCCACCAATTACAGTAACTGCTGGAACTTATACACTAAGAAGAACCTTACCAGCTGGCACATCATTTAGTGATGTTATTGGTCCGATTACTCGTGGTGCTGGAAGTACAGACCCAACATTTCCTATTAGTTTAGGTGGTGGTATTAGTATCGATAGTGCTAATTTTTATGGAAGCGGCGGACCTGTTCCTAATTATGGCGTACCGAACATTTACTTTGAATATATTGAGTTATAAAAACACTTTGGTTAATTAAATTTGAATTATTTATTATTTCATGAATCCTAAGTACTCTGTAAAGGAGTGCTTGGGTTTCTTTAAGATTCTTAACAGTAAAAAACAGGTTAATTTAAAACAATATCAATTTAACAATTATGAAAACAAATTTTAAAACAATCATACTCTTATTACTTCCATTAATTTTTTTAATCTCTTGTGCGTCAGAAGGAGATGATGTAGTGCCAGTATGTTCTGAAGGATCACAAGGCTTTAGTATAGGAAATGATGGAATAGAATCCAATTTTAACAATGATGAAATGCATGTCGATTTAATAACAGGAGGTAGCGAAGGTGATTACTACCATATATATAGTACAGTTGCCCCTTTTATTGATTTTTATTCATATGCAGTAAATGATGGAGATACTTCAACTTTTTCGGAAATATGGAACACTACAGATGGCAGTTTCTTTATGTATAATGGAGTTGCTTATTATACTGATAATACAGCAGTAGAAAGTCTAACTATCACAACAGAAACTGGAGGTAATTCTGTAGATGATAATATAAAATTTTCTTTTTCAGGTACAGCTGTTTCTGATGATGAAGACACAGAAGAGACCGCAGAAATAAATGGTGAAGCCTGCTTAACATTAGATTCTGTAACTGAAATACCTGCTAGTTGTTCTGGTGTAGCTATAGCATACTCTGTTAACGGTGGTCCAACTACTTATATAGAAAGTCTTGTAACAGCTGAAATATTTAATGCATCCTATTATAGTGTTGGTAAAAAAGTGTATGATATTTGGACAGATTCAGGAGTTGGCTTTTATTTTCACTCATCTGCTTCACACACAGGTGATGTATCTAGTTTTGTAGCTGATTGGCAAAACAATGAAGGCGCTACACTTGTAATCCCAGGTCTAAACTTAGCAAGTGGAACATTTACTTTTACTACTGTTCAAGAAGCTTCAGCTGTGGGAGATTTAGTTACTATTGAATTTGAAGGAACTTTTGGCTCAAATACTATAGATGGTGTCATTTGTACTGTAATAGATGTATTGGATTAACATTTTAAATAAGAAATATTTTTTTGGGTAAAAAATTGCGAAAAAGAATTAATGTTAATTAGTTTGGGTTTAGCAGGTTATCTTGTTAAACCTAAATTAGTTTGCATTATTGTTTGGCTGTAGTTTAAAAATGGCGTTGTTGTTTTTAACCGCAAGGAACGCAAAGATTTACGCAATGTTCGCAACGAAATTATATCCGTAAATATAAATTATATATTTATAAATTCTTTAAATAGTTTAATAATGAAATCAACACTTCGTTAGATATTAGTAGTTAGAGATTAGTATTGAGATTAAATATCTGATTTTAAGCAAGTTATATAGTTAAGGGTGAAATATTAGATAACTAACAATCAGTAAGTTACAAAAACATAACGAACTATTATGAAATAACACAGCTATTTTAAACTAAAGCCTATTGTTTATAAGACCGTAACAAATATTTTTTATAGCTAAAAACACGACTAATCCCAACACATAAAAACCGCTCATATTTGAGTGAAATTTAATACTCAATATGAAGAAACTATTGTTAATTTTGAAAATTATAGTTTATCTTTAAATTTTTAAAACATAAAACTTCATGAAAAAATTCCATATCTTATTAGTATTACTATTTATATGGAGTCCTATGTTTTCTCAACAATACACCAATTACACCACCAAAGACGGTTTGCCAAGTAACCATGTATATCGTATCACACAAGATGTCGATGGATTTATCTGGTTTATTACCGATAAAGGTATGGTAAAATTTAACGGTACAGATTTTAAAAAATTTACTATTCGTGATGGTTTACCGACTAATGATATTTGGAATGTAACTGCTACACCTAATGGCAAAGTTTGGTATTTTTCTAAATCCCCAAAAATTGGGTATATAGAAAACGATAGTGTTTATGCTTTCCCTAGCGCTATTAAAGGTGAAGTATTAAGCCCTATGAATCGAAATGTTGTTGGTAATGAAGTTACTTTTAATAATTCAACTGCACACTATCAATTAGAAAATAAACAATGGAAAGCTTACGATGTTCAAGGTACTCATTCTGTTCTCAAGCATTACAAAGTATATCTAAATCATAAAAAACTACATAGAGTCCAATTTTCAAAAGATAAAACAAACTTAGTTTTTATAGATAAAAATAATAAGGAAGTAAAAAGAATAAAGGTATTCCAAGAAATTAACGAAGCCCATACACGGAGTCAAGTAAACGATAGCACTTATATTTGGTTATCTAATAAAGCTTATACTATAATAAATTTGAATAACTATAACTTTAAAACAAGATTTTTTGAAGATGTTCTCAATATAAAAAAATCGAAATACACACGAGTGCATGTGGTCAATAACCAAATACAAATTACGGGTAAAGGCTTTGTCGGTGTTTTAGATAATAATTACAATTTGGTTAACGTCCATAATATTCCTGACTATCTAAAAGCGCATTTTTCGTTTATTGATAAACAAGATAATTTATGGATAGCTACTTTTAGAAATGGTGTATATAAATTACCAAAATCGAAACAAAACGCTACTTATACTTTAATAAACGAAAAAACAGGAAAAATAAAAAAAGTAGGTAAGCGTATAATTACAACTGTCTTAGACAAAGGATTTTATCAATATGACAGTGTTTTCAAACAGTTTAAACCCTATATAAAAGAAAGCGATTTCACCTATGGTGTCTTTGAGGTAAAGGAATTAAATAAAAAATACTTCATTACAAATAAAAAAATTACGACCTTACAAAATAACACAAAAACAATACTTCATGCTTCCAAAATTAAAGCTTATTTAAACGAAACGGCTAGGCAATTAGTATATCATAATAATTATTTATATGGAAATTTTACAGCTGGGCTAAACAAGCTAAACCCTAATAATCTTAGTATTAATAAAGAATACTTGTCAAATGGAATTAGAACATTTATTTCCTTCAAGGAAGCACTTATTATTGCATCTTCTAATGGTTTAAAGGTGCTTCAAAACGACAGTATAAAAGCTTTGATATTTCAAATGAAAATGACAAATAACTTACACCAGAAGCCTATTTTAAGTTTAAACAAACTCGATAATAACACTTTATTAGTTGGGACAGATGCTTATGGTGCTTTTATAACAGATTTAAACAAAATAATTCCCTTAGAAGAAACAGCTTATTTAAGTATAAATGATTCTTTTTATGAAAACAATAATTTATGGTTGGCAACTGACAAAGGTGTTTGGCATTATAAAAAAGATCTAAAAAACAACTATATTTTTACGGCTATCTACAATGAAAATGATGGGCTACTTTTAAAAAATGCAAAGTCTGTTTATGTAGTGGGTGAAAATTTGCTAGTTAGCAGTAATATTGGTGTCGTAACAATTCCAATAAAAAAGAATACCCAAAGACAATTATTAGATATTTACATCTCTAATGCAACTTACAATACTAAAAGTATAACTACAAAACTCGTTAAATATGCTAAAAACAATACGGTTACTTTCAATGTTTCAAGTATTGATTTTTCTGAAAATTCAGATTTTTCTTATAAATACCAACTATTACCCATTCAAAAAAAGTGGGTTACAACCACATCAAATCAAATTAGTTTTAATGATTTACCGCCAAAAAGCTATCAATTACATATAAAATCAAAAGGGAAAAGCAAATCATTTAGTTTTAAAATTACACCACTTTGGTACCAAACATTACTGGCAAAGTTGCTATTTATTGTATTGGGTATTGTATTTATTACAGCTCTTATACTTCTAGTTAGAAAAAGAGAACTTAACAAACAAGCTATTAAACTCAATGCCAAAAGAAAGCTTGCTGAGTTTGAGCTCTATGCATTACGCTCACAAATGAATCCGCATTTTGTTTTTAACTCACTCAATGCGATACAGTATTACCTAACAGATAATAAAATAGAATTATCAGAA
>DQTL01000251.1 GCA_015662775.1 Lutibacter sp.
GTCTGATGCTTAAGCATCACCTCATAAAAATAAATTAAAAATCTCACTAATAAAAATTCCTTTTATAAAATTTGTCTGTTTTCTGACAGACACTATATATGTTTTTATATGAAGTAAAAATAGACCTTAAATATATTAAATCTGGTGATTGATGTTACAAGTTCCTATAATACTTTGATATTTCTTTGCGATAAAACTATTTTCCCTTCATTTTCTAACTTTTTTAGAAGTCTTGAAATTACTTCTCTAGATGAGCCTAGTTCATTAGCAATTTCATGATGCGAGTGATGTAGTGTGTTCGTTTGTTTTAACTTGGTTTCTTTTACTAAATATTCATAGAGCCTTTTTATTTTAGTGGAAAATGTTAAGGTTTTAATTCTATTAATAACCTCATAAAATTTTTCGTCAAATAGACCATAAACAAATCTATTCCATTCAGGATGTTTTATTTGCAATTGATGTATCTTTTCAGTAGGAATCAGCAACAATTTTGCAGAATCTTCAACGATAGCTTTTACTTTACTTTTTTCATTTTTTTCAGCAGCAACTATACTTAAAATACAACTTTCGCCTGGCGCAATATAATAGAGTAAAACTTCATTGCCATTTTCTTCTTCTTCTTTATATACTTTAACGAGTCCTTCTATAACAATAGGTATTTGTTTGATATAAGCATTCTCTTTCAACAATACAGTATTTTCTTTAATAGTAACGTATGACGACACTTCTTCCAATTCGTTTAAAAAAGAAATAGAGCCTGAAAATTGTGTAAATACCGACCGTAAAGTATGAAGTAACATTTTGTAAAGTTACTCATTTAATTTACCAATGGCACAACTCACATACGATTTTGCTTTGTGAATTGTCGTATTGGTTGCATCTTGTTCAGGATAACCCATCTTAGATAGTTTTGCTTTAACTTGAGTTATCAATTCTGAATTGATTGATTTAAAAGAAACATTTGAATCATCAACATTGACCTTTACCTCTGTGACTCCTTGTATAGATTTAATTCCTTTGGTTATCGTATTGGCACAACCGTGGCATTTAAGATTTTGTATAAATAGTGTATTCATTTTTAGATAGTTTAGGATTTGTAACAAATGTAATATTATTATTTGTTTTACTCAAACAATTCTCAATTTTACATTCTTAATTCTTAATTAAATCAGTATCTTTGACGCCTATTATATATAGTATATGCTTCAAAGAATTCAAAGTTTGTATTTATTTTTTACAGGTTTATTGGCTGGTGGAATGTTTTTATTTTACGATGGATGGAAAACCTTAAACAAACAAACAATTCAATTAGAATCTTTGATAGCTTATCTTGAACTCTTTGTAGAAAATATCGGTATCGCTTTTTTTCTTGTTCTTTTCTTGGCTTTTTTAAGTCTTTTCAGTTTTAAAAACAGAAAACGACAAATAGGTATTAACCGAATTAATATATTGATTAACCTTATTTTGTTTGGCTTATTGACATATCATCTTCTAAAAATATCTGGAGAAGCATTTGCTTCAATGAAAGGTGTTGAGCGTTTTCTACCTTTGGTATCAATAGCACTTTTGTTATTAGCAAACCGTGCTATTCAAAAAGATGAAGACCTCGTAAAATCTGTAGATAGATTACGATAAGTTATTACTTAGTATATTTAGTGTAAGCCCTCCTTTATTTTATATAATAGGAGGGTTGTTTTTTATAACAAGATATTGTTTAACAAAAACAACAATCAACTACCGAAAACCCTGATTTTAAAAAATCACGGTTTTCGGTATTGTGCAAACTTAAATAGTAACATACATTTGTAACGTAAAATGAAAGATGAAATAATAACAGTGCACATAGCAGATGATCATCAAATATTAATTGATGGAATCGTTGCAGTACTTAAAACAGAAAAAAAAATAAATGTAGTTGGATATTCATTAGATGGGCTCAGTGTTTTAGACTGGTTTAATGAAAATAGTGCCGATATACTGGTGCTTGACATCGGAATGCCAAAAATGGATGGAATTGATGTCTTACGTTCTTTTAAAAATAATGGAAACCTACCCAATACAGTTATTTTAACTAGTTATAATGATGTTAAATTGATTAAAGAGGTGCTAAAAATAGGTGCTAAAGGTTTTATTACTAAAGTAAGTGCTGGTGAAAGCATTATTGAAGCTATTAAAACAGTTCATGAAGGTGAACTTTTCTTTAGTACGGATATTAGAAATAAAATTGTCAATTCCTTTACTGGTAAAAAAGTAACAGGTGAAGCACATTTTACTCAATATTTTGGCATGTTATCTGATCGTGAATATGAGATTTTAAAACTTATTGGCGAAGAGTATGGGAATAAAGAGATTGCTAGTTCTTTGCATATTAGTACCGGAACTGTAGAAACTCACAGAAAGAATATTATGACTAAATTAGGAGTCAAAAATGCGGTAGGATTAGCCATTTACATAGTCAAACATAAATTAATTGAATAAAGCATATTTAGGTTAATTGGGGGAGTTACTCTTGTTCTTATTTACACTCGCATTGCTCCCCCATCTTTTTTCTTTAATCAATTATTAATAATACAACTAATTTAAATTTACATACCATGAAACATTTATTTTTAGGCTTTTTTGCCGCAGCTTTTTTGTTAACCTCTTGCTCTACTGAAGAAACAGTTAGCGATATTAATGACACCAATAGCAATTTACTACAATCTTTCGAAATTAAACGAAATGTTGACGGTAGCTATGCATTAACACATGAGGTTAGTGAAGGTGTTAGTATAGATTATACAACAGAAAAATCTACTAATGAAGTCTATTTTTACACGAATAACGACTTAAACAAAACTAATTTATCTCAAAATTTTAATATAAACGATAATAGATTAAATATAGTTTTTAAAGATGAAAATAATTCTAGCCTTCCTCGATTAAGTATTTTTGATGATAATACTTTTGAGAAAAACAATGATTTAGGATTATTAGACACATACTCCATATTATACAACCAAGATGGAAGTATACAAGTTGATTTTAAAGTAGAAGAAGGTGTTGATGTAGCATTTGGCTATAATACAGATGAAAACACAAACGACATTTACCTAACTGAAGGTAACTCTACTCAACTAAATTACACCAAAAACTACAACAAAGAAGCTGATGGAAGTCTTCGTGTAGATTTTGTTCAAACAACTACTAAAACTAGTGAAATTAAAAAACCCCGATTCATATTTGATTAAACGCCTTCTTATCCCCAACCCCAATTTTATGAAGTGCCTTCTTATTTACCCCCTTAACCCCCATTATTTACCCCTTTTTATTATATTTGACGACGGATAGATTAAGAAGAAACATGACAAAAGATAAAAGGTTTTATTTATTTTGGTTTGCCTTTTTGCTTACCCCAGCTTTTATAGCTTTTGTCAACGCATCGGTAGTAAACCCTCCCTTTTTACAACAAAATCCTACTGTTACTGTTCCCCCACAGACAGTAGGTACTACTGATTCGTTACAAATAGCCACCCAGCTTTTTAAAACAAACAAACACAAAGAAGCTTTAAAAATTAGTTTGGCTCTACTACAAAAAGCAACTCAATCAAAAGATAGTTTTCAAATAGAAAAAATCAGTTATTTAATAGCCAATATTTTTAAGAACACCAATAATTACGATAAGGCATTAGAGTACTTTAATAAAACGCTCTTAATTGCTCAAAATTCATCAAATTTAGTATATATATCAACTCTACAATTAGATATAGGAGTCATGTATACAAAAATTAATAATTTAAATAGTGCTTCTTATTACTATAAAAAAATTATTAATTTAAATGAAAACAATAATCAAATAAAACAATTACAAGCAAGAGCATATGCCAATCTTTCGGGTGTTTATTTTTTTCAAGGTAATTTAGTACAAGCTGAATCTTACGCATTGGAAGCTTTGTACTTGCAAAAAGACTTTAAAAATCATTTAGCTATCGCTCATGCTCAAAATAACTTAGCTTCTATTTATCTTGAACAAAATAGATTTCGTGATGCAAAACGAGAATTATTTGAAGCCTTATCTTTAATTGAAAATAATAAAACCCGAGAAGGATTTGATTATAAAGAGACTATAAACGACAACCTTTCTTGGGCGTTGTATAATCTCAAAGATTATAGAGCTTATGAATACCA
>DQTL01000126.1 GCA_015662775.1 Lutibacter sp.
AATTGGGGAAAATTCATTAAATCCAAAGGCAATGCAAAGAAGAGGCAATCTTTTTTGAATAAATCTTGCACAATAACTCGTTATTTCTTAAAATTTATTCTTCAAATCTCACCTCTTCTTAGCATTCTGTATAGTAAAGCTTAGGTCGAACTCAGGTTAATAAGTAAAATAATTTTCTATTTTTTAAATATTTTCTCTATTTTTAATGTTATGAGATTGCTTTTAAACATTACTATCCTCCTTGTTTTCAACACTTTTGTTAGCTTGGGGCAGTCAATAGACAGTCTTAAACAAGTTGTTGAGTCAAACAATTTAGAAGGGCGAATTGATGCATTAATAGTCTTAGGAAAAAAACAATTGTATACTGATACTGACCAATCAGAGCAATACTCTTTAACAGCATTAAACGAAGTTAGAAGAATTGGAAAAGAAAAAAAGGAGAGTGATATTTTAAACCAACTAGGTGTTATTCAGTATAAAAGATCACAAATGGATTCTGCTCTTGTCTTTTATAAAATGAGTTATTCTATTTCGGAAAGACTAAAAGACACCTTACAAATGGCTATAAATCACAGTAATGTGGCAAATATTTTAAGAGCTCAGCACAAGTATGATTTAGCAATAAATAGCTTCTTAAAAGCACTACCTATTTATGAAAAGAAAGGGAAAGTACTTTACCAAGCAATGACCTATGGAGCTATTGGAACTTTGCATTTATCAACAAATGAATATAAAAAGGCACTCAATTATTTTAATAAAACAGCCAAAATCTTAGAAAAATTAGGTAATGTTCAAGCTGTAATTACAACTGAACTAAATATAGCCATTTGTTATGAGCATCTACAAAAAAGAAAGGAAGCAAAAAAGCTACTAGAAAAATTATTAGTCGATACTGAAACCCATAAATTACAGAGAAAACATTCGATTGTATTAGCTAAACTAGCAAAAATTTATTTTTTAGATGAGGATTTGTCAACTGCAATGAGTTTTTACAAGAAAGCTTTAAATGAATTTATAAAAGCCAAAGATATAGGTGGAATGGCAGAAGCTCAACTTTTTCTAGGTAAAATTTCACTTAAACAAAAGGATTATGAAAAATCTTTAGCTTATTTCAAAAAAAGCTATGCAAATGTTCAAAAAACAGGAGTTGATCGTAAAAGTCCAGAAGCAATTCAAGGTATTATTCAAAGCTTAAAAATGTTAAATAGAAACGGTGAAGCTATTTCTTACTTTAATATGCTCCTTGATGCAAAAGATAGTGTTTTTAATATGGAGCGAAGAAAAGTTGCTACTGAAACAGACACCAAATTTAATGTGGCAGAAAAAGAAAGAGAAATTATCACACAAAAACTTGAATTAGAAAAAAAAGATGTAAAACTCGCCAAACAAAAACAGTTAGGTTACGCATTAGGAAGTCTTGCAATTCTTCTCAGTATTTTATTGTTTTTTGTTAAAAGAGCTAATAAATATAAGCGTTTAAACGAATACAATACTATTAAAAAAAACAAATTAGAGTTAGAACAAAAAGTATTGAGGACTCAAATGAATCCTCATTTTATATTTAATACTTTAAATTCTATACAAAGCTATGTGTCAGAAAATGATGCCACTAATGCGGAGTTATATTTGGCAAAATTTTCGCGATTAATTCGGTTAATTTTAGAAAATTCTCGTAAAGATTTTGTACTCTTTGAAGAGGATTACACAACTCTAGAAACCTATTTAAGTTTAGAGAAAGTTCGTTTTGATGATTCTTTTGAATATATGATAAATGTTCCTGAAAATTTTGAAGAAATAAAAATTCCTCCGATGTTAATACAAGCTTTTGTAGAAAATGCAATATTACACGGTATTTCATCTTTAAAAGAAAAAGGTAAAATAGAAATCAACTATAAAATCATAACAGATTTAGAAGATGAGGACTTATTATATGGTCTAATAAAATGCAGTATAAAAGACAATGGAATTGGAATAAAAGCGTCTAAAAACAAAGAGAAAACAGGTTATACTAAACATAATTCAATGTCATTTTCTTTAATAAATGACCGATTAAAAAATTATACTAAAAAGACAAATATAGTGTATGAAGTAGTTATTGAATCTAATGATAATGGAACGCTAGTCTCCGTAGAATTACCTTACATATTATGATAAAAGCTGTACTTATTGACGATGAATCTAAAGGAAGAAAAATCCTGAGAAATACTTTGTTAAAATATTGTCATAAAGTAGAAATCATCGGAGAAGCCGATGGCGTTGTTAATGGAAAAGTTTTAATTGACGAATTACAACCTGAATTGGTTTTTTTAGATATTAGTATGAAAGATGGTACTGGTTTTGATCTTTTAGCATTATTTAGTCATTTTTCATTTGGTGTAATATTTGTAACCGCTCATAACGAATTTGCTATAAAAGCTTTTAAGTGTAGTGCTATTGATTATTTATTAAAACCTGTTATACCAGACGAATTAATACAA
The DNA here is from genome assembly GCA_015662775.1 of Lutibacter sp. Classification (GTDB taxonomy): domain Bacteria; phylum Bacteroidota; class Bacteroidia; order Flavobacteriales; family Flavobacteriaceae; genus DQTL01. The sequence continues at coordinate 2,478 of DQTL01000126.1, forward strand.
GCTGTAACTAAGTTTGAGAATGAAAGAGAACTCAAAAATCTAAGTAATAAAATAGCAAGTTTAATTGACAACAAAATTAAGATTAAAAAATTAGCTTTACCAACATCAACTGGAATTGAATTAATAAAAATTGAAGAGATAATTTACTGTGAATCAGCACGAAATTACACAATTTTTAACACCATTTCTAATAAACAAATCATCGTAGCTAAAACCATAAAAGAATATGACATTGCCTTATCAGATTCTAATTTTTTTAGAATACATCAATCCTATTTAGTAAATATGGACTATATTTCTAAATACAATAAAAATGATGGTGGATTTGTTATCTTAGAAAACAATAAAAAGCTACCTGTTTCAAGAAGAAAAAAACAAGCTTTTGTAGAAGCAATTCTTAGCTAATACATTAATGCTTCACCAATTCCACTTTGTTTTTAGTTCTTAACTCTTCTAAAATATTCAAACTTTCAGCGATATAGACATCTTTGGTTAAGTTTGTGTGCCAAACTTCTCTCTTTTTAGCAAATATACTATCTGATTCTAGCATAGCTATTTCATGTAATGGCGATTTAAAAGTTAAATCAGTTTTAAAATCATCTAAAGCATCAAAAGCCTCAGCTTCTTTACTACGACTTTCGATATCTTTCTTAAAAGTTTCGTAGTTTAAATAGATGGTTTTGTCATTTTGTCCTTCTTTCAACCATTTAGCATTTTTATCAATTAATTGAAATTGTGCATTATCAAAAACCCTAATTCGTGAATTTTCAATACTCGTATTATAATTTTCATAACCATCCCAATACGTGTAGTTTGCAGAGTCAATCTGGTCCCAAGGCATTGGTTTTTCTAAATCTCTTTCACCTACATCTAAATAACTGTAACGAGAAGGCACAATCACATCAGGTATTACTCCTTCTAATTGTGTAGAACCTCCATCAATTCTGTAAAATTTTTGAATAGTCATTTTTAAAAAACCAAGATCCTTGTCTAATCTTGAGTAGCGATTGAGTTCAACAAAATTTTGTACTGTTCCTTTACCGAATGTTTGCTTTCCACCTATTACAATGGCTCTTTTATAATCTTGCATAGCTGCAGCAAAAATCTCAGAAGCTGAAGCAGATAACTCATTAACCATAACAACTAATGGGCCATCCCATTTAGTACCTCTTTTAATATCTCTTCTTATTTGTGCTTTTTCTCCTCTGTATTTTACTTGTACTACTGGGCCTTCATCAATGAATAAACCTGCAATTTCAATTGCTGTTTTCAACGAGCCTCCTCCGTTATTTCTTAAATCTATTGCAATACCTGAAACACCTTCATTTGCAAGGTTTTCAATTTCCTTTTCCATGTCTGTAGCCGAATTTCTATAGTTCTTCTCATCAAAATCTATATAAAATTTTGGTAAATTTATCAAGCCATATTTTTTTCCATTTTTCTCTACAATCGTCGATTTAACAAAGGTTTCATCTAATTCAACAACATCTCTAATTATTGAAATAGTTTCAATTCTTCCATCTACTTTTTTAAGTGTAAGTCGTACTTCTGTTCCCTTTTTCCCTTTGATGTATTCAATCGCATCATCTAATCGCATACCGACAATATCAAGTGGTTCAGCATCTGCCTGCGCTACTTTTAGAATAAGATCTCCTACTTCTAATTCTCCTGCACGCCATGCTGGTCCGCCAGAAATTAGTTCTGTTATTTTAGTGTATTCTCCTTCTTTCATTAATCTTGCACCAATTCCTTCTAATTTTCCTGACATAGAAATATCAAATTTCTTTTTTATCTTAGGACTCAAATAAGTACTATGAGGACCAAATTGTGCTGTAATACTATTGATAAAATACCCAAACCAATCATCTTGAGTCAACTCCTCTAAACGTTCGTATAGATTATCCATATTGTCTAAAGTAGTTGTTTGGGCTTCTTCTTTTAAAGTTTCAAAAGATTTCATGACATAGGTGCTATCAGTTTCTAATAAATCTTCTTCGGCTTGTTCCTTGTCATAAAGAGTTCCTAATAGACGCATTTTAAGTTGTTTGCGCCAAACCTGTATTAGCTCTTTTTTATTTTGTGAAAAGGTAGATTTTTTATAATCAACCGAGTAGGTTTCCTCTTTGGTTAATTCTAAAGGGTCTTTTAAAATATCTTGGTAATAGGTTTTTGTTTCATTTACACGAGTGATATAACGATTATACACCAAATAGAAAAAAGATAAATCGTCGTTTAATATTTGATCGTCTATCTCATTTATATTTAATGAAAACTCATCAATATCAGATTGTATAAAATAGTGTTTTGATGGATCTAGTATTTCTAAAAAATCAGTAAAAACAGCTTCTGAAAAACTGTCATTAATGTCTGTAGGTTGGTAGTGTCCTTGCGTAAGAATATAACGCAACACTCTAACTAGTTCTTTGTTCTTTTCTGGATCAGGTTGGTAACGCATATTAAAACTCACCAGCACACCGACCAAAATAATTAGAGAGATAATAAGCTTATAGTTTCGTTTCATAAACTGAATAATTAGTTGCATTTAGATAATTTCTAGGTAGCTAAAATAATGCCATTTTTTTAACATTTACAAATATAGTGGATAAATTCCTGTTAAAATGTCTTAATTATTACAATTACAGATAGAAATCTTTCCTTTTTGACACACTTATTTATTTAGATTATAGTAAAAAAATAGTGTAATAAAAGGATTCAAAAGAAAAGGCTCTAAAGATTATTAATATTGTTTATGTATCTTTACAAAACTAAAAATAGGTGTTATTAAAACACGATAAACTAGAAAAGAATGAAAAATAAACCACTCATATTAGTAACCAATGATGATGGAATTACCGCACCAGGAATACGTCTATTAATTAAAGCCATGAACGAGATTGGAGATGTTGTTGTTGTGGCTCCCGATAGTCCGCAAAGTGCTATGGGACACGCTATCACTGTTAATAATACGTTATTTGTAGAGCCTGTTAGTATTGACTCAGGTCCTCAAATTGAGTACTCTTGTAGTGGTACACCAGCCGATTGTGTAAAACTGGCAGTTAATGAATTACTCAACAAAAAACCTGATTTATGTGTTTCGGGAATCAATCACGGATCTAACTCATCTATCAATGTTATCTATTCAGGGACTATGAGTGCAGCTGTTGAAGCTGGTATCGAAGGAATTCCAGCTATCGGTTTTTCATTGCTAGATTATTCGTGGAATGCCGAATTTGACCACCTAAAAGAAGCTATACAAAAGATTGTTTTGAATGCTCTAAAAAATGGAATTCCAAAAGGAGTAGTTTTAAATGTTAATATTCCTAAAACAGAAGACAAGAAATTTAAAGGTTTTAAGATCTGCCGACAAGCAAGAGCTAGTTGGGTAGAAGAATTTGACAAAAGAGTCAATCCACATGGTAAAGAATACTATTGGTTGACTGGAAAGTTTGTTAATATGGACAAAGGAGAAGATACCGACGAATGGGCATTAGCCAATGACTATATTTCTATTGTTCCTGTACAATTTGATATGACGGCTCACCATTTTATCGATGATTTAAATCAATGGGAGATGTAGGAGTGGAAAGTTAAAAGTTAAAAGTAAAATATAGAAGGTTAAAAGTCTAATAAAATGATAAAAAAAATAGGCATTGGTTTTATACTAAGTATTCTCACAACAATTGCTGGCAGTTATTTGTATATGGAAATTGTTATGAAAAATGGATTTGAAGCATCATGGCAATGGATGTTAGATACTGGAAATCAAGGTATGATTTTGTCTTTAGGTGCTATACCTAATCTATTATTATTTTTTGTATTTTTAAGAAGAAAGGAAGAATACAAAGCTCGTGGCGTGATGCTAGGTGTGATTTTAGTAGCACTTATGGTTTTTGGGTCTAAAGTATTTTAAGCATGAAATACTATCTAATAGCAGGAGAAGCCTCAGGTGATTTACACGCATCAAACTTGATGAAATCACTTAAAGAAAAAGACACACAAGCCCAATTTCGGTTTTGGGGTGGTGATTTAATGCAGGCTGTTGGTGGTGAATTAGTTACCCATTATCAAAATTTAGCTTTTATGGGGTTTTTAGAAGTTATTAAAAACATTACCACACTTTCTAAATACATAAAACAATGCAAACAAGATCTTGCAGACTTCAAACCAGATGCACTAATTTTAGTTGATTATTCGGGTTTTAATCTTCGAATTGCTCCTTTTGCAAAAAAAATAGGAATTCCTGTTCATTTTTATATTGCTCCAAAAGTGTGGGCTTGGAATGAAAAAAGAGTTAAAAAATTAAAAAAATATGTCGATGAATTATATGTAATCTTTCCATTCGAAAAAGATTATTTCGAAAAAAAACACAACATCCCAGTTCATTATGTAGGAAATCCATTACAAGATGAAATAGCCGATAGAAAACCTGTAGATGAAAAAGATTTTAGAACTAAATATAAAATTGGTGTTAAACCAATTATCGCCTTATTACCTGGAAGTAGATCCCAAGAAATAAAACACATGCTGCCTTTGATGGTAGAAATGTCAAATTTATTTACTGATTATCAATTTGTTATTGCAGGCGCTCCTAATAGAGAAAAAAGTTATTATCAAAACTATATAGATACGACTGATGTTGCTTTCGTCCCCAATAAAACACACGATTTATTGAGCCTTTCTTATGCTGCTTTGGTTACATCTGGTACGGCAACTCTTGAAACGGCACTTTTTAAAATACCTCAAGTAGTTTGTTATAAAACAAGTACCATCACCTACTCTGTTGGAAAAATGTTAGTGAAAAACATTAAATATATTTCTCTTGTAAATTTAGTGATGGATGCTCCTGTAGTAAGCGAGTTAATTCAAAAAGAGTATAATAAAAATCGTCTTAAAAAAGAATTGACTAAAATTTTAAAGAAAAAAAATAGAAAACAACTTTTCGAAAACTATTTGACACTTGAAGAAAAACTAGGTGGAAACGGTGCTTCTAAAAATGTTACTGAAATTATTATCAACACGCTTCACTTATAAATATAATAGGTACTGCGTAGATTACTGTGGGCTTTGTGCAACTCTGTGAAATTCTTTGTGGCTCTGTACAATAGCAATTACACAGAGTTCCCCAAAGTATTCCCTAAGCTTCACAAAGAAATTATTAAGTAATTCTTGATAAGCATGTCTATAATAATTGAAATTCTACAATATCTTACATTTGACTCATATAATATAGCAATTCATCTAAAAATCAGACTTATCCTCTAAGACTTTCAGGGTTTATCCTACAAAAAACTCCAATTGCCCTTATTACTTTTGTAACATCAAAAAAATGATTGAGTTACGTGAATACGATCTCCCAATATATACCTTTTCAATTGAGTTTATTCCTTGTTTTAGGTGTGCTAGTTGGCTTTTATTTTCCACTTCCTCTTCAAAATTTGCTTATTTCTGGTTTAGTTGCACTACTTGTTTTAAGTGTTTTCTATTATATAAACAAAACAAATTATCGCTGGAGAGGCGTATTTCAATTACTGAGTTATACTCTAATATTTATAATAGGAAATTTAGCAATATCCTTAAAAAACCCAGTAAACATAAAAACTCATTACTCACATTTTATCACTGAAAATAATACTGTTGTTTTTCAAATAAACAAACAACTAAAACCCACATTATATCACACTAAATACTTTGCGACAATTTTACAGATTGACAGTAAAAAAAGTATAGGGAAAGTACTGGTTAATATCTCAAAAGACAGCACAAATAAAATCTTAGAAGTCGGCAAAACCTACTTGACTTATTCTAAATTAGCTGAAATAAACAAACCTAAAAACCCCTATTCTTTTGACTATAACGCCTACTTAAACAAACAGAGTGTATTACATCAAATTTCCACTAAAAAAGAATTAATAAAACCTATTGAAAATGATAATTTTAGTTTACAAATCAGTGCAGCTAAAATTCGTAGAAAAATTCAAAAATCACTTTTAAAACACAACTTTACTAAAAATGAATTAGGAATTATCAACGCACTCGTTTTAGGTCAAAGGCAAAGTATTTCAAAAGAATTGCTCAGTAGTTATGCAGGTGCAGGAGCAATACATATCTTGGCTGTTTCGGGATTACATGTGGGAATTCTATTTATGCTTTTGGGTTTTTTGTTGAAACCAATTGAAAAAATAAAACATGGAAAACATTTTAATACCATCTTTATCATCTCTTTTCTTTGGGGATTTGCTCTTTTAACAGGTTTGAGTGGATCTGTTGTTCGTGCAGTTACAATGTTTACTTTTATCGCTATTGGTATGGCTGTTACCAATAATAGAAGTTCGGTTTTACATGCATTAGTCACTTCATTTTTCTTACTCGTTTTAATTCATCCACTTTTTGTTTTTGATGTGGGTTTTCAAATGAGCTATGCTGCCGTCTTAGGAATTGTATTGCTGTTTCCTAAAATAGAATCTCTACTTCCAAGAATCAAATGGGTTTTTCCTAGAAAAATATGGCAATTATTTGTGGTTTCTCTTTCAGCAACTATAGGAACTTTACCAATCAGTTTATACTATTTTCATCAGTTTCCTGGTCTATTCTTTTTGTCAAATATTGTAATTGTACCGTTTGATGGTCTTATAATGGGAATTGGAATCTTAGTTATTCTTCTTTCACTTATAAATCAATTACCTGATTTTTTGGTCGATATTTATGGTTTTATACTTTCTTTAATGAATGGTTTTATTGAATGGGTAGCACTTCAGGAGCAATTTTTATTTCAAAATATATCCTTCTCCATTTTTGCTTTATTTGCTAGTTATTTAGTGATTGCTTTAGGATATCGTTGGTGGTTAAGCATAATACCCAAAAGATTAATCACTTTTCTAATAGCTATTTTAGTTTTTCAAGGAATTCTATTTATGGAAAAATGTCAAACAGAAAAAAGTAGTGAATTAATCGTTTTTCATAAAAGTAGAAATACGTTAATTGGAATAAAACAAAAAAACCAATTACAAATATTTCACTCCTTAGATAGTTTAATCCCAACAAAAATGCGTTTTGTTGATAATTACAGTATCGGTAATAGATTAGAAAAATCAACATACAAGAAATTGAAAACCAACATCATAGAATACAAAGAAACAACTATGTTATTGGTTGATAGCTTAGGGATTTATAAAGATTTATCCTTTAAACCCGATATTGTTTTGCTGCGTTTATCTCCCAAAATAAATTTAGATAGATTATTAAAATCAACAAAAACAAAACTTGTTTTAGCCGATGGTTCTAACTATAAAAGTTCGGTCTACAAATGGAAAGAGACCTGTTTGCTAAATAATATTGACTTTTATTATACGGGAACAAAGGGAGCTTTTGTTTTAAAAAAATAAGGATATATTTGTGGAAAGAATAGAATTCATTTAAAACTTAACCTTATTCTAAATTTTTAAGGAAGAAGAATTATAAAAAAATGAAAATAAAAAATAAAGAACTAGAACTCGCTTGGAGCTTCGTGGAGAAAACGGATCGTAGCATTTTCTTAACTGGAAAAGCAGGAACAGGGAAAACTACTTTTTTACATCAAATTAAAGAAAGATCCTTAAAAAGATTGGTAGTTGTAGCTCCAACAGGTGTAGCAGCAATTAATGCAAAAGGGGTGACCATACATTCCTTTTTTCAGATGCCTTTTGGGCCTATAATTCCTGGGGTTCAAATGCAACAAAACACAAGTTTTAAGATGAAATTCAATCGCACAAAGATTGATATCATCCGTTCTTTAGACTTATTGATTATAGATGAAATAAGCATGGTTCGTGCCGATTTATTAGACGGTATAGACCAAGTTCTAAGACGTTATAAAGACCGTAACAAGGTTTTTGGTGGCGTACAAGTATTGATGATTGGCGATTTACAACAACTATCGCCTGTGGTAAAACAAAATGAATGGAACCTTTTAAAAAATCATTACCAAACCGCCTACTTCTTTAGCAGTAAATCCTTTCAAGAAGTCAATCCTATCAGTATTGAACTCAAACATATTTACAGGCAAGACAACGAAGCATTTATTGCCATATTAAATGAAATAAGAAACAACAAGCTTTCAGAAAAATCTGCTAATGCTTTAAATGAACGTTTTCAACCCGATTTCACTCCAAAGAAAAAGGAGGGCTATATCACTTTAACTACGCATAACAATCGTGCAAAAAGTATGAATGAACAAGCTTTGAACAAGCTCAAAGAAAAAAGTCATTTTTACTCAGCTACAGTTTCAGGGAAATTTAATGAACATGCTTATCCAACACATGAAGAATTAGAGCTAAAAGTAGGAGCACAAGTCATGTTTATTAAAAATGATAGTTCACCTGAAAAACGATATTTCAATGGAAAAATAGGGCAAGTTACTTTTCTAGATAAAAAAGAAGTTATTGTCCAATGCCCCGATGATGATGAACCTATAGTTACTACTCCTGAAATTTGGGAAAATATAAACTATACACTGAATACAGTAACCAACGAAATTAAAGAAGATTTTGTGGGTTCCTTTAGCCAAATACCACTTAGATTGGCTTGGGCAATTACCATTCATAAAAGTCAAGGTTTAACTTTTGACAAAGCCATTATTGATGCAGAAGCTTCCTTTGCTCACGGGCAAACTTATGTTGCTCTTAGTCGTTGTAGAACTTTGGAAGGCGTTGTTTTAAAAAGTAAAATCAGTAGTTCTAGCATTATTAGTGATCATCGAGTATCTGACTTTACAGATCAAGTAGAAGAAAATGAACCCGATGAAAAGACCCTTTCTGAATCGCAAAAAACCTATCAATTAAATCTTATTGAAGAACTGTTTAATTATCATTCGTTTTTATATCCAGTCACCCGATTAATTGATATTTATTATAACAATAGAAATAGTATCAAGGAGAAGATAAATGACCCATTAGAACTCATAAAAGACAAAGGAGTTATTCCCTTAATGCAAATTGGTAGTGGCTTTAAAAAACAACTCATTGAGCTTAGTGCAAGTATTCCCAAACCCGAAGAAAGTAAACTAATTCAAGAACGAATTGCAAAAGCGAGAAATTACTTTATCAAACACACAAAAGAGTTTATAAAAACACCTTTAGAATCACTTACTTTTTCTACAAAAAACAAAGAGGTTAAGAAAAACCTCAATAAACAATTACTAGATTTAGAAAAAAAACTAGCTTATAAAACTTATTGTTTAGCTGGGTTAACAGAAGGTTTTGAAACACAAAAATATTTAAAACTACGAGCACAAGCCGTTTTACAAAAAAAAGAAACTCCAAGAAGAAAAAAAGAATCTATTGAGATCACCAAACATAAAGTTCTATTTGAAGAACTACGTTTGTACCGAACCATTGTTTCACAAGCTGAAGACATACCACCTTATCAAGTTTTCACCCAACAAACTTTGTATGAAATCTGTCGTTATTTCCCATTGACTAGCAAAGAACTTCGTGCTATTAATGGGTTGGGGAAAATACGAGTAGAAAAATATGGAGACGAGATTATAGATGTCATCAAAAAATATATTTCTGAATTTAATGTTGAAATGAATGAAATAGAAAATATTTTGGATAGTAAACCCGCCAAAACGACTAATAAAAAAACAAACAGTAAAGGAAGTTCACAAAAAGAATCTTTAGCCTTATTTAAAAGTGGCAAAAATATTGTAGAAATTGCAACAGAAAGAGGCCTCGTAAAAACAACTATTGAAGGACATCTTTCCCAATTTATAGTAACTGGAGAAATAGAAGTTACAGACTTATTACCTAAAAAAAGAGTAGAAAACCTTAAAAAAATTATAAAAAAAACCAAATTTGAAGGATTAAGCGAACTAAAAGAAAAAGTAGGTGATGCCTATTCCTATGGTGAATTGCGAATGGTTTTGAAAGCTTTGGAGTTTGAGGAAGAAAAAAAATAAATAATAAACCGGTGTAATATGAATATATTGTTGGTGTAATTTGAATATATTATGGGTGTAATTTGAATATATTAGGTGTATTTGTCTTTTAAAATAAATTATAATGGTTAAAAGACAGCTTGTTAAAATACTAAAAGAATACGCTAAGAAATACCCGACACTAACGCTAACAGGTCCCAGACAATCTGGTAAAACAACTTTACTAAAAAGCCTGTTTAAAAGTTATAGATATGTCAGTTTAGAGAATCAAGATAATAGACAATTTGCCCTTCAAGACCCCAATGGGTTTTTAGAAGAATATGATAACTATGTAATCTTTGATGAAATACAACAAGCTCCTGTTTTATTTTCCTACATACAAACTAAAATAGATACAGATGCTATCATGGGACAGTACATATTGTCAGGCTCTCAAAATTTTTGTTTACTAGAAAATATTACACAAAGTTTAGCTGGTAGAACCATTATTTTAAAACTTTTACCCTTTGATTTTTTTGAGTTAAAACAAGCTAATTTATTACCTAAGGATTATGCTAAAAAGTATTGTAAAAGGTTTTTATCCAGCCATTTACGACAGAAACATTTAGCCTAGTGTTTACTATTCTAATTACATACAAACTTATATAGAACGTGACATCACAAGCCTACAAAACATTCATGATTTACATCAGTTTAAAAACTTTTTATCCATTTGTGCTACGCGTGCAGGTCAATTATTAAACATTAATGACATGGCAAGAGATACAGGTATTTCGCATACAACGGCAAAAAGATGGCTTAGCCTATTAGAAACTAGTTATATACTATTTTTAGTACCACCTTATTTTAATAATTTTAGTAAAAGAATTGTAAAATCTTCTAAATTATATTTTTATGATACAGGTTTATTAGCACATTTATTAAAAGTAAAAAATGCACAATCTTTGCATAAACAGAACTTAAAAGGACATCTTTTTGAAAATATGATTGTTTCAGAATATGTAAAACAAAATTATCATCAAAACTTATTGTTAAATTTGTATTTTTGGAGAGATTCAAAAGGTCATGAAATTTATTTATTATTTGAAAATGAAAATGGTTTTAACGCAATAGAAATAAAAGCAAGTGCCACAATAAAATATGATTTCTTTAAAAATCTAAGTTACTTTAATAATGTAGCTAAGGATTTGGAAATCAATAACACTTTAATCTATTCGGGTTTAAAAGACACCAAAAGAAATGCAATACAAGTAAAATCATGGAAGAATGCTTTTTAAAAAAAAATAGGAAAACACAATGAACAAACCAATTAAAATGAAACGAGACGGTTATTTTGGAATAGGCATTATGGGTTTAAAATACGATGATAATTACGGAACTTTGTTGAGAACAGCACAGGTATTTGGAGCTGATTTCATCTTTATCATTGGCAGACGTTATAAAAAACAACCTAGTGATTCTATGAATAGTTGGAAACATATTCCCTTATTCGAATACAAAGATTTTGATGATTTTTACCAACACATGCCTTATAAAGTAAATTTAGTGGCTATTGAAATGGCCGAAAATGCGATGCCTATTCATACCTATAAACACCCAAAATCTGCATGTTATTTATTGGGTTCTGAAGATTTTGGTTTGCCACAGGAAGTGCTAGAAAAATGCAAAGAGATCGTGTATCTACCAGGTGAAAAAAGTTTAAATGTTTCGGTGGCTGGTAGTATTGTATTATTTGATAGATTACAGAAAAATGAAAAATTATAAAGCAAATTCCTATTATTTACTTACTAGAATTTTTTTCTTAATACCATTGCCATTATTCATTGGTTTTATTATAAATCAGCCAGATACTCCTGTTAAAACAATTTATGGAGGGTTATTTATTATAGTATTGTTCCTTTTATTTATACTAAGACTTTTATTGAAAATACTATCTGTAGAATTTAAAGAGAATCATATGAAGATTACTTATCTTATCTCCAGAATAAAACTAGAAATCCCTTATTCTGAAATAAATAATTGGCTATGTATTGATGGACAAAGAGGTTACCATTTTAATGTTATTAAATTTAACAGTAAAAAATTCTATACAACAAATGGTATTAAAGTTGATAGATTGGTTGATGGTGATCAATTTATACCATTCCTTAGATGGATGAAAAGAAAAAATGATAGAATTGAATTTGAAATAATCCCTTCTGATTCAAAACTATTGAAAGAGTTTAATAAAGAGTTTAAAACTCAATAAATACATGTTATATTCATAACGTGATTTTACTACGCCGAATTCCTACTCGCATTAATATTTCCATACAACGAACGCACCACTAATTTTTCATATACATTTAATAAATCAACATCAATAGTTTTCTCTTTATTGAGTTTTTGTATTTGTTGTAAGGCATATTGTTGAATGGTCAGCAAAGGCAATACAATATCTTCACGGGTTGCAATAGAAGCACTACTCGCTGGGTAATTTTCCATTAATTCAGTTTGCCCTGTTAGTTTTAACAAAAGTCTTTTACTGGTTTGGTATTCAGAATAGATAAGTTGCCAAAACTCCCCAAATACGTTGTCTTCTTTCATGTAGCTTGTCAGTTCAAAAAATGATTTATTAAGCGACATCATAGAGTTTTCAACTAAAGCTTTAAAAAAATCTGATTCGGAATATAGGGTTTTGATTTTTTCAAAACTGCCTGAATCTTCATACTTTTTTAAGGCAGTTCCTACTCCATAAAAACCAGGTACATTTTGTTTTAATTGACTCCAAGAACCCACAAATGGTATCGCTCTAAGATCAGAAAAAACCAATTCATCTGATTTATTTCGTTTTGAAGGTCGGCTACCAATATTGGTTTTGCCATAGTACTGAAGCGTACTCATATTTTCTAAATAGGGTAAAAATTGTGGGTGTTTTTTAAAAGATACGTAAGCATCATAACTCCAGTTTGCTAGGTCGTTCATCACCTGTCTATTTTCAATTGACAGTTCATTGTCAGTGTTTGATAAAGCGTTTTCTATATTGGCACTTAATAGTTGTTCTAGATTATATTGGGCAGACGCAAGACTACCATAATGGGTGCTTATCGTTTGTCCCTGCACGGTCATTTGTATTTCATCATGCTCAATTGTGTTACCTAAGGATGCGTAAAACTGTCTAGTTTTTCCGCCGCCACGAGCTGGTGGACCGCCACGTCCGTCAAAGAAAATTACTTTAATATCGTATTTACGTGCTATTTTGGTTAGGTTTTCTTTAGCTTGATAAATTCCCCAATTTGCCATCAAATAACCACCATCTTTTGTACCGTCAGAAAAGCCTAGCATTATGGGTTGTTTATTAGCTCGTTCTTGTAAATGCTTACTATAAGCCTTGTTTTTGTATAACTTTTCCATCACCAAATGAGCGTTTTTTAAGTCAGTGACTGTTTCAAATAAAGGCACCACATCAACCGGCATTTTATCTTTAAAACCACTGAGTTTTAACATCGTAAAAGCCTGCATAATATGTAGGGAATTCTGTGTATTACTTATCACATATCTGTTAGCTCCTTTCTCGCCATTTTTTTTCTGAATCATTTGAATAGCTTGCATAGATTCAAGTGTTTTTTTGGCTATTTCATCTTTACATTCAGCAATATTTACTGTTGTATTTAGTGTTGCAATACTTTCAAATTTTTCTTTCTCAGACAATTCGAAATAATCACTAGGAAATAAACTAGGAAAAGTAGTAACAATAGTATTAAATACTTTTTCGTGTACACGACTATCTTGTCGAATATCTAATGTCGAAAAATGAAAACCAAAGAGCTTTACTTTATAGATTAAATCATCAATTTCTTCAGTAAAAAGAGATTGGTGTTTGTCTGTTACAATCTTTTTAACATCTAAAAGAGTTTTTAATAAGGAAGTTGGTGTATAATCTATTGTCTTTTTGGGTGATAAGGAAGCCTTATAAAACTCCTTTTCGAGTACTTTCATTGTTTTTTTAACTTCTTTAAAAGTTAAACGTCTTTTGAGTTTTCTAATGTCTCTGTAATAGTTTTTCATCAAAGAATGTCTCAGACGTTCCGCTACTTTTAGAGTCATTTCTGTGGTCACAAACGGATTTCCATCTCGGTCTCCTCCAGGCCAAAAACCAATTTCTAATATGGAATTATCGGGTGCTTTTCCTTGAAAAATCGTTTCTGATATATATTGATAAATGTCTGACATTGCTTCGTAAAAAATGTTCTCTAAATACCAGATTAAACTAACCGCTTCATCATAAGGTGTGGGTTTTTTGTGTTTAAAAAAGGGCGTTTTTCCCAACTGAGCTAAAAGTTTTTTACTCAACACAAAGTCTTCATTTTCAATAGCTTTTCCTAAATCGGTAATGATCGCTAACACATCATCTGGATAAAATTGTGTAGGATGAGCTGTTAAAACAACTCGTACTTTTGCTTTTTGAAGATGCTTTTGAAGCTTTAGAAAGTCTCCTTCAGCAATGGCATTTTCTTTACTATTTCTGATACTTCCTAACCCATCTAAATTATTAATTATCGGAAAGGCAGCTTCTTCAACAGCATCAAATAAAACCACTTGACGCTCAATATACTGTACAAATTGAAACAATAAATCTCTCTTTTCTGTATTAGATAAATCAGGCGTATATTTAGAATAAAAAACATTGATAATCTCCAAAGGATTTTTACCCTCAGAAAATCCTTGTTTACAAACTTCTTCAAAAAGAGGCAGAAGCACACCAGTTTGTTTTATTTTGTCAAAAGGTAATGTGGTGAATATACTGTTGTAAATTTGATATTTCACTAACACATGATCGTTAAATCTGTTGAGTTTTGTCTGGGTTATCATAAGTTTTATTATTTCCTAAAAGACCGCGAAAAGTAGATATATTGCATGCAACGTCTATACTTTTTGCGGTCTTTTAGTGATTAATCACTGTTCATAATTTAGTGTTTACTCACTCCTTCTTTTAGCCAGTTATAAAAAGCTTTCACATCTGAATTATAAGCATAAGGTGTATTTAACTCTTCCTCATTTTGGTTGAGCAACACATAGTAAGGTTGTGTGTTTGTTTTATATCTTACAGTTTGGAATTCACTCCATTTATTACCGACTGTTCTAATCTTTTTACCCGTAATTTCTGAAGTATATTGTTCTTCCTTTGGTAATTTCTCTTTGTAATCTACATAAAGTGAAATCAATACTATATCATTATCTAAAACATTGAGTACTTTAGGATCTGCCCATACATAATCTTCCATTTTTCGACAATTGACACAGGCTTTTCCTGTAAAATCTATCATCACAGGTTTGTTGACTTTTTTGGCATACGCCATTCCTAAATCGTAGTCTTCAAAACTCACAATATCATGAGGTCCTAAATGTGCACCTTCTGGTAATACTTTTTTTGTAGCACTTCCTCCATTTGATCTTTTGCTAAAACCAACTCCATAAGGCGATTCGGCATATTTTAATGGTGGTGGAAAACCACTAATCAATTTTAAAGGAGCTCCAAACATACCTGGTATTAAATAAAGTGTAAATGCTAAAGCAATTAGACCTAAGGAGAATCTACCTACTGAAATACGCGTACTGTCATCATCGTGTGGTAACTTAATTTTTCCAAATAAATAGAAAGCTAACGCACCAAATACGGCGATCCAAATAGCAATAAATGCTTCACGTTCAAACCAATGTAAATCTAAAACTAAATCTGCATTTGATAAGAATTTAAAGGCAAATGCCAATTCTAAAAAGCCTAAAAACACTTTTACTGTATTGAGCCAACCTCCTGATTTTGGCATGGCATTTAACCAACCTGGGAACATGGCAAATAAAGTAAATGGTAAAGCTAGTGCAATTGAGAAACCTAGCATGCTAATAATAGGACCAATTCCTCCTGTAGAAGCAGATGCTGCTAAAGCAGTTCCTACAATAGGTAACGTACAAGAGAATGATACAATTGCTAAGGCTAAAGCCATTAAGAAAATACCAACATAACCTCCTTTTTTGTCCACTCCTTCGTCAACTTTTGTTCCCCACGAACTAGGTAACATAATTTCAAAACCACCTAAAAATGAGAAAGCAAATACGATTAGTATTAAAAAGAATGCCAAGTTAAACTCAACACTAGTTGAAAATTCATTCATGGCATCGGCACCAAATACTCCTGTGACTAAACTTCCAATGGCAACATAAATTGCAATAATAGAAAGACCATATACAATTGCATTCTTAATACCAGCCGCTTTACTTTTGCTTTGTTTCATAAAGAAACTAACAGTCATAGGTATCATTGGGAAAACACAAGGGGTTAATAAAGCCGCAAAACCTCCTAAGAAACTAAGAAAGAAAACCATCCACAAACCTTTGCTTTTTTTCTTGTCTCCGTCTGTATCTGTTGATTCTTCATGATTTTCACCAACCTTTGCTACTGGCATGGGTTCGATATCTGTCGTTGCTTTACTTAAATCTAATTTAAAAGTTTCTTCTAATTGAATACAAGCTTCCTTGCAAGCTTGTCCATAAATTGTGATTTCAACGTTGTTTGTGTTCGCATCTTTTAACTTAATTCGTTGCTTGAGCATGGCATGATGCGAAAAGAATATTTCTTCTTTTTTAAAAGTATCATTGTATGCTTTTTCAGTTGGGCTTTCTAATGCTTTCCCTTCGAAAGTAAAGAGAGAATCCGCTTGTTCACTCCAAAATTCAATGGGTAATGAAGCACCATCAGGATTGTGTTGTGAATACAAATGCCACTCTTTTTCTATGGTGGCTTTTACGACTAAATCGTATTCTGTATCAGATATTTTTTCAACATGATGTGACCATCTTATAGGGTCAACCATAGTCGGTGAATCTCCTATTTGTGCGAATGCAAAAGCTGTAAAAAGTAAGGCTAAAAGGCTAAAGGTTTTTCTCATCTTGTTGGTGTATTTTAAGTATTTCAGTTGTTGAATCTGTTATTTTAAATCGATTATCTAATCTTTTTCCAATAACCCAAATAATTTGATCTTGAACATCGCAAAGTAACCAAATTTTTTCCTTTTCTAAAATAGATGTTTTTTGATTGATATAAAAGTTACTTAACTTCATTTTCCCTTTCATTCCTAAGGGATAAAAATAGTCGCCTTTTTGCCATTTTCTTACATGTAATGGAAATTTCACTTTTGACGAGTCAAAATAAACTTCATTTAAGTCGTTAGATTTAAAGTTTAAAGTTTTAGTTCTTTTTAAATAGGAAATTTTGAATTTTAAATTTTGAATTTTAAATATATTTCCCACCTCTTTTATCTTTTGCCTATTCTCTTTTACATCTTCTAAAACAACACCCAACACTAAAAAATCCCTATCTTTTAATAAATAATGTGAATTAGAGAAAACCTGTTTTCCAGTTTGTGCATGTATCAACTCATACAAATCATTCCACTGCGTAAAACCATATTCTTTTAATAACTCATAGAGTATAGCTTTCTGATTTGATAAACTCTTTAGCTCCTCTAACGATATATATATTAAGTTATTACGATACTCAAAGATTTTAGGTTTTATTTGGGAAATATAAGCTTCGACTAAAGATTGACTTTCTTTTAAATGTAAAAGTGTTGTGCTTATAGCTTTATTAAAATTAGGACTTATTTCGTTTAGAGCTGGCACTAACTTATGACGAATATTGTTTCGCAAATAATCAGTAGCAGCATTCGAAGCGTCTTCACGCCAAGTAATAGCCTGTTCCTTTGCATACGTATTTATTTCCTCTCTTGTAAAAGGTAAAAGCGGACGAATCGTTTTATTATTGGTCTCTGGTATTCCTGATAAACCGGCTAAACCGGCACTGCGGCTTAAGTTGATAAAGAATGTTTCTACCGAATCACCTTGATGGTGTGCAGTTAATACAAAATCATAGGCATGTTCTTCTAGCAGTTTTTCAAACCAATTATACCGGATTGCTCGAGCTGCCATTTGAACAGACATTTTATGCTTCTCTATATAGGTATTTGTATCAGATAAATGTGTGAAAACAGGAATATTTAGTTGTTTCCCTAAAGATTTTACAAAAGCTTCATCTTTATTGCTGTCGTTTCCTCTTAATTGGAAATTAACATGAGCCAAACCTATTGAGTAATCCAATTTCGATAAGAGATGTGTTAAAACGACACTATCTATTCCTCCTGAAATAGCAATTAAAAGTTTAGCTTCAGAAAGAAAAGGAAATTTATTTTGAATATGTTTATGAAAACGGTTTAACATAAAAGCAAAAGTACCTTTTTTTGTTGTTTTGTCAGTACCTATTTATTTTTGAATAGAACTAAGTAATAAACTCACATTCTTTTTTGAACTTCCTACAAATATTTTATCATTTAAAATTACTACAGGGCGTTTTAAAAAAGTGTATTCGTCTAAAAGTAAACGTTTGTAATCCTTTTCAGATAAAGATTGATGCTTCAAACCCATTTGGGTATATTTTTTTGCTCGTTTACTAAATAAAACTTCATAACTATTGGTTAGTCTATACATTTCATCAAGTTGCGAAACAGTTATAGAATTCGCCTTTATATCTTGAAAGATAAAATCTTCAAAAGAGGTGTCACTAGTTTTTTCTTTTAACTGTTTAATAATTCTTACAGAAGTGTTACAAGTTTTTAGGTAATATATTTTTTTCATTATGAATAGCTTTATTGTTTTCAAATATAAAATATATTACCAATTATTTCCCTATCTTTATACTATGATTTCAAAACGATAAGATTATGAAGAAACTCAAAGCACATCAAAAAGCAGAGAAAAGAAAGAAATTTGACAAGAAACTACTAAAACTCATTCCAGAGCTCAAACCGTATGTGAGGCATCGGCTCTACTTGGCAGAAATACTTGGTATGATTCCTGAAAACATGTACCGATCAACAGGCGTAATTGATGATGCCATCATTGAGATTTATGGTAGCGATTTGACTCAATTTGAATCGAATATTGATTTAAAATTAAGGTTGTTTTCATTAGTAAAGGAAGGTTTAGATGCTATTTATTATAAAGAAGCAGAACATAAAGATGCGATTAGTACAGACAAAATTCTTCATCAAGAACTCAACAAACTCAAAGAGCGTTTTACTTTTAATGCCGATGGTGATTTTGTGATGAATGAAGAACTTAACGATATTTCATATCAACAAAAAGATTTTATTCCTCAATTATTTATCTATGATGATGCCGCCCAAAATGTCAAGAATGCTTTTGATTTAGATTATTTAGATGATGAACGCAAGAATACCTTTACAAAACTCTATCATTTCTTGTCTTTTGAAGCTTCTAATATTGTAGATTTACATGTGTTTGGAAAATTGAGTACTTCTGAAATTGCACAGATCAAAAAAACAGATGAAGCTAATATTCGAGCCATCATTTTACAAATAAAAGCGAGTATTTATACGATATTTACGCATAAGAAAGGGGTTGATGATTGGCAGTAGTTAAAATATCATTCCATAAAGCTAGGGTCAATAGTTGCACCTAAAAGAAAATCTAAATCAGATAGGTTATCAGAATACTTATCTAAATTCTCACGTTTTTCGATGATGGCATCAATAGATTTTACAGCAGTATCCAAACGTGTTTGTTTATCTCCTTTTAGTAAAATATAATTTTTATTATGATCTTTTAAGGCTTGTTCAAATGCATTGAACATCTCAAGCCTTAATTCTGGTCTGTCACGTAAATCATCTGCTTCCCAAGGTGTGTCAATATAGGTTAAAAGGTATAAATCATATTCATTTTCCTTGGCGGCTTCATTTAATTTTGGATCTACAAACCCACCATAATATTCTTGTGAATACACTTTTGTTTCTAACAAATCGGTATCACAGATTAGTACTTTATCTGCTTTTTTTACCAATTCATTTTCTAATCGTATTTGTCCTTCTGCAATAGGAATCAAATCAGAATTCTCGCAAGTTTTACGTTCGTTATTCCATTTGTCTTGTAAATATTCCCTAGCATATTCTGCCACCCAAACGGTGTGATAATGTCGGGCTAATTGCTTTGATAATGTTGTTTTACCTGTTGATTCGGGACCAAACAACACTACTTTTACGATATTTGCGTCTGTTTGTTTAAGGTTTTTTTCCATGCTTTATAGCCTAAAAATGCGAGTATTAAAAAAATGAAATATTGAATGCCTGTAAAACCAAATCCTTTGACAAAATACATGGGTACAGAAACGATATTAACTGCAATCCAAAAAAGCCAATTTTCAATTTTCTTATTTGCCATTAGCCACATTGCCGCAAATGCAGCACCCGTTGTAAAAGTGTCTAGATAAGGAGTTGCTTTTCTAAACTCTAACAAACTGCCAGAGGTGATTTTTTCATAGGCATAAGTAAATGATTCTGAAAAGCCTAAATTAGGCATTACTTCGTAATATCTATAAACCACTACTACAAAAATGGCTGTGAAAACAAAAATACCAAGGGCTTTTAATTTGTCTGAAAAATCTGTTCTTGAAATAGGGATGTGTTGGTCTCCATCTACAATTTTGCTCCACATATACCATCCGTAAATACTCATGATTGTATAGTAAATATTGATTATTAAATCACCATACATTACCCATTGCGTCAATAAATAAACATATAATGCAGTACTTACAATTCCCGTTGGGAAAACTAAAATATTCTCTTTTTTAGCATAGTAAACACTGATAATTCCAAGAATCGCCGCTATCAATTCTAAACTTTTATTTAAAAATGTAGCTTCTTGGTAGGGATCTAAAAAAAACTGAATGAATGTATCCATACTTTAATCTATAAATTATCTAAAAGTAAGTTGTCATTTTCAAAAGCGTTACCAATAACCACAAGGGTTGCTCCTGCTTTATAAATTTTATTAAGTTGTTTTCTGGTTTGAATTCCTCCTCCTACAATAATAGGATTGTTAACATGTTTAGCAACCTGTTCAATCAATTTTTTTGGAATAATTTTTTGAGCTCCACTTCCTCCATCAAGATAGGTGATTTGGTGACCCATCATTTCACCAGCTAAGGCAGTTGCCATAGCAATTTCGGATTTATGACGTGGTATGGGTTTGGTATTGCTTATGTACGAGGCCGTTGTCTCTCTTCCACTTTCTATTAATAAATAACTAGTGGAAATAATTTCTAATTTTGTTTGTTTTAATAAAGGTGCTGCAATTACCTGATTTCCAATTAAAAATTCGGAATTTCTTCCTGAAAGTAAGGATAAAAATAAAATACCATCGGCATGATTACTAATTTGCATCGCATTTCCAGGAAATAAAATTATTGGAATATTTGTATGTTTTTTTAATTCAAGAATAAAGGAGTCCATCAAGTTAGTAAACAATAAACTTCCACCAACTAAAATATAATCTACTTTTATTTTATTGATGTTTACTGCTTTTTCATGTATCTGATCTAATGGTAATTTATCTGGATCAAGCAAAATTGCCAATAGTTGCTCTTTGTTCTTTTTTGCAACTTGTAAATGGTTTGCAAATTTTTTATTCATTTATGATTGCATAAAAATGTTCATCTAAGATTTTGTTATTTTTAAAAATCGCTTTTCGTTTGATTCCTTCTAAAACAAAACCATTTTTTTCAAGTATTCGCATGGATGCAATATTATTTTGAAATACACCCGCATAAATACGGGTCAAATGTAAGCTTTCAAATCCGAATTTAACAATCAATCCCACAGATTTCGAAGCAATTCCTTTGTTCCAATACTTTTCAGCGACATAATAGCCTAATTCTGCTGATTTTCTATACACATCTTTTTGAGGATGGAGTCCAACACTTCCTGCAAATTCTCCGTGATAAAAAATGGCAAAAATACTTTGTATTTCTTTATCCATGCATATTTGTATAAAGTCATGCGCGTTTTGTAAAGAATAAGGATGTGGAAAACCATCACGCATATTTCGGGCTAACTTTTTACTATTAGCGACTACTGCCAAGGCTCCCTGTAAGGTTTTAAAACAATATTGTTAAATGTCAATTCCATGTTTAATTAGTTGCATAAACAAGTGTAAAGCCTTTAAATTGCTCAAAAA
>DQTL01000331.1 GCA_015662775.1 Lutibacter sp.
AAGCAACATCAAAACCTATCTGCCGACAAGGCATGATAATATTAAGGACTAAAATCCTTTCTAAGCCCTATCGTTTATTCGGTAGGGCTTTTTTAATTCCTAAAATGTCAACTCATCCAGTATATATTAATTGTAGATATTATCATTTTATTATACATTTGCAAACGAATTAACTACTATGATTAAAATAAAAACACGAGCTCAAATGGAGCTTATTCGTGAAAGTGCTTTGTTAGTTTCCAAAACTTTAGGAATACTTGCTAAAGAAGTAAAGCCAGGTGTTACTACTCTCTTTTTAGATAAATTAGCAGAAGAATTTATTAGAGATAATGGAGGTATTCCAGGGTTTTTAGGTTTGTATGATTTTCCTAATACCTTATGCATGAGCCCTAATGCACAAGTTGTACATGGTGTTCCAGATAAAAAACCACTTGAAGATGGTGATATTATTTCCATAGATTGTGGTGTTTTGATGAATGGTTTTTATGGTGATCATGCTTATACTTTTGAAGTTGGTGAGGTTAAACCAGAAATAAAAAAATTATTACAAATTACAAAAGAGAGTTTATATGAAGGGATACGTGCTTTTAAAATAGGAAATAGAGTTGGTGATGTGGGTTATGCTATACAATCTTATGTTGAAGAACATGATTATGGTGTTGTACGAGAATTAGTAGGACATGGTTTAGGAAAAAAAATGCACGAAGACCCACAAATGCCAAACTACGGTCGTAGAGGACGTGGCAAGGCCTTTAAAAATGGAATGGTGGTTGCCATAGAACCTATGATAAATATGGGTACGCATAAAATAGAACAACTTAATGATGGTTGGACGATTCTTACACTTGATCGTTTACCAAGTGCACATTTTGAACATGATATTGCTTTAATTAATGGGAAACCCGAACTTTTATCTACTTTTCAGTATATTTATGATTCATTAGGAATGACTTCTAATGAAGAAGATGAATTTAGAAATAACTTGAATGGAAATTAAAGATAAATTTAACGAAATTTGGAAGCCCTACAAGAGAGAGCAAGACAATTGGAAAGATAGTCAAAAGTATCTAGTTTCAAATTATGGAAGAGTAATTAGTATGAAAACTGGTACACCACATTTATTAAAATTGGTAAAAACAAGTAACTTTCCTGTGGTAACATCAATACAATGTAAAGATGGTAAATCTCGTTCCTTCTATGTACATCATGCTGTTGCAGAATTATTTTTAGAAAAAAGAACAGAAGAACAAAAACGTATTATTCATTTCGATTTTGATAAAGAAAACAACGTGTTTTCAAATCTTAAATATGTAACCATGGTAGAATGGTGGGCTCATTACAAGAAAAGTCCAAAAGTGCAACTTGCAAATAAGAAGAGACGCAACTCTAAACTTAATGAAAAAAAAGTAGCACTTCTAAAAAAGAGACTCTTTGACCCAAATAGAAAAACACGTATAAAAATGCTAGCAAAACAATTTGGCATTTCCGAAATGCAAGTTTGGCGTATTAAAAGTGGTGAAAATTGGGGGAATGTTGAACCCGCGAAATAATACTGATTTGAAAATTTGGTAATTAAATAATTTGAAAATTATCAATTTTAAGTTCAATTAATAAATGAACTTTCAAATAATATAACTTTATTAACTTTCAACTTTACAAACTTTAGACAACAAAATGTCAATTTTTAAATGGGTCTTAAATACTATCCCTAGAGGAATATTACTACGAGTGAGCTATTGGATTAGACCTTTACTCATTTTGTTTTATAAAGGTTCTCGTTTTACGGATCCTATTGATGGAAAATCCTATCGGAAATTTTTGCCCTACGGTTATGGTAAGCAAAGACAAAATGCTCTAGCTCCTGGCACTTTATCATTAGAACGACATCGGTTACTTTGGTTGTATTTAAAAAATGATACTGCTTTTTTTACTGAACCTCTAAAAGTGCTACACATTGCTCCTGAACAAGCTTTTCTTACACGTTTTAAAAACCAAAAGAATTTAGATTATGTCACCGCTGATTTATATTCGCCCTTAGCAGATGTAAAGGCAGACATCACAGATTTACCTTTTAAAAACGATGAATTTGATGTCCTATTTTGTAATCATGTATTGGAACATATTACAGATGACACCAAAGCCATGCAAGAATTATACAGAGTTCTTAAAAAAGGTGGTTGGGGCATTTTTCAAATTCCACAAGATCTTAATAGAGAATTTACTTATGAAGATGTAAATATCATCGATCCTAAAGAACGAACAAAACATTTTGGACAATACGATCATGTGAGAGTTTATGGTAAGGATTACTTTGATAAGCTAAGAAAAGTTGGTTTTAAAGTAACTCCTATTGATTATAGCGAAATAATATCTGCAGAATTATTTGAAAAATACTGCTTATCAAAAGGTGAATTATTACCTGTTTGTTATAAATAATGATTATTTGTAAAAATTCATCTCATCTAAATATTCCCATACATCATTGGGTAAAAGTGGGCGTATTTCTTTCTTTTCCTTGATTGCATTTCTGATTGCAGTAGCAGAAATTTCTATAATTGGGGCATTAATTTTATGAATTTTAGGATGGTTTTCAAATCTTGGATTTATATTTTTATTTGAAATTCTCGGATAGACAAATACATGATAATTTTCTAAAATAACTTCATGATTTTTCCATTTATGAAAACTTTTGAGATTGTCCTCACCCATAATTAGGTTAAACTCGTGTTGTGGATACTCTTCCTCTAATAAAGCAAGTGTGTTGACTGTGTAATTTGGCTGGGATAATTTAAACTCAAAATCCGAAGCTTGTAATTTGGGATAGGAATCAACAGCCACTCGTACCATCGCCAAACGATGTGTATCAGCAAGCAATGATTTCTTATTCTTATGTGGGTTTAGCGGTGTAACCATAAACCATAGCGCATCTAAATCACTGTTTTCAACCAAATGATTTCCAATAATTAAATGCCCAATATGTATGGGGTTGAATGTTCCAAAAAAAAGTCCAATTTTCATGACTCAAATTTTTCTATTGTAAATTTACTTTTAAAAATTCTTTCACCCTATTGCCTATTGTCTATTGTCTA
>DQTL01000166.1 GCA_015662775.1 Lutibacter sp.
AATTTCATTTTGTTTCCTTTTTTATTTTATTGTTTGTATTAAAGTATCGCCGTTTCAAAACACTCTTTTTGTTTGAGTGTTATTAATGATTCCATAAAGGTTTATTTATCCATGCGTCTGCCCCTTTAATAAATTTATTGCATTTTCTTCCCATGCTTCTAGTCTTATTTGACAATCATTAAATGCACTTTTAATAGCTATTACCTTATTCTTAGGTTTATCACTAGATAGTTTCTTTTCTGCAATATATATCAATTCTTTATCAATGTGAAAATTATCTTCATATCCTAAAATATCGCTCAAATAATTTTCACTTATATTTAGCCAATATGAAGCAACTTCATAGTCGTTGTAGCAATAGGTAGTAAAGAAATTGAATATGGTATTATTGGTTTGATTTTTCATTAATATACCTTTATTACTTTTGGGTTTTAATTGAATTAGTATACAATAAGTGAATTGCATCAAATGCACGTGGGCTTAAAGCGATGGTGTCCTCGAGCAATAAGGCTTGACTATTGCTTAATCCACTCTCCCCTTTTTTGTATCTTCTTGCTTGTGAAGAAGAAAGACCTAATACATCTGCAATAAATGTAGTATCAGTACACTTTATTTTTTTTATATCTTCTGCTATCATTCTGTGTTCCTTGTTAGTTTGATTAACTTGGTTCAGTTTGAGAGTGCTATAACACTCTCAAACACCTCTGACTATGATTGATTACCCTCCTTTTTTTCTATGTTATTTTCCATAATTATATTATTCCATCACGTTTCATTTTTTCTCTAATAGCCAATCTAATGTATGCAGTCAATGTGCCATCTTGATATTCTCCTATGGCTTTTTCCCACGTGGGGTCTATATGAATGAGTTTAGCTTTAGCCTTAGCTTTTATTTTAGTGTCTGTACTCTTAGTCGCTGCCTGTTTTTTTAGACTTGCACCATCTATAACATTATCAATATTATCTAATACACCTTTTCTAGCCATTGTATTCCTTTTTATATACTTATTATATCATATTTATATATTAAGTATATAAATAACTTCTTTTATAAAGGCTTTCATTTCTTTACTTGCCTTACTCTCTTTGTCATATTCAATAACATTTTTACCCTCTCCTACTGAACGGTCAAGGTCTGCTCTAGTTCGTAAAATACTATCCATCAAATCAAAGTGAGACGACTTACCTAAAAAGGCTATTAAGTCATCTAGTTTACTCTTACGAGGGTTTAGATTGTTAAGAAGTACTTTGACTACAACTTTATCATCTATGGCGGTACTTATCGCCTTGAGAGTCTTTTCAAATGTCTTTACTCCTAAGAGTTCAAAGTTCTTGTTGCTTACTGGAGTAATTACAAGGTCTGCAGATGCAATAGCAATCCTAGCCATGTCACTATCAAAACCACCTACATCTATAATAGATATTCTATCCTCACTATCCCCCTTGATATACATTTTAAAATCAATGATTGTATCAAAACGTTTGACTATTAAAGGTTTTAGTGTTGGGTCTCGTTTTCGTATTTCATTGGTATAAAAAAGTGTTTGCTGCACATCTAGATCTACTAGATCTACTGTATACCTTTTATTTTGTAGTCCTGTTGCTAAATTCCAAGCTATAGTACTCTTACCAACGCCACCTTTTTGGTGCGATAATACAATTAGCATTTATTTCCTTTTTATTTATTTTATATTGTAATTATATACTTTTTATATAAAAAGTATATTAAATTTAATACGAAAGTCTTAAAGTTTTAATTTTGGTTGGTAACTTCTTTTGCCAACAGGAGAAATATACAACCCAACTATTCTTGGTCTCCCCTTTCCAGCTAAGGTTAAATCTCTTTTGTCTTCATATGTAAAAGATAATTTACTATTAGTCTCTAATTCTTTTTGAGCATTCTTTAAAACATTGTTTTCAAAATGAGAATATGTTTTATATTTTGTATCAAATAATAAGTTTAATTCTTCAAGTGTATACAGTTTCCTAGGAATATCAAAACCACTAATATGCTCTAATAGTAATAACATTTTAGTGGTATGTTTACCTTTTAGTTTATATATTCTTTGGCTATCAATTATTGTTAAATTTCCTTTACTCTTTTTTACTAATTGATAAACTTCTTTTGCCATTGTAATAGATACTTTACCTTTTAAATCATAGACTATTTTTGGGAGTAATGAAAAGTAGCTTTCTGACTTTTCATCAATAATTGAAATAGTTGTTGTTTGCATTTTATGCAGGTTACGTTTAAAGCGTCTTTCTGAAACATTTGTGACTTTAATCATATCAGGTAAATTAATAGTAATTTTAAAAAACTCTGATTTAATATCCTCTGAGTCTAAATCAAGACCTGCTATGTAAAACAATAATTTAAATGCCACCATATTACCATCCCTAATAAAGGCTTCTATAAATTGATTATCAACGTTAACTAAATCATGCTTTTTTACTGGAACTTTTTGAGAAGATAATTGAGCCATTTTTTTGCCTTTTATGAAGTGTTTTAGTATTATACACAGTTTATTATTAAAACTGTGTATAAAGTCAAAACACTTCGTTTAGTCTGCCAAAACACTTCGTTTAGTCTGCCAAAACACTTCGTTTAATATTTTTAACTTTACGGTGAGAGCGTCCTTTAAAGCACTTATTCACACCCCCATAAACTCTCTTTAATAAACTCTCTTCAATAAACCAGCAAGAAGAGTACCTGTGAGAAGAGCTCTTAGGAAGAATTTCGCAAACTCAATCTCTTCTTTTTAGTGCCGTCTTGCAGACAGCTATGTTGGGTGACTCTCGTCACATCTTATAATAAACTCCTACGGTCGTTTCTAAATGTCTGCGACGCTAGCTGATTATGA
>DQTL01000082.1 GCA_015662775.1 Lutibacter sp.
TATCTAAGAACCCTGAAAGGTCTACATTGGTATTAGGGTCATTAGATATAGCTAGAGTATTTCCAGTCAGAGTTAAATCTTGTTCGTCAGTGTTATCTAAATAAGCAGATAGATTAACAGTCTGAGCTGGTTGTCCATCATTCTCCATTTCTAAAGTAAGAACATTAGCTACTAGAGTAAAGGTGTCTATTTGTTGGTCATCTGTTCCTCCATTATTTACAACACAAACCCAGTTAGCTCCATTCCAACTAGCTATTTCACTAGGGTTACAACCTAAGCTAGCTAAGGTGTCTGTATTATCTAAGTAAGGACTTAAATCGATAGTAGTAGCTCCTGCGTTATTAGTTATTGTTAGATTATTTCCTAATAGATTTAAATCTTGAATTTCATTAGTAATATCAAAGTCGGCATCGTTAATTAGATTGGTTAAGTCCACTGTTACTCCTGTTCCATCTTCAATGTTAATAGTTAATTCATTGGTAGCTCCGTTAAGAGTAGCACTGGTTAGATTTTGGTTATCTGTATTATCTAAATATATTGAACCATCAAAGAATTCTAAACCTGTGGCTAGAGCGTTTACTCTTGTTAGATAGTTAGCTGAGCCAACGTAATTAGCGGGAGTATCCGTTAAAGCTGCAAAAGTTGTACTTCCTACTCCTCCGGCATCTATAGCACATATCCATTGGGATGTTCCAGAATTCCATTTAGCTATTTCATTATTAGCACAGCTTAGAGCTCCTAGAGAATCATCGTCAGTAGTATCAATTAAAGATATCTGATTACTATTTATGTTTATTCCTGTTCCAGCGGTGTAGACAGTGCTGTAATCAGCTATTGGTTTGTTTATCCATTCGTTGTTGTCTTCGTCGTAGATTAGGATGTCCTTGTCATCTACTGAAGAAATATCAACATTATTTAAGCTTCCCAATTCAAAGGGAGTACTAATATACCTGTTAGTATTATTGTCATAGATAACTGTATCCCCATCTTCTTGAACATTGCTAGTAAAACTATGAATCGTATTATTAATGAAAGTTTCGTTATTAGCCAGGTTATTTATTATATTTGTAATATCCTCATTTGAGATATTAGCCACTGCCATGTCTAAGGCAATTGAACTAACCCCTCCACTTCCAGCGGGAGTTGGAATATCTAAAAGAGCCCTGTTAATCTTTCCATCTGAATTTAAGACTGGAATGTCTCCAGGATTAGTTCCCGTTTGAAATTGGTTTATAGCTTCTATTAAAGTTTGATTTAATGTTTCTTGACTGGTAAAATTTTCGTCTATGATTTTGGTTTTTAGATTTTTAGTAAAACTACTATATTCTTTAACAACTGGTTGCTTAGAATCAGAAATGCTACCAAGGACAACTTCTTTTCTAGGAGTCATTTCTCTGTCTTCGTTGATTCTAATGCCTAGGTAATATTTATTGTATTTTAAATTTTGAATACTTAAACTTGTTTTTAATTTTCCATCTTTTAATTCAATTCTTTTTTCTGACTCCCAAACTCTTTCATTCTTATCTTTGTTAGAAGGATAGCTATCTTCTTTAACTCTGTCAGTTGTGTATAAAGAGAATCTTACTTCGTAAGTTCCGTCTGGAACTAATTGTCCTTCATTATTAAAAATTAAAGCATTAATTGTTATATTTTCAATGTTTTCAGCTTTTGTAGTTAATGCAAAAAAGGCTGTAGCTACTATGACTACGGCTAGACCTATTAATCCAAGTACTTTGTTTTTATTTTTCATAAATCACCCTTAGTAGTTGGGAAGTAACTTAAGTATATCATGAAAAATGGAAATGAGCCAATTAAACAAAAGTCACCTCTAGAGACAATATCATATACGCCTTAATAAAAAAAACAAATTTTTAAACACCCTCCTCAAAGCAAAGAAACAATATAAAAAAACCTCCATAAACAACACCTCACCGTAAGCATTTTCATACCTCAGCAAGTAATCCCAACCATTAAAAATAATACTAAAATTTTAAACGAACTCTAACTACTCTCCAATCCCTCTATAAATTGCTCAATCACCTCTGCCGTTTTATCAACTTCAACACCCTTCTGCGGAACATGATTATCAGAATTCGTATGTATCCAACGCATTTCCCTTACTTTGGAAGAAACATTTTTATAAATAATCCAAGGAGAATATTTCGTTACAAAAAAATCATTCTTAGTTTGCAAAATTAAAATAGGTGCAACAACCTCTTTCAAGGAGTCCACGGACTCTTCAATCGTATGCAATACTTCTTTCATGTTTTTTGTAGGAAAATACTGATAACTATCCTTTTCATTAAAGAAAATATTCCTTGGTCGAACTTTCTTAGTATATTTTCTAAAAAAAGGCATGGTTTTAGAAAAAACCTTAATTAATAAATGCCCCTTTAGATGAACAGGTGTTCCTATTAAGATAAGTCCATTAACCCTCTCCTGTAGACTAGTCAATAAACAAATATTTCCACCCATTGAAACACCTCCTATTACTATCCTATCAAATTCACCACTTTTTTTACAAACTTTCACTTCCGACACTACATCCTCCACCCAGTCATGCCATTTAACACCTTCTAAATCTTCAGGTCTCGTTCCATGACCCGATAATTTTAAAATTTTAACA
>DQTL01000302.1 GCA_015662775.1 Lutibacter sp.
AAACATCAGCAATCTTTCGATTATCAGAAAGTTGTGGGATTTTATTTTGTCCGCCAAATTTGCCAATAGATTTCATATAGTCATGGAATCCTCCTTTTTTAACAAGCGAGATGACAAGTGGTTTTAGTATTTTTCCATCAATTAAATCTTTGTAATAACTGTTTTGCTCTTGCATAGACTTATCAATCTTTTGAGCAAATGAGATGAGGTTGTCTGGAGCTTTTTCAAACTCAATAAACCATTCATGATAGGGAAGACCTTCTGTTGGATTTACTTGTGGTGCTACCGTAAACTCACTAATCGTATAGGCTGTTCCTTCAAGAGATTCTTGGAGAGCTTGTTCTACTTCTTTTGCAATAACATGTTCGCCAAATGCTGAGATAAAATGTTTAATACGTCCTGTTACTTTGATACGATGCGGTTTTAGTGAGGTAAACTCAATAGTATCACCAATATTGTAACCCCAAAGTCCGGCATTAGTGTTTAATATGATTACATAGTTAACACCTAATTTTACGTCTTTTAAAGAAATACGAGTTGGGTTTTTATCATAAAATTCTAAAGCAGGAATAAATTCATAAAAGATACCACTATTTAATTGTAACAACATTCCTTTGGTGTTCAGTTGGTCTTGAAAAGCAATAAATCCTTCTGAAGCAGGATATAATTCTACATAGTCAATCTTTTTTCCA
This sequence comes from Lutibacter sp., assembly GCA_015662775.1. GTDB lineage: Bacteria > Bacteroidota > Bacteroidia > Flavobacteriales > Flavobacteriaceae > DQTL01. The sequence goes on from DQTL01000302.1 coordinate 693, forward strand.
ATTAAACTTTCAAACTTACTTTTATAAGGTTCAAAATTAACACCACCATAGATAAAGAAATTAAAATTTGGAAAGAGTTCACTAATAGTTTTTCCAGTTTTATCCTGTAATTTTTCGAAATACATTTGCACCCAAGAAGGTATGCCACTAATAACTGTCATGTCTTGATGCTCAGTTTCCTCAATGATGAGTGCTACTTTAGTTTCCCAAACGTCAATGCAATTGGTTTCCCAACTCGGTAAACGATTTTTCATTAAATAAGAAGGAACATAATGAGCGACAATTCCACTCAATCGACCTGTTTTGATACCTGCTGTTACTTCTAAAATAGGACTGCCTTGTAAAAAGATCATTTTACCATCGACAAAATCAGCTTTGCCCGTATTAGCAATATAAAAAAGAAGTGCATTACGTGCTGATTTAATGTGTGTAGGCATGGAAGCCTTAGTAATAGGAATGTATTTGGCACCAGATGTTGTTCCCGCAGTTTTGGCAAAATATTTAGGTTTTCCTTTCCAAAGCACATCTGATTTTCCGTCGAGAATTTGATTGATGTAAGGCACTAGTCCTTCATAATCATTTATGGGAACTTGTCTTTTGTAATCTTCGTATGTTTTTATATCTTTAAACTCGTGGTCTTTACCAAACTGAGTATTCTGTGCATTTTTGAGTAAGTATTTAAATACTTTCTCTTGTGTTTTATAAGGTTTATTTGCCCAAGAATATACTTGTTTTCTAATCTGTTTTGCAAATACTAATGCTAGATTCTTTTTAATACTCATTATTTAAAATCCATAAAGTTAGTTGGGTCGATTGGGTAACCATTATACCATAATTCAAAATGCAAATGAACGCCAGTACTCAATTCTCCAGAGGTTCCTGCTGAAGCGATTACTTCACCTGATTTAACCATATCTCCTTGTTTTTTATACAATTGAGAATTATGTTTGTAAACTGAAATAAGATTACTGCCATGATCTACTAAAATGACATAACCTGTATCTACAGACCATTCAGAAAAAATAATAGTACCATCTGCAATCGTTTTTATGGGAGCATCTTTTTTAGTAGCTATGTCAATTGCATAATGCTTTTTATCACTATTAAAATGGTTTGTAATTGTTCCTGAAACTGGTGAAAATAACATCTTGTTTATTGAAGGAATGTTTTTTGAATTGATGTTGTCTCTATCTTGTTTGTCAATATTTTCTCGAAAAACCGAATCGGCTTTACTTGCATATAAGTGATTGTTGTTGTTACTATCTTGGCTTATTTCTATTATAGAATCTACCCTTTTTTGATAGGCTCCAATATCTTCATCTCCTTTTATAATTGAGAGCATAGCATTTAGCTTGATGTCATTGGTTTTATAAATATTTTCTAAAGAATCTAATTGATACGTTAAATCAGTTGCTTTCTCTTTTAATGCAGTTGAAGAATAACCAGGAACGTATTCTCTTAGAGGAGTAAAGGCAATTAGTAATGATGTTAAGGCAATAAGGATGATTATTGATAAACCTCCAAAAACATAGACGTTTAAACGAGATAATTTAAATGAAAACCGTTCTTCAAACGTGTCTTCATTAAGAACAACCATACGATATTTGTAGGTTAGTTTTTGTCTTAATTTACTATTTTTTTTTGCCATATTAAATAAGTAGTGCAAATATACTCAATGTAGATAGCTTTTCGGGAATTAGTGCAAATTTATTTTTTTCTTTTTTAAGGCAAAATTTTCAAGCATAGCCATAGCTATGGTTTAAGATTTTAACGCAGAGAAAGAAAAAAAGAAAGCCTAATAAACCCGAAAGGCTATCTGTGTTGAGTATATAACAAAGCAAAATCTATTTACTAGGACAAGTTCTATTTTTTATTAGATTTGCAATGAATATATGAATAATCTAGAACGAAATTTCTCACATAAAATTATAGCTTGGTATCTTATTAATAGAAGAGATTTACCTTGGCGTAATACAAATGAACCTTATAAAATTTGGTTATCAGAAATCATTTTACAACAAACTCGTGTTGCTCAAGGATTACCCTATTATTTGAAATTTATAAAAACGTTTCCTACTTTACAAGATTTAGCGAAAGCAGAAGAGCAAGCTGTTTTAAAACTTTGGCAAGGATTGGGCTATTATTCCAGAGCTAGAAATATGCACCATACCGCTCAGTATATTTTTAATGAATTAAATGGAAAATTTCCAGAGACCTATAAAGATTTATTACAATTAAAAGGCGTAGGTGATTATACTGCTTCGGCAATTTCTTCATTTTGTTATAGTGAGGTGCAACCTGTTGTTGATGGGAATGTTTATAGAGTTTTAGCAAGATATTTTGGAATAACTACACCAATTAATACAAATAAAGCAAAAAAAGAATTTAAAGATATTGCCTTTGAATTAATAGACCCAGATAAACCAAGCATGTTTAATCAAGCAATTATGGAATTTGGTTCATTACAATGTACGCCCAAAAATCCTAAATGTGAAGTATGCCCTTTTAATGATGCCTGTGTTACTTTACAGACAAATCAAATTGGGGTTTTACCTATAAAAGAATCTAAATTAAAGATAAAAAAAAGATTCTTTAATTATTTAGTTGTTGAAACTGAAGATCAAAAAACGCTGGTAAATCAACGTATGGGAAAAGGAATATGGCAGAACTTATACGAATTTCCTTTAATAGAAACAGAAAAGGAATTTGATTATTTAAAACTAATTGAACATGCTGATTTTAATAGTTTTATTGGCGTTAATAATTTTAATTTAAAATTATTAACGCCAAAATCAATTATTCATAAATTATCACATCAGCATTTACATATTAGGTTTTGGTCTTTAAATATTTCTTCTTCTAAAGAGCCAACATCTACTTGGGAAGAAGTGCTAAAGCTTCCATTCCCAATAGTAATCTTTAGTTTTATAGAGGAATTCCTTAGAAAAAAAGAGTAAATTTGTTTTTTAAAAACTAGATATTATGAAAGGAACAGTAAATAAAGTGATACTTATTGGGCATTTAGGTGACGAAGTAAAAATGCACTATTTTGAAGGAGGTAATTCTATTGGCAGATTTCCATTAGCAACAAATGAAAGTTATACCAATAAAGAAGGTGATCAAGTGACTACAACAGAATGGCACAATATTGTAGTTAGAAATAAATTAGCTGAAATTTGTGAAAAGTACCTAACAAAAGGTGATCGTATCTATTGTGAAGGTCGTATCAAGTCACGCCAATGGGTAAGAGATGATGGGCAAACAAGATATACAACCGAAATTCATGTAAAAGACTTAACTTTCTTGAGTAATAAAAAGCAAGAGACAACAACTAAAACAAAAACAACACCTACTAAACCTACCAATTTAAAAGAACCAGAGGCCAACGATAATTTACCTTTTTAGTGATTTTAACGCTCAAATGACCTACGGACGATTTGAGGTGAAATACAAGGTAAACCCATTCCTTTGAGCTTCCGCAGGAACTCAAAGCGAAATAAAAATAAAAAATGCTACATATAGAGTACGGAAAATACTATCATATTTATAATAGAGGAATAAACAGTACAAATATATTTTTTTCAAATGCTGATTATATTCATTTTTTAGACTTGATGTCTATTTACTTAAAACCAGTAGCAGATATTTATGCATTTGCACTTTTAAAAAATCATTTTCATCTTGCTATTCGTATAAAAGAAAACTCTGAAATTGGTTTTCTAGACACAAAAAATGCAAAATCAACAAATCTTGATTTAAAATGGAAAACGGCTTTCCCCAAAAATAAGGAAGAAAAACTAAAAATGGTTTATTCAAAAAAACCAGTTCCTGAAAAAATGTTACAACATCTTTTTAGTAGTTATGTTAAGTGGATTAATAAAAAGCACCAACGAACAGGGGCATTATTAGAGCATCCATTTGATAGAATCCTAGTAAACAATAATACTTATTTAAGACGTTTAATAATTTATATTCATAACAATCCTGTTAAGCATGGATTTTGTAGAAACATTGTTGAGTATCCTTGGACGTCTTATTTGAGTATGTTAAGTATCAAACCTACAAAATTATCAAGACAAAAAGTTGTGGGTTGGTTTGATGGGGAAGCAAATTTTATAAAAACTCATAAAAAAGACACTAATTTTGATGATATTGAGTATTTATTACTAGAATAAATGAAATATTTTTTAATAAGAGTATTTTTAACGCTCAAATGACCTACGGACGATTTGAGGTGAAATACAAGGTAAACCCATTCCTTTGAGCTTCCGCAGGAACTCAAAGCGATAAAAATAACACATCAGTAATACCAAATTCAAAGATTAATACAAAAGTTATTACATGAGTAAATATACAACTATTCGAGTTTTTTTAATAATATTTTTAACGATAAACCTATCCTTATTTTCTTGTAAAGATGAGGTGTTGCCTAAACCACAATCATATTTACATCTAGCTTACCCTGTTGTAGAATACCATCGATTTTCTAATGATTGTCCTTTTTCTTTTGCAATTTCTAAAGATAGTCATATAGTATTTGAAACAGATTGTAATGCAAAAATCATCTATCCTAAACAAAATGCAACTGTCCATTTTACCTATAGAAGGGTTCAAGGAAATTTAAAACAAATATTAAAAGAAGCCGATCAATTAACCACAAAACACACGATAAAAGCAGATGCAATTTTACCACACACTTTTGAAAATAAAGAAAATAAAGTCTATGGAGTATTGTTTGATGTACAAGGGCAAAGTGCCTCAAATGTGCAGTTTCATATTACCGATAGTAGCAAACACGTACTAACAGCAGCCTTATACTTTAAAGTGCAACCTAATTATGACTCCATCTTTCCTGCTGTAGAATACATAAAAAATGATATGATTAAAATGATGGAAACGCTAGAATGGAAGGATTAATGAGCTAATTTGAAAATTAGCCAATTAGGACTATGCTTCAATAGAAGTAGTGCTTTTGTGAACTAAGAAAATGTATGAATAAATAAAGACTTTTAATAAAAGGTAGAAATGTATAACTACCTAGGCAAATACACAATTTTTTTAGTCTCAAAGAAACCTTCTGTAAAAAAATTATTAAGCTTATATATTTTTGCTTTTGGAAATTCAGCTAGTTCTTCTGTTAAATCACCTCCTTTTAAATATAAGATTCCATTTTTTAATGAATGGGTTGATTTGGTTTTCACTTTCCCTTTAGTCCATCGTGTAAAAGCATCCATTCTGGCAACTGCTCTGCTGATAATAAAGTCATATTTATCATTTATTTCTTCCACTCTTTGATGATGAGTACTTACATTTTTTAGACCTAATCCCGCTACTACTTCATTGACAACTTTTATTTTTTTTCCAATAGAGTCAACTAAAGTAAACTGTGTTTTAGGAAATAATATTGCCAATGGAATACCTGGGAAACCACCACCTGTACCAACATCTAATACTTTTGCATTAGGTAAGAACTGTATCACTTTAGCAATTGCCAAAGAATGTAAAACATGACGTAGATACAACTCATCAATATCTTTTCTTGAAACTACATTTATTTGTAGATTCCAGTTTTCATATAAAGTTTGAAGTGCCTCAAATTGTGTGCGTTGTTCTTTAGTTAAATCTTTAAAGTATTTGTTAATCAAGTTCATTTGGTAAAATTAGTCTTTAGAAATTACCTATCAAGAAATAATTAAAAAATGTTATCATTTTTTTGGAATTTGATTACTTTCGTTGTTTAATTTATATTTCTAAGAAAATGTCAAATCCATTATCTAACCGCATTAATAGTTTACCTATTTCGCAAACCTTATCTATGGCTGCAAAAGCTAGAGAATTAAAAACACAAGGGATAGATATAATCAGTCTTAGTTTGGGAGAACCCGATTTCAATACACCTGATTTTATTAAAAAAGCTGCGATAAAAGCAATTGAAGATGGTTTTAATTCCTATACGCCTGTTGATGGTTATGTTGAATTACGAGAAGCGGTTTCTAGAAAATTTAAAAGAGATAATAATTTAGACTACAAAACAAATCAAATAGTCGTTTCAACAGGAGCAAAACAATCCTTAGCTAATGTGGCATTAGTTCTTTTAAATCCTGGTGACGAAGCGATTCTGCCTGCTCCTTTTTGGGTAAGTTATATGGCCTTAGTCAATTTATGTGAGGCAATTCCAGTACAAATCCCTACAAGTGTAGCGCAAGATTTTAAGATTACACCACAACAACTTGAGGAAGCAATTACACCAAAAACGAAACTTGTTTTTTTAAATTCACCAAGTAATCCTAGTGGAGCTGTTTATAGTAAAGAAGAATTAAGAGCCTTGGCAGATGTTTTTGTTAAGTATCCTTATATTTATGTTATTTCAGATGAAATATACGAACATATAATTTATGAAGGAACTAATTACAGTATGGCAGCATTTCCTGATATGTATAACAACACAATTACGGTAAATGGTTTGTCAAAATCATATGCTATGACGGGTTGGCGTGTCGGTTATTTAGGAGCTCCTGAATGGATAGCAAAAGCCTGTACTAAAATGCAAGGGCAAATTACTTCTGGGACAAATTGTATTGCGCAAAGAACTGCGATTACTGCATTAGATGCCCCGATTTCTAAAATAAAATATATGGTAGATGAGTTTAAAGAAAGACGTAGTTTAGTTTTAAGCTTATTGCAAGGTATACCTGGTTTTATAACTAAAAATGCCCCAGGAGCATTCTATTTTTTTCCTGATATATCTTACTATTTTGGAAAAACCTTACAGGGTTGTAAAATAAATAATGCAACTGATTTTTCTATGTATTTATTAGAAAAAGCTAATGTTGCAACTGTGACAGGTGATGCCTTTGGAACACCAAATTGTATTCGATTGTCTTATGCAACATCAAGAGATTTGTTGGTGAAAGCGATGGCTCGTATTAAAAATGTGCTTTAAAAAGAATTGTTCACTGAGTTAAATAATTGGAATCATCAAAACAACTTTTGTGCCTAATGCTTGGTCTTTATCTGTTAGGTCAATGAAGTCAAGAGAACAATCTTCTTTGTAATTCTTGCAAAAGTTTTCTAAACGTTCTTGTGTCAATTTAATTCCTATGGATTTTTTCTTGTGAATTTTATTGCTTTTTATCTGAGCAGATTTTTTTCTACCAACACCATTATCAACAATCGTTATTTGTACATGTGTTTCTTTTATTTTTTTGAATGCAACATCAATTTTTTTAATTCCTTTTTTTCTTGAGTTTGACAGTTACAGCCCCATTTTAGCGATTATTAGAAAACAAACCCTTTGTTTACGGGGTTT
>DQTL01000133.1 GCA_015662775.1 Lutibacter sp.
ACTTTTAAAATACAAAGATATGATTTTCTGTAAGTTAATCCGGTTAAGTTAAGTTAACTTTAAGTTAGCTCAAAAAAATGCCGTAGCGAAGTTGGAATGATGAGTTGATGGAGCTTTGCTTTAGTGGGTTGCAGGTTGGTTTGAAAGATTGCTTTGCTTGCAAGGACAGATTTTATTAAGGCTTTAATCGTTTGGGTGGATTCTAAAAAACCCGCAACTTTTTGTTGCGGGTTCTTTTGTATTAACCATTTGTTTAAAAAGTTTACTTAGTCATGCTTCCATAAAAAACAGGTGTTATATTGAAGTTTATTGTTAATTAGTTTATCAACTAAAAAGATGTTGTCAGATTAAAAGTTAAACCTGTAGCTGCTGGTACTATCCTACAAACACCTCCTACGCACAACAAACCACCACGTGTACGTCCATAACTTAAAGCAAATCTACTTTTATTTTTTGTATAACTACCACCTACATTATAGTAATGTTCTTTGTTATAACTGTAATTAAACATATCATTTGCAAACAAAGAAAAATGCGAATTCACATTGAACTCAGCAGTACCTGCTACCCAATTTTTTCTTTCAATTTCTGTACCATCATCCAATACTTCGGCGAGATCTCCTTCTGACCATAGGTGCTGCAACTCTAAACGTAAGGATTGTTTACGTGACATTTTATAGGTTGCTTCTGTTACCAAGACATTCGATTCTATCATTCCTTTTTCTCCTTCTAACACTTTTCTATTATATGTTGAATTGACAAAAGTCAGGATGCCTGATAATTTTTTAGATAATTTTTTACGTATTTCAATATTTACATCTTTAAAATAAAGCTCTCCTTTTCCAAAATAGGTTACATTGGCTCTTTTAAACTCTGTATTATATGACGCGTCTAATCCAAACCAATGTGAATAATTAGCAGCTATTTTAGTACCGTATTTTCCACCTAATGCCGATCCTTTTTTAAACTTGTAATACAAATCTATTTGGCCACCTATTTCACCTGCTTTTTGTTCGGTTGCTGTTATGGATAAATTAGGTTGTGCCTGATAAACATATAAATTTGTCAAGAGGTAGTCATGCTGTTTAGTTAAACCAGGTATATAATTTACTATTTGTTCATTAAATAAATTACCTGCAACTTCCCTATCAGAGTAGAAACTCATATTTTCTAATCTACGTAAAGTAGTGGTCAAACCAAATCCTTTTTGAGAATACCCAAACTCTAACAAAAGAGCATTGCCATAAAACAAACTTTTATCGTAAATAACACCATCTTTTTTGTAGGCATCTTTGGTTTTAAAAGCACTTTCTACATTGGCATAAAAGCTGTTTTTAGCAAATTGTAATCGATAAGAATACGCCTTGGTATCAGGGTTAAAATTTGGATTATTGCTCACAATATTGTGATACCTATTTACAAAACTCACACCTATTTGTAAACTCGTGTTTTCAGTTGATAAATCAAAATTAGAATCTAAACCATAGATATTCCCATCTGACACTTTAAAACCTACTCTTTGTTGACCATAGAGTGCTGTAAAAGATATTCTTTCGGTTGGTTGAAAAAAAACTTTTGCTCCTCTGAGTGCATTGTTGATTCCTAATTGCCTGTCTTCCCAAGCACGAAAGATTAAACCATTTCCAAATTGACCATAAAAATGACCTAGCGTAATATCAAACTTATCAGTTGTATAGGAACCATAATAAGTTCCTACATTTATTTGCTGGTCATATTTTGGAGAATAATTCAACAAATACTGGGGTACATAGCCTTCTGCTTGCACACCAAATTTAAAACTACCAATACCATAATCTACTTTTAAGTAGTTATTGGATCTAAAGGGATTACCCTCTTCAAAATCACCTGTTACACTATCATCTACATAATATTGAGAATTAGACTCAAAACCAATACTTAGATTATGTTGCGTTTGTGAAAAACTAGTATAGAAAGTAACAAAGGCTAAGAGTACAATGAAAATACGAATTTGCATAATGATTAGTTAAATTAAAAATCTTTAATTATAATTTTCAAAAATAGTTAAAAGTATGCACTTTTAAAAAATAAAAAATCTGAAACATTTTATCAGTTTCAGACTTTTAAATTATAACAGTTAAAGTATTTATTACCCTACTTGTTAAATTCTTTAAACTTTTCATATAATTCTTCTTCTGCTCCTGGCGTATATCCAGAATGTGTATACACTACTTTACCATTCTTTACAATGATTACATAAGGTACAGAACTAATATTTAAAGCCCTTTTTAATTTTTGATTGCTATCTAACAAAACTTCATATTCCCAACCTTTTCCATTAACCATAGGTTTTACTCTCGATTTAGAACGAGCATTATCGACAGAAATTGCTACCAATTCAAACCCAAACTCATCTTGCAAGTCTTCGTATTCTTCAGCAATAGCATCTAACTCATTAATACAGGGTACACACCATGTTGCCCAAAAATCAAAAACAACCACTTTATCTTTGGTTATTCCTTGAATGGATACATTTTTTCCATCTATGGATTTTAATTGTAAATCTGGCAATAAAGTTTGTGCGTTTATGAATAAAGTCGACAAGAAAAACACAAAAAGAATAGTAATTCGTTGCATTATAGAATAGTTTTGAAGTGTTATTATAAGTTTTATAAAATATTTGTGCAATATTAATATTATTTTTTTAAATATATTTGCACACATATTAGCAATAAACAAAATCTATTCCAAACAGATGAAAAAAATATTTTTATTAAAAATAGTACTTATTAGTTTTACTTTAATTTTAACCAATTCTTGTAATATTGATGATCTTTCTCAAATAACACAAATTTCTGTTAGCCCAACAGAAAAGGGTGTCTTATTGGTTGGTAGTACGGTTGAATTACAAGTTAGGGGAAATAACAGTACTGATATAACTGAGGAATCAACATTTAAAGTAAATGGCGTAGAAATAGAAGGGAACACTTTTATCACAGAGAATGAACCAAAAACATACCATATACTAGCTTCCTATAAAGATTTTGAAAATATAATTAGTATTACAACTGCTAAAGGCTTTGTCAGAAATGTATTAATTGAAGATTATACGGGTACATGGTGTGTAAACTGTCCAAGAGTTACTTACGCAATTGAGCAAGCAAAAAGTCAATCAGACAAAGTGGTTTCTGTAGGCATCCATAATGATGCAGAAATGATTATGGATCAAGTTAGTGTGTTAATTAATGAATTTGGCATTAATTCCTACCCTACTGCCAGATTAAACAGAGTGAATGATTGGGTTGATGATGTCAATAACATAGAAGGTGCTTTAGAGTTAACAGGTTATGGATCCGATTTGGGCTTGGCGATTAATTCAACTATTTCTGGCTCAAACATCGAAGCTACAATTAAAATTGGTTTTGAAAATACGATTACAAAACCAATAAAATTAGTAATCTATTTGACCGAAAACGGTTTGCTTTTCAATCAAAGTAATAGCACACCATACTATGGTGGTTTACATTTACTAGTTGACTTTGAACATAATGATGTTTTGAGAGCCATATACACAGATCATCTTGGAGAAGTGATTCCAAATTCAGAAACAATTACTAATAATGTTTATGAGTTTGCATTAAATCAACCGATTGCTCCTATTGTTGCTAACTATGATAACATACACTTGGTTGCTTTTGTTACAGATGCGATTACAAATGAAGTTTTAAATGTTCGTGAAGTAAAAGTTGGAGAAAATCAAGAGTTTCAAAAACCTTAATAAACCAAAGTTGGTTACAATCTATAAATCCTACTAACGAATAATTAAACAGAAATTGATTTATTAACATTCTAACTATAAAAATAATGAAAAATTTAATAGCACTCTTTTGTATTCTTTTTATTTCATCTTATTCTTTTTCTCAGACTACTGTCACCCAAGTAGCTAACTTTTCAGACCAAAATTTTGTAAAAATTACACAATTAGATAATGGAGAGTATTTAACTTTTAGTCATGGAATAACAATTGCTGAACCTAACGGTATTAATGTATTTAGTATTGACCCAACAAACAACAACACGACACATATTAGTGAATGTGCCCAAGTTAATTACCCCGCTAAACACCTGTTTGCCAACAGCGTGCATATGTTTAACAATGATGTTGGTGTTGTAGTGATGAGTCAAAATTACTCAGGGTATGGGCCAACAGGAATTTTTAAAACTTACGATGGAGGACAAACTTGGACAAGAAAATATAGTCTACCTGTAGACTCTGGTTTAGACAGAATTACTGATATGTTGTTTTTTAATGAAAATTATGGTGTAGCCTTAGGCTCTTTTTATACCGAATCTATCCTTCTTCAAACAACTGATGGTGGTGAAACTTGGACAAGCATTCAAAATTTTCCCACTTACCATTTACAAGCTTTATCTAAAACAGGGTCAAGCTCTTTTATAGTGATAGCCAATACATTTGTTAATTATGAACCTACCACATGGAAAGTAATTAGTTTCGAAAACTACGGTGCTACTTATGATGAAATTAGTTCTATTGCAAGTTCAACTAAAGAAGTTAAGAAAATACAAATGTTAAATTCAGCAGTTGGGTATGTTTCTTTGTTTACATGGGATTCTTTAGAATATGATTATATATACAGAACAATTGATGGTGGAGCAACGTGGCAAGAAATGGCCAACTTCTCAGATGTAATGGTCGAACGAATGAAAATTCAAAAATTGTATTTTTTTAATGAACAAGATGGTTTTGTGCTAGCGGGTGATTATTGTGATGAAAACTCATGTTATAGAGGAGGCTCATTACTTAAAACCACTGATGGTGGACAATCTTGGAACGTAGAACATAAAATAGCACCCAGTAATCATAATTTCTGGGACATGTCACTAGATAATAGCCTAGGAGAAGGTTATATCGTTGGAGGTAATATTACTAATGGTGAAGGGACAATTCATAAAGTTGAATTTGATCCTGTAGTTTCTATTCAAAATCTAGAAAAGAAAGATTACATCACTTTGTTTCCAAACCCTAGTTCTGAAACGATTACAATGCGTTTTGATAATATTTTACAAAAAGGAGCATTACAAATATTCAACACTCAAGGACAACTCATTTTAACTGATGATATTTCCAAAACAATAAGAAAGAATTATAGTTTTCAAAACGGCACTTACATCTATCGTTTTATTTCTCAAGACACTTTTGATATTGGTACTTTTATTATCCATTAGAGCTAAAAGACATGCACTCGCATACTTATACTTTTTTCGCTTTTTCTATATGATTAATTAGAAAAAGATTGTACTTTTGCACGTTCAATTAATAATCAAGGTCGCGTACCTTACAAATTAACAAATATGCCAGTAAAAATTAGATTACAAAGACACGGAAAGAAAGGAAAACCATTCTATTGGATTGTTGCAGCAGACGCTCGTGCCAAAAGAGATGGTAGGTTTTTAGAAAAACTAGGAACTTACAACCCAAACACAAACCCAGCTGTTATCAATTTAGATATTGATGGAACCGTGAAATGGTTAGAAGATGGGGCTCAACCAACTGATACAGCACGTGCTATTCTTTCTTACAAAGGTGTTTTATACAAAAAACATTTATTAGGAGGAGTTGCTAAAGGTGCTTTTTCTGAAGAAGATGCAGAAAAGAAATTTGAAGCATGGATGACCGAAAAAAATGAAAAAATCAATGCTAAAGTAAAAGATCTTGCCAAAGCAAAAAGCGATAAAGAAGCAAAAATCTTTGAAGCCGAAAAAACAATCAATGAAGACCGTATATTAGCAGCTAAATCTGCAGCTAACGAAGCTGTTAGAGCTGAAGCAGATGCTAAAGCCGCTAAAGAAGCAGCAGCAAACGCAGCTACTGAAGTAGAAGAAGTGAAGCCAGAAACTATTGACGATGCAGCCGCAGCCGCAGCTGAAGAAGGTGATAAGGCATAAATGCAAATTAAAGATTGCTTTTACGTAGGTAAAATTGTACGTAAATTTAGCTTTAAAGGAGAGCTTATTATTAAAGTGAATAGTGACTATCCTGAAATAATTACAAAATCGGAATCAGTGTATATACCTGTGGGTGATACACTGGTTCCTTTTTTTATGGATAAAACGAATTGGCAAAAAGCCCTTCAATATCGAGTGAAATTTGAAGATGTTGATTCAGAAGCTGATGCCGATACTATACTTAATAAAAAAGTCTATTTGCCAAATACCATGCTTCCTAAAAAAACAGGAACTGATTTCTATAAAGATGAAATAATTGGTTTTAAAGTAGAAGACATTCAATTTGGATATGTAGGCATCTTAAGAGGCATTAATGACCACACACCTCAAACGCTATTTGAGGTAGAAGATGAAAATGGAGTCATACTCATACCAGTTAATGATGTTTTCCTCAAAGAAATTAACCGTGAGAAAAAACTTATTATAGTTGAAACTCCTGAAGGTCTCTTAGATTTACGATTGTAAACTTTCATTTATTAAAACACTTTGGCAATTTTCAAACTAAAAAAGACTATTTTATCATTCCACTCCACAATGACATATATTTATAAACATCAAACATATGTCCACCTTTCAATTTAAAGAATTTACCATCCAACAAAAATCAGCCGCCATGAAAGTAGGCACAGATAGTATTTTGTTAGGATCATGGGTACAACTAAAAAATGAAGAAAGTATACTTGACATTGGGGCTGGAACTGGATTGTTATCCTTAATGCTAGCACAAAGAAGTGATGCAGAAATTATTGATGCTGTTGAAATAGAACCCAATGCTTTTGAAGAAGCTATTGGAAATTTTGAAAACAGCCCTTGGGGAGATCGTTTGTTTTGTTATCACAGTTCTATACAAGATTTCGCTCTTGAAATTGAAGATAAATACGATTTAATTATTGCAAATCCTCCTTATTTTGAACCTTATAAAAATAAGGCTATTTCAGCTAAAAGTACAGCAAGACAAACCCAACTTTTAGATTATAAAACCCTTCTTAAATCAAGTAAATTTTTATTAAGCAAAACGGGAACATGTGCTTTTATCATTCCTTTTGATAAAGAAGTTTATTTTATTGAATTAGCTCAAAACAAGGGTTTATTTCCTCAACGAATAACTCACATTAAAGATACCAAAACAGCTAAATATAAAAGAAGTTTATTACAATTTGGGTTAGAAAAAGCAGGCTATGACACAACTATTTTGATTTTGAAAAACGAAAATAAAAGCTATTCAAAAGATTTTATTGCCTTAACAAAAGATTTCTATCTTAATTTCTAGTTACAAATCAACAAACCTTCAAATTAACAAATCAACCCTCATCGTACCAACTCGAGTACATTAAATAATTATCGGCAATACGTTCGATTTCTCCAGAGATTAATTCAGCAGATATATCTTTCACCTTTTTAGCAGGAACTCCTGCATAAATACTACCGCTTTCTATGATTGTTCCTTTAGTAACGACAGCACCTGCGGCTACGATACTGTTAGAATGAATAATCACATCATCTAAAATAACTGCATTCATCCCAATCAAAACATTGTCATGTATGGTACAACCATGCACCGTAGCATTATGAGCGATAGATACATTATCACCAATGTTTGTAGCTGCTTTTTTGTAAGTTCCATGAATTACTGCACCGTCTTGAATGTTTACTTTATTGCCTATTTTAATATAATTGACATCAGCTCTCACAACAGCACTAAACCAAACGCTACAATCATCTCCCATTACAATATCACCAACAAGTACTGAATTTTCAGCAAAAAAACAGTTTTTACCGTATTTGGGTGTTTTACCATGAAGCTTTTTAATGTACATGTTTAGAATTTTTTGAATGCTCTTTACAATCTAAACCCTAAGCCAAATCTTATTATATGATGGTATTCAGGGTCACTACTATAATCTACATTATGTTTTAATTTTGCCTGTGCATAGTGGTAGGTAGTGAGGAAATATATTTCATTAAAAATATCATATTGAAAACCACCACCAAAATTATAGCCAAGATTACTTTTTTGTCCACCTTTTTTATACGTTGTAAAACCTCCTGAAACAATAGCTTGAAGTTTAGGTACATCAATAAAAAGAATTTTTCCAAACAAGTTGATATGGCTCATTAAAAAGAAAGTTTTCTTTGCATTGGTGTTTTGAGTAATTCTTGCTTCTTGAAAGGTTTCAAATTGATAGGAAATTCCATAGTTATACTCTACATTATCTGAAAATTGATATTGGAAATTTCCACCAAGAACCCCTTCATTATTTCGATTAACTAAAGCATCATTTCCATTAAAACTATCATTTTGATAGGTGAAAATTAATGGATAATGCATTTCAAAAGACAATCCTGATTGGGCAACCCCTTTAAATTGGATTCCTATTATAAAAATAAATAAAAATAAATAATTACGCATAGCTGTTAGGTTTTGGTAAAAATATAAAAAATTAGATGCTTTATTTAAAAAGTCTTAAAAAAGTTGCTTTTTTAGAACTTGCAACAGGCAAAGACTTACCATTGTCAACTACAACTGTTCCTCCTTTGCCTTTTTGATAGCTTTGTATGTGGTTTAAATTAATTAAATAGCTTTTATGAATTCTAAAAAAGCCATGTTCACTCAATTGTTTTTCAAAGAAACCCAATGTTTTACTTACCAATCTTTTTTGGTCTCCTTTTAAGAAAAAATGAGTGTAGTTATCATCAGCTTGGCAATATAAAATGCTTTCGGTGTCAATTAATTCAAACCCTGTTTGTGTAGGAAGAGAGATTTTTTTATTTGAAATATTAATCTTGGGAGTCAATACCTCGTTGCTAAATTGAGATTCTTTTTCCTTTATCTCTGTTACAAAATCGACTGCTTTTATCAATTCGTCTATAGAAATTGGCTTCAGTAAATAATAAGCTGCATGTTGGTTTAACGCCTCCATAGCATATTGATTGTAAGCGGTGACAAAAACCGTCTCAAAACTGACATCACCTACGCTATCTAATAAATCAAAGGCATTTCCATAGGGCATTTCTACATCTAAAAAAACTAGATCTAATTCGTTATTACGAATCAACACCAAGGCTTCTTCTATATTTTCAGCTTCACCAACAATCTGTACATTGGGGCAGTATTTCACCAAATAATTAGAGAGTATTTCTCTACTGGTTTTTTCGTCTTCTACGATTATTGTTTTTAATGTGGTACTCATATAACTTGACAGGTTATTAACGTGGTGGCAAGTTACGATAAAATGGGAGAAACAAGAAGATAGATTTAAGGGTATCTCTAAAAACAAACCGCATTCAAGTAGTTCTCAAGTGTTAATTTGGCACACTACTATAAAAATTCACAGTACTTCTTTTTTTATACTTTTTACTAAGTAAACACTTGACTTTGTCAATTATTTTACCGTAATTTACACAACACTCGATAAACCCTATTGAAACTTGAGTTTATCTCGGTGTTGGGCAGAATAAAAAATCACGTATCACAATCGAATATTTTCGTATCATATCGTATCATATTGATATTTCATATATATTTTCTATGTGGAAAATAAAGTATTCGATTTTACGCTCAATTTAGATTGGAATTTACTGAAAATTGTCAGTAAAATAGACCGATTTGATGCTTCGTGGACATCTGTCGAAAAAAAAGAAAAACAAAGTCTTAAGCAATTAAAAAACATTGCCACAATTCGAAGTGTTGGTGCATCAACAAGGATTGAAGGTTCTAAGATGAGCAATGAAGAAGTAAAAGTATTACTTGATAAAATAGATATTACAAAAATTGAAGATAGAGACGCTCAAGAAGTAGTTGGATATTTTGAAGTTTTAGACTTAATATCTGAAAATCACTCTGAAATTGACATTACAGAAAACAATTTAAAAAACCTGCACAATATACTCTTAAAACATAGCGATAAAGATCAATGGCATAAAGGAAATTACAAACAACATTCAAATGCTGTAGAGGCAAATTTACCAGACAGAACTAAACACATAATATTTCAAACAACAAATGCAGGTTATGAAACAGAAGATGCTATGAGAAAATTAATTAAATGGTATGAAAATGATATTGAAACTCATCCATTAGTAAAATTTGCTGTATTCTCATATGAATTCGTAAGCATTCATCCTTTTCAAGACGGAAACGGAAGATTAAGTAGACTACTTGAAACTCTTCTGTTATTAAAAAACGGATATAATTGGATACAATATGTTAGTTTAGAGCACGAAATTGAAAGTCGAAAAAATGAATACTACATTGAATTAAGAAAATGTCAAGCAGAAAGACCAAATGAAGATGTAACAAGTTGGGTGAATTTCTTTTTTGATGCTTTAATGAATATTCAAGAGCAACTAATGAAAAAGTTGGAAACTAAAGGAACAAAAACAAGACTTTCGCCAAGAGAAAAATCAATCCTTTTGTTTATTGAAAATAATGCAGGAACAAAATCAGGAAACATTGCTAAAAAACTGAACATTCCTAATCCAACTGTTAAAAGAATATTAACAAAATTGGTGAATGAAAACTTAATCGAAAAATTTGGAATTGGAGCAGGAACTAATTACGCTATACAATAACTCTGCCCAACAATTTGTATAGTTAATGGCTAGTATTTGCTAAATACGAAGGTCAGTTGATTAAACAAAGTTAGGCGTTTAACTGAAAATTTATTACTTTTACCACGCAACGAAATCATACACAAACACGTTGAAATAAAATACTCCAATACAGGCAAATTATTGCCTATTTTTATTATAGTCTTCATTGAAAGAGTTTTAATTTCAAATTTTCATTTTTTGTTTCTTATTCAAAGAGCATAAATATATTTCATCAAAAAGAAATAGGTATATTCGCCACTACATTAAAAACTCTTTAATTGAGTAATCTAAAACGTTTTTTTAAGGACAGTATCATCTACGGTATTGCTGCGGTTTTACCTAGAGTGATTAATTTTTTATTGGTGCGTGTGCATACCGATGCTTTAGCAGCAGAAACTTATGCCGAAAACACCGACTTCTATATTTGGGCTGCTTTTTTCGCGGTGCTACTGACCTTTGGTATGGAAACTACTTTTTTTAGATTCTATAAAGATGCCAAAGAAAAGGATGCCTTAGTGTCTACCTCTTTTATAAGCGTCGGGCTATGGGTGGCTGCTTTCCTAATAATTTTTACACTCTTTTTTAATCCCATTAGTCACTTTTTTGGTTTTGGAAATAATTCACTACGTCTTCAACTCTTTATGGCAATTTTGGCTTTAGACACTTTAGCTATGATTCCGTTTGCTTTTTTAAGAGCATCTAATCGTCCGATTCGATACACTTTTATTAAACTAGTTAATGTAGGCATCATTGTATTGATACAATTAGTTGCTTTACGATGGATTCCTACTTGGGAACAAAACGGAACTGTTTTACCCAGCTGGTTGACAGACAATTACGCAAGCATCAGCAAAGTCAACTATATATTTGTAGCCAACCTTGTTGGAAGTGCCTTAAGTTTTTTATTGTTGCTCCCCTATTTAGTACAGTTTAAATGGAAATTTGACCAAAAGCTATTAAAGAAAATGTTGTCATACAGCTATCCCATTGTTATTGCAGGTATGGCGTATGTGGTCAATGAAAATTTAGATAAGTTTTTAATCGGAAAACTCATAGATAAAGAAACCGAAGGTTTGTATGCTGCGGCTTACAAATTGGCAATATTTATGAATTTATATATCATGGCTTTTCGTTTGGGTGCTGAACCTTTCTTTTTTAATATTTCAGGTCAAAAAGATGCAAAGAAAACCTATGCCCAGATTATGAAATATTTTGTAATTGTAGGTTCGTTTGTTTTATTAGGAATTGTGGCTTTTCTTGATATTATAAAACACTTTATCAATCCTGATTATTGGGTTGCCTTAGAGATTGTGCCCATTGTACTATTAGCAAATTTATTTTTAGGAATTTATCACAACTTGTCTATTTGGTATAAACTAACTGACAAAACACGATTTGGTATGTACTTTTCTATTTTTGGAGCAATAATTACCATTGTTTTTAATGTGGTTATGCTTCCTAAAATTGGCTATATGGCATCTGCTTGGGCAACACTTTTAGCGTATGGATTAATGATGCTACTATCTTATTGGGTTGGAAAAAAACAATATCCAATCCCTTACGAATTAAAAAAAACACTGGGTTATTTACTTTTAGGAATTTCAATCGCCTACGGGTCATACTACTTATTAGAAAAGAGTTGGGTTTTATCCATCGCAGAAATCATCTTATTCGGTTTGATTATCTATTATTTTGAAATACGAAGTTTGTTGAAAAAAAACAAATAACTTACTTTTTAACCCTTCAAGGGTTTGAAACCTTTGAAGGGTTAAAAAATCTAATTCTTTATTTCCTCAGGTATCTCACAAACAGGAATAGGAATCATCTTATGTCTATTGGCACGATGTAGTCGAGTATATATTTCAAAAACTTCTTTTTTCCTATCTGAAAAGTCTGCTAATTTTTTCCCTAAATCTAATTGTTGCATCGCCCATTCTAGTTCGTCATAACTTGCTCCTATTTGGTCTTCATCGGTGCGGTTGTCTCCAAACAAACCATCTGTTGGTGCTGCTTGTTGTATACTTTTTGGAACATTTAAATAGGCTGCTAATTGATAAACTTCTGACTTCATCAAATCTGCAATTGGACTAATATCTACGCCGCCATCGCCATATTTTGTAAAAAAACCAACCCCAAAATCTTCTACTTTATTCCCTGTTCCTGCTACAATATAACTGTGTAAACCTGCTAAATGAAAAAGTGTTGTCATTCGTAGTCTTGCTCTAGTATTTGCTAAAGAAAGATTAACTTTCGCTTCATTTTCTGTAGTGGGAATTACTTGTTTAAAGGTTTCAAAAGTAGCGGTTAAATCTACTATCTCAGATTGTGTTTTAGGAAAACTATTTTTTAGCTGTTGTATTAATTTCTTACCTCTTTTTACTTGATTTTCTGCTTGATGTATGGGCATCTCTACACATAAAACTGGATAAGCTGTTCTAGCACAAAGATTGGCAGTAACTGCAGAGTCAATGCCTCCCGAAATTCCCAATACAAAACCTTTAATATTGGCTTTTTTAGCATAATCAGACAGCCATGAAACAATAAAATCAGTTGTTTTTTTAGTATTCATCTTTATGAGTTTGATAAAATATAATTAGTGTACTTTCGTTTATTAAATACAAAAATAGATTTTTAAAATGATATTGAAAACAAAATTTACTTTCTTACTTATTATCCTTACTTTTTTAAGCCTAATTTCTTGTGAAGAAGATAAAAAAGCAATTGATGTTTCAACTATAAATTCCTCTTTTGAATTAGTTCGATTTGATAGAGAATTCAATCAATCAAACGAGAAAACTTTTCACAAACTAAAAGCTAAATATCCGTATTTATTTCCGGGGAATGAACCCGATAGTATTTGGTTGAACAGAAAAAATGATTCTTTGGCACAAGTCCTTTATCAAGAATCGCAAACTATTTTTGGCGATTTCAATGAGGAAAAGAAAGAATTAGTAAGGCTATTTAAACACGTAAAATATTATTATTCCAATTTTAAAGAACCTAAAATAATCACATTACAATCAAACTTAGATCTAGAAAATCAGATTATTTATGCCGATTCTTTGTTGTTTATTTCTTTAGACACCTATTTAGGTAAAGATAAAATTTATTACAGTAATTACCCTTCGTATTTGGTCGGTAATTTTGATAAAAGTCATCTGTTAAATGATGTTGCCATGGCAATTTCTTATAAGACAGTTCCTACAGCACCCAATCGTTTATTTTTAGAAAGAATAATTGCTTCTGGAAAACTCAGGTATGCCATGCAACAATTTTTACCTCATAAAACAGAAGCTGAAATTATGGATTATTCCCAAGAAAAAATAGCATGGGCTATCCAAGATGAAGAACGTATTTGGAAATACTTTGTAGAAAAAGAATACCTCTACAGCACAAACAAAGATTTACAAGAACGTTTTATTAATCCTGCTCCTTTTTCGAAATTTTATTTAATTTCAGATAATGAAAGTCCGGGTCAAATAGGCGTATGGCTAGGTTTACAAATAGTAAAATCATTTATGGAAAATAATACGGTATCTTTGCCCGAAATGATGGCTATGAAACCAATTGATATTTTTAACAAATCGAAATACAAACCAAAACAATAATGGCAATAAAACATACTTCAGCTGTAAATTTTACGATACATCTCGACGAAAATAAAATTCCCGAAAAACTAGAATGGACAGCAAAAGATGGCGGTGTTGACAAAGAAGAAACCAAAGCCATTTTTATTACTGTTTGGGATTCAAAAAAGAAAGAAACACTAAAAATGGATCTTTGGACAAAAGATATGCCTATAGATGAAATGAAACAATTTTTTCATCAAACCTTACTCTCTATGGCTGACACTTTTAAACGAGCAACTGACGATGATAAAATGACAGCAACCATGCGTGATTTTGCTGGTTATTTTGCAGAAAAACTAGAACTAATTGAAAAAAAGTAAGAAAAATATTTGTTGGTTTGTGTAGTTGTAGGTTCATGTAATTGAATACTTGTGAAATCATTTTTTATAATAGTCTGTTTTTCAAACAGATATGTTATTCTTGCATCTTTTAAAACAAAATTCGAACCAATGTTTGCGTTTCAGTATATTTTACTAAATTTGCAGACTCAAAATGAGCTAGGTAGATGGATACGTTAAAAGAATATGACATCCAATTCGTTGGTTTGAAATTAGGAAAACACTCCTTTACTTACTCTATTGAAGATACGTTCTTTGAGAAATTTCAATACGAAGATTTTCAATCAATTCATTGTAAAGTTGATTTAGTAGTCGTAAAAAAAGCAACACTCATTGAGTTTCATTTTAGTGCAAATGGTCTAGCCACTTTGCTTTGTGACACCTCTAATGAGCCTTTTGAACAAACAATTACTAATACACTAGATTTAATTGTAAAATTTGGTGATACATTTAATGATGAAGATGAAGCAATTTTAATTCTGCCTCATGCTGAATATCAAATAAATATAGCACAATATATATACGAAACCATCGTACTAGCTATACCGATTAAAAGAACCCATCCTGGATTAAAAGATGGAAGTTTGCAATCAAAAGTATTGGATAAACTTAAAGAATTAGAGATTAAAGAACACGAAACAACCGACCCTAGGTGGGATAAATTAAACGAATTATTAACATCAAAGAAATTATAAATGGCACATCCTAAGAGAAAAATATCGAAACAAAGAAGAGATAAAAGAAGAACGCACTACAAGGCATCAACACCTCAAATAGGTACAGATACAACTACTGGTGAAGCACATTTATACCACCGTGCACACTGGAACGAAGGTAAACTATATTACAGAGGTCAAGTACTAATTGATGCTACTGAAGTAGAATAGTTCTTAATCACATAAAACAATAAAACTCTCATTTTTGAGAGTTTTTTTGTTTATAAAGACCTAATAAGGTCTTAAAATGATAAAAAAGACTTCTTTTTATCAAATTTTCTTTTACATTTGTCGACACTATATTTCATATATTTATATTAGAAATATGGACAAAACCAGATAAGTATGACTAAAATCACAGCCGCAATTACTGCTGTTGGGAAATATCTCCCCGAATATGTATTAAGTAATGCTATTCTTGAAACCATGGTTGATACCAATGACGAATGGATTGTTTCAAGAACAGGAATCAAAGAACGAAGAATACTAAAAGGTGAAGGCAAAGGGAGTTCTTACATGGCAATCAAAGCTGCCAATGATTTAATACAAAAATCGAAAGTTGACCCCAAAGAAATTGATTTAGTTATTGTTGCGACAGCTACACCTGATATGCAAGCAGCCTCAACTGCTGCCTATACAGCAACAGAAATAGGTGCTACCAATGCGTTTTCTTTTGACTTGATTTCGGCATGTTCTAGCTTCTTATACGCTATGTCAACCGCTTCAAGCTATATAGAAACAGGTAAGTATAAAAAAATATTACTTATAGGTTCTGATAAAAATTCATCCATGATTGATTATACAGACCGTGCAACCTGTATTATTTTTGGTGACGGAGCTGGTGCTGTTTTATTCGAACCTAATACAGAAGGCTTAGGCTTACAAGACGAAGTTTTACAAACCGATGGAACAGGAAGAGAATTCTTACAGGTAGCAGCAGGTGGATCTCAACTACCCGCATCTTTAGAAACTCTAAAAAACGGACAACATTACGTACATCAAGATGGACGAACTGTTTTTAAATATGCTGTTTCTAAAATGGCAGAAGTAACTGAAAAAGTACTTTCAAGAAATAATCTAACCAAAGAAAGTATTGATTGGCTTGCGGCACACCAAGCTAATAAACGTATCATTGATGCTACTGGTAGACGTATAGGTTTAAATGAAAAACAAATAATGCTCAATATTGAAAAATATGGAAATACAACTTCTGCAACCTTACCGCTACTTTTAAATGATTATGAAAAAGTATTAAAAAAAGGAGATAAAATAATTTTTGCAGCCTTTGGTGGTGGTTTCTCTTGGGGAGCTATCTACTTAACTTGGGCGTATAACACAAACTAATACCAACCTAAAACTAATATTATGAATTTAAAAGACATTCAAAGCCTTATCAAATTTGTCGCTAAATCAGGTGTCAATGAAGTGAAGTTGGAAATGAAAGATATTAAGATTAATATCAGAAATACGGCAAAAGAAAAAACTATTGTACAACAATCGACTCCTGTGCAACAAATAGCTGCTCCTACAGCCACTCAAAATACAACTACAGCACCAGCGAGTACAACCACAGATACCACAAGTGATGATGACAAATATCTAACAATCACTTCGCCAATCATAGGAACTTTTTATCGTAAACCTTCACCAGATAAACCAACTTTTATTAATGTAGGTGATACTGTGCAAGAAGATAGTATTGTTTGTATTGTAGAAGCCATGAAACTTTTCAATGAAATAGAATCTGAAGTAAGTGGGAAAATAGTTAAAGTTTTAGTTGAGGATTCTACTCCTGTAGAGTTTGGTCAACCACTATTTTTAGTTGATCCTTCTTAATTTTTAGTACTAACATTTTTTAAATAAAGATTTCATTAATCTGTTTATCAGAGTTTATTGATTATCTTTTATTTTTAAAAATTCTAAATATATTTTCTATGTTTAAAAAAATATTAGTAGCCAACCGAGGAGAAATTGCTTTACGAATTATAAGAACCTGTAGAGAAATAGGTGTAAAATCTGTAGCAGTATATTCTACTGCCGACGAAGAAAGTTTACATGTAAAGTATGCAGATGAAGCCGTGTGTATTGGCCCGCCTCCAAGTAATGAATCTTATTTAAAAATGTCAAACATAATTGCAGCTGCCGAAATCACTAATGCAGATGCGATACATCCTGGTTATGGGTTTTTAGCTGAAAATGCTAAATTTTCGAAGCTTTGTGATGAACATGGTATCAAGTTTATTGGTGCTTCTGCAGATATGATTAATAAAATGGGCGATAAAGCCTCTGCAATTGCCACAATGAAAGCAGCAGGTGTTCCAACAGTTCCTGGATCTGATGGAATTATCCCAACTTTTGAAAAAGCCGAAGAAATTGCAGCTGAAATGGGTTATCCTGTTATGCTTAAAGCAACTGCTGGTGGTGGCGGAAAAGGCATGCGTGCCGTTTGGAAAAAAGAAGAATTACAAGACGCATGGGATAGTGCAAGAATGGAATCAAAAGCAGCCTTTGCTAATGATGACATGTATATGGAAAAACTCATAGAGAATCCACGTCATATAGAAATTCAAATTATTGGAGACTCCAAGGGTAATGCCTGTCATTTATCAGAAAGAGATTGTTCCGTTCAAAGAAGACACCAAAAACTAATTGAAGAAGCACCTTCTCCTTTTATGACACGTGCTTTACGTAAAGAAATGGGAGATGCTGCCGTAATAGCTGCCGAATCTATTAATTATGAAGGAGCAGGAACAGTAGAATTCTTAGTGGATAAAAACCGTAATTTCTACTTTATGGAAATGAATACTCGTATTCAAGTAGAGCATCCTATCACCGAACAAATTATTGGTAATTACGATTTAATTAACGAGCAAATTAAGGTAGCTGCAGGAATTCCAATTATTGGGAAAAATTATTTACCAAAAATGCACGCTATTGAATGTCGTATCAATGCCGAAGATCCATACAATAATTTTAGACCTAGTCCTGGTAAAATTACCACACTACATATGCCTGGTGGACATGGTGTACGAGTAGATTCGCATGTATATGCAGGTTACACAATACCTCCTTACTACGATTCTATGATTGCAAAACTTATTGTTACAGGAGAAACTCGAGAGCAAGCTATCTCTAAAATGAAGCGTGCCTTAAATGAGTTTACTATCGAAGGTGTAAAAACAACTATACCTTTCCATTTAAAATTAATGGATTTCCCTGATTTTGTTAAAGGGACTTACACTACTAAGTTAATGGATTATTTTAGTATGGGAGACGAATAAAGTTCCTCTACTCTATGTAGTTAACTATATATTTAAAAACAGGAAGTAATGTTAAGTTGCTTCCTGTTTTTATTTTAATTATTCAATTAAAACACTATCTTTACTTTCAAATTAAAACCTTATGAACGATAAAAGCCTATATATTGACGGAATTGATAAAATTATCTTAGAACATCTAACACAAGATGCACGTGCTCCCATTTTAGGAATTGCTCGTGAAGTCGGTATTTCAGGAGCGGCAATTCATCAAAGGTTGAGGAAACTAAAAAAATCTGGATTATTAAAAGGTTCTCAATTTATAATTGACCCCAAAGTCTTAGGTTATAAAACACTTGCTTTTGTCGGAATTTTCCTTTCCACAAGCAGTAATTATAAGGAGGCAATATTAAAACTTGAAGATATTCCTGAAATCATTGAAAGCCATTATACAACGGGAAACTATAGTATTTTCATCAAATTGCTTTGTAAAGATAATGAACACCTGATGCAAATACTCAATAAAAAAATACAGCTAATCAAAGGTGTGGCAAGAACGGAGACTTTTATCTCACTCGACCAACATATTGATAGACAAATAGGAATATAACTAATTATGCAAGATTTTTTTATTCAAGATAAAGACTATAAAAACCTCAATTTCTCTAAAGATAAACTCCATAAAGGGGAATATGAAAATTGTACTTTTACTAATTGTAATTTTTCCAATAAAAACCTATCAGGATACGAATTTATAGAATGTGAATTTATAAATTGCGATTTGAGTTTGTGCCCTATAAACGATACGGCATTTAAAGAAATTCAATTTATCGAGTGTAAATTGGTCGGTTTACATTTTGACACTTGTAATACTTTTTTATTAGAAATGGAATTTGTAAGTTGTCAACTCAATTTAGCCTCATTTTACAAGTTAAATTTACCAAAAACTAAGTTTAAAGATTGTAAACTAATTGAAGTAGATTTTATTGAAACAAATCTCACAGCTTCTGTTTTTGAAAATTGCGACTTACATCTCGCCCAATTTGAATACAGTATTTTAGAAAAAGTAGACTTTCGAACAGCTATTAATTACAATATAAATCCAGAAACTAATAAAATAAGTAAAGCTAAATTTTCGTTATCTAATATACACGGATTACTGACGAAATATAATATTGATATTGAGTGATTTACATGGATAACTAATTAGTACAGCTATATAATTTTCTTATTATTCATACAAAATACGCTTTATCGTAAAGTTTTTACTATTTTCGTCGACTTAAATGCTTTGTAAAGCAAGGCAAATATTAATCATCAAACCGATAAATTATGTCAAAAGCACATTCATTTCACATCCCAGTAATGGGCATTGGTTACACCATTGACTCACCTCTTAAAGTGGCTCAGTATGGTATTGATTCTGTTATATCATTAGTTGATGATATACTTCTTGAAAAATTAAGAAAAGTATATGCCGAAAAATTTGAACTTCCTTACCAAGAGATTTCAAATAAAATTGAGGATTTTAGAGCGAAACGAATTACTTCATACCTTAACTTAATCAATGAAGTTGTAGAAAATAAATTTGAAGAACTCAAAAACAGCACGCTAGAAAAAGGAAGTATCTTAAAAGAATACTTTGATATGCTACCCGATACTTCTACTTTAAAACAAGAATTTTTTAGTTATCTTGAGAAAGTGCCAACTTTACAAGAAATGAAAGTTTGGTTAAAAGATAATCTTACTTTAGGAAGTATTGATGTAAATATTATGACCAAAGTAGATAAAGAAAACTATTTAAATGGTGAAAAACTACCTTCAGAATATAATGATGCACATGCTGCCTTACGTGGCTTTGCGGAAAGTGATTTAACTTCTTCTGTTATTTTATCTGCAGGAATGAGCCCAAGATTATACGGATATATAGAAAATTTTAATGATTTCTATCCAAATGAAAAAGGTGAAATAAAAAAGAAAATTGTCATTAAAGTAAGTGATTATAGGTCTGCTCTAATTCAAGGTAAATTTTTTGCTAAAAAA
This sequence comes from Lutibacter sp., assembly GCA_015662775.1. Lineage (GTDB taxonomy): Bacteria > Bacteroidota > Bacteroidia > Flavobacteriales > Flavobacteriaceae > DQTL01. Next base: position 20,583 of record DQTL01000133.1, read on the forward strand.
GGTTTATGGGTTTCAGAATATAGAATAGAATCTGGTTTAAATTGTGGTGGTCATGCATTTGCAACTGATGGTTTTTTAATGGGGCCAATTCTTGAAGAATTTAAACAAAATAGAGAAACATTGATTGAAGAAGTCAGTGCAATTTTAGTTAGTGCTTTAGAAAGAAATGAACGAGTAGTTCCAGCTCAAAATCTCGCTTTAAAAATCACTGCACAAGGTGGTGTAGGTACAGGAGAAGAACATCAATTTTTATTAGACCATTACAAAATTGATTCAGTAGGTTGGGGTTCGCCATTTCTATTAGTTCCTGAAGCCACTACTGTTGATGACACAACCATGCAACTATTAGCTGACGCACAAGAAAAAGACTTGTATTTAAGTGGTATTTCTCCACTTGGCGTTCCTTTCAATAGTCTTAGAGGAAATACAAAAGATATTGAAAAAATGGAAGCTGTTAAAAATGGAAGACCTGGTAGTTCTTGTCCTAAAGAATTTTTAGTTTCTAATAAAGAATTTACGGATAAAAGTATTTGTACGGCTTCACGCCAATACCAGCGTCAAAAAATTAAAGAATTAGATCAAGAAGGTCTAAACAGTTTTGATTATAAAGGTAAATTTGATAAAATTATTGAAAAAGCTTGTATTTGTGTAGGCCTAGGAACTCCTGCTTTACTGATTAATAATATGGATACGAAAGTAGAAGGTGTTGGTGTTACCGTTTGTCCTGGTCCAAATATGGCATACTTTTCAAAAGTAAAAAGTTTATTTGAAATGACAAGTCATATCTACGATAAAACAAGTTTTTCAATAACAAATAGACCTCATATGTTTGTCAAAGAACTTAATTTATACTTAGATTATTTAAGTGATAAATTAGACGAAACAAAAGAAATGATGACAGGCAGACAAGAAAAGTATTTAAAAACTTTTTCTGACAATTTAAAAGAAGGAATCAGCTATTATCAAAATATGTTTATTGATTTAAAAGAATCTTTTTCTGAAACTAAAACAAGTATTCTTTCGCAATTAAATGAAAGTGATAAAAAATTACAATTGATTAAAGTAGCGATTGAGGAAGTTTCGGTTTCTGTTTAGTTGTTGGAGAACTTCTTTAATTTAATGGCATGGTGATAACCCAAAAGGACTCAATGCCCCGATGCTTGCGTCGAAATAAAAAGGAAATTCCTACTAAATAACTTGCACCTTTGGGTCGAAGTAGTTTATTTTAGAGAACTCCTTAGGTTGTGACGACTGCTAATAGTCTTATTCATCATATTTAGTTATTACAAACTCTACTCGTCTATTTTTAACACGCCCTTTTTCTGTATCATTACTGTCAATTGGTTTTAAATTTCCATAGCCAATAGAGCTAATTCTATTTTTGTTTAATCCTTTATTTATTAAATATTCCTTTACAGACTTAGCACGATTTTTTGAAAGAGTGTTATTAAAATTGTCATTACCAACATTATCAGCATGCCCCATTATTGTAATTATCGTTTTCTTCTTTGTGCTTAAAAACTCATATATAGTGTTAATCTCATCTTTTGCATCTTTTTTTAATTCAACGCTATTGAAATCAAATATAACATTTTGAAACACATATTCTTTATCAAATTCTATTTCCTTTATTCTACGATTTTTATCATTTTCGTCAACAAGTTTTTTTTCATTCATTAACTCAACACATACCATATCAATGTAATAACCTGAGTTCGACCTAAGCTTTACTATACAGAATGCAAAGAAGAGGTGAGATTTGAAGAATAAATTTTAAGGAATAACGAGTTATTGTG
>DQTL01000105.1 GCA_015662775.1 Lutibacter sp.
TTTGAATAAATCTTGCACAATAACTCGTTATTCCTTAAAATTTATTCTTCAAATCTCACCTTTTCTTTGCATTCTGTATAGTAAAGCTTAGGTCTAACTCAGGTTATTAGAGCTAATTTTATGATTATTCTGTTTTAAATTAGTTATTACTGACAGGTGTTAATTAAGAATATGATAATTAGAGAATACTGTATTGTAGTATCTTATTTAAGATATAACTATAGAATAATAATTACAAATTCTCTTCCCAATTTTGTTACGATATCAATAATTGTTCTCATCTAATTTCTACCTGATTTATATCAGTTTTAGAACTGTGCGAAAGTTGTAATTTCGCAATAGATTTAAAAATAGATCTTTTTAACAAGATAAATAATCAATTTTATGGCAAAAGTAAGAGGAGCAGTTGTAATAGATACAGAAACTTGCAAAGGTTGTGATTTGTGTGTAGTAGCCTGTCCAACTGATGTATTGAAATTAAATGAAACTTTAAATGCAAAGGGTTTTAACCCAGCCTATCCCGCAAATCATGATGCTTGTACTGCGTGTACTATTTGTGCATTGGTTTGTCCTGATATGTGTATTACAGTCTATCAATTTAAACCTGAGAAGACTGCTGTTTAGCGGTGAAAAAATTAGCTGATGAGTTAATTAGCGAATGAGTTAATTTGTTAGTATGCAAATGAAGTCTAGACTTCAAAAGAAGTACCGTCTTTGCGAGGAGGTACGACGTGGCAAACTCATGAATAAAGACAAATAGAAATAATAATAAATAGACAAATGGAAGATGTAAAATTAATGAAAGGTAATGAAGCCATGGCAGAAGCGGCTATTCGAGCAGGTGCTGATGCTTATTTTGGTTATCCAATTACGCCACAATCAGAAGTGATTGAATACCTAATGCACGAAAGACCTGAAGATAGAACAGGTATGGTAGTATTACAAGCCGAAAGCGAAATTGCAGCCATACACATGGTTTATGGAGCAGCTGGTGCAGGAAAAAAAGTAATGACTACTTCTTCAAGCCCAGGTATAAGTTTAAAATTAGAAGGGATATCCTATATGGCAGGTTCTGAATTACCTTGTCTTATTGCAAATGTAATGCGTGGTGGTCCAGGATTAGGAACGATACAACCAGGACAATCAGATTATTTTCAAGCCACTAAAGGAGGCGGACATGGTGATTATAGAATGCCAGTTTTAGCTCCTTCAACAGTGCAAGAAATGGCTGATTTTGTTGGGTTAGGATTTGATATAGCTTTTAAATATAGAAATCCTGTGATGATTTTATCTGATGGAGCTATTGGTCAAATGATGGAGAAAGTATATTTACCAGATCAGCAAGAACGCCTTTCAGATAAAGAAGTTATTAAAAAATACGGAAGTTGGGCAACAACAGGTAAAACAGAAGACAGAGAACGAAATATAATCACTTCTCTAGAATTAAAGTCTGAAAGACAAGAAAAACACAACGAACACTTACAAGCAAAATATCGAAAAATAGAAGAAAATGAGGTGAGATTCGAAGAAATTAAATGTGATGATGCTGATTTTGTTCTAGTTGCCTATGGAAGTAGTGCACGTATCTGTCAAAAAGTAGTGGATATGGGACGTAAAAAAGGTATTAAATTAGGTTTGTTAAGACCTATAACTTTATGGCCTTTTCCAAAGAAAATAATTAATGAATTAGCAGATAATAGTAAAGGTTTTTTAGCCGTAGAAATGAGTGCAGGCCAGTTAGTAGAAGACGTACAATTAGCAGTAAATGGGAAAGTACCTGTTACACATTACGGTAGAATGGGAGGAATGATTCCTTCACCAGGAGAAGTGTTAGTAGCAGTAGAAAACGAACTTAAAAAAATAGGATAAGATGACAACAGCAGTAATAACTCCAGAAGATATAATTAAAAAAGGGAAGATCGTTTTTAAGAAAACGAAAAACATGACGGACAAAAACTTAAGTTATTGTCCAGGTTGTGGTCATGGAGTCGCACATAGATTGGTGATGGAAGTTGTTGAAGAAATGGGCATTACACAAGACACCATTGGTGTAGCACCAGTAGGTTGTTCGGTTTTAGCTTATGAGTTTATGAATATTGACATGACACAGGCGGCTCATGGAAGAGCACCAGCCGTAGCCACAGGTATCAAACGTGTATTTCCAGAAAAGTATGTTTTCACCTATCAAGGTGATGGTGATTTAGCAGCAATTGGTACAGCAGAAACCATCCATGCGTGTAATAGAGGAGAAAATATTGTCATTATTTTTGTGAATAATGGTATTTATGGAATGACAGGTGGACAAATGGCACCTACAACTTTATCGGGTATGAAATCATCTACTTCGCCTTATGGTCGTGTTGTTGAGACAATGGGATATCCTTTAAAGATTACAGAAATGGTTGCTACTTTACCTGGAGTTTGTTTTGCAACTAGGCAAGCAGTACATGAAGCTAAATATGTAAGAAAAGCAAAAAAAGCAATCAGAAAAGCTTTTGAAAATCAAAAAGAAAATAAAGGAACTTCAATTGTAGAGATTGTTTCAAACTGTAATTCAGGTTGGAAAATGAGTCCAGTACAATCTAACGAATGGTTAGAGGAAAATATGTTAGCTTATTTCCCATTAGGAGATATTAAAAAATAATCAAAAGTAGAAAGTGAAAAGTAGAAAGTTAAAAGTATTGACTACGTACAAAACTTTCAACTTTATAAACTTTTAATAGTATAAACTTTTAACTAGAGTAAAATGACAGAAGAAATAATTATAGCAGGTTTTGGTGGACAAGGTGTTTTATCCATGGGAAAAATCTTAGCCTATTCGGGTATCATGCAAGATCAAGAAGTAAGTTGGATGCCATCTTATGGACCAGAAATGCGTGGAGGAACAGCCAATGTCGCTGTTATACTGAGTGATGATCGTATTAGTTCTCCTATTTTACATGAATATGATACAGCCATTATTTTAAACCAACCTTCAATGGATAAGTTTGAAAGCATGGTTAAACCAGGAGGCTTGTTATTATATGATCCAAATGGTATTTTTCATCATCCTACACGTAAGGATATCACTATTGCAACTATTGAAGGAGCCAAAGAAGCAGCTCTTATCAATAGAAAAACATTTAATATGATTGTTATGGGTGCTTTTCTAAAATTACATCCTATAGTAAACATGAAAAATATTCACAAAGGTTTAGAAAAATCATTACCAGAACGTCATCATCACCTCATTCCATTAAATGAAAAAGCAATTAATGTAGGTATGGAAAAAGTAGTTGTAGTAAATAAAATATAGAATTAATAATATTTCCCCAGTATTTTATGCTTGGGACGATAGCTCAAAAGAGTTCTGACATTAACGTGGAAAAAAAGAAGACAGAAGATAAGAGAAAATAAAAAAACACGTAAAAACTTTATCTAAACATTGTACAGTACTTTATAAAAGTATAATTTCGTCACATCTAATAAAAAAAGACCCGAACCCTTTGGTTCGAGACTTTCTTTCACTAAAACTCAACTCAAGCTGTGCGGCTGCAACTATACAACTTGATCTTGAGTTTTTTTGTGTGACAGGTTTCGTAACATAGTACTGCTTTTCTTCAATAATTAAATAAAATTTGAAAACTCGCGTTTTTAGTTCATATCATTTCTTGAGTTTGACAGTTACAGTCACATTTTAGCGATTATTAGAAAACAAACCCTTTGTTTACGGGGTTTTTAATTTTTTTTCAAAAAA
>DQTL01000213.1 GCA_015662775.1 Lutibacter sp.
CCGATAGTCCTATGGGTAACAATGTATTACATGTATTTGAAAACTACCCAAAATGGCACAAATTACCTGTTGATGAATTCCGACAAATGCTTAAGAAAATTAATATAATTACTTCATTTAAAGAAACTTGGGAAACTATAGACACAAAGAAAAGTAAAATTGTCATTGCCGGTAGCGGAATGGTAACAGGTGGTCGAGTATTGACCTACCTAAAACAAATGATCGACGAACCCGAAACCACCGTTATTTTAGTTGGTTATCAAGCCGAAGGAACACGTGGAAGACATTTATTAGAAGGTGTTAAAGAGATTAAATTTTATGGAAAATTCTATCCAGTAAAAGCGACAATTAAAAGCATTCACAGTTTATCTGCACACGCTGATCAAAGAGACTTACTTAATTGGGTAAGTGAAATAGAAGAAAAACCAAAAAAAGTATTTTTAATACATGGAGAACCAACAGCGGCCGATGCTTTTAGAGTAAAACTACAAGATGAATACAAATGGGACTCCTATCAACCTAAGCGTGATGAGGAGTTTGAAATATTTGTGTAGATAAAGTGAATCTAATGAATAGCTCATTTTTTAGTTAAGATTGAGCAAAATTCAACTTTATTGGATGTTTTTATTAGCGAGCCTTACTTATTGTTTTTATTTATTAAATTTACTATTATTTTTACCATTGTATCTTTTTCATCTGATTTACTAACAGCAATCATTAATGTCAAAGCAACTAACGTATTGTCTGCTATTCGTTTCTCTCCATTTTCGTTTTTTAATATTCCATTTTTTCAAGAAAATATAGAAATAAGAATCCTGCAATCCTTTTATTTCCGTCTGTAAATGAATGATTTTTAACAACAAAATATAATAAATTAGCGGCTTTTTCTTCAACACTTGGGTATAAATCGATTTTTTCAAAAGTTTGATAAATTGTTGCTATTGAACTTCTAAATGATTTGTCTTTTTCGTGTCCAAATAAATCACTATTTCCATAAACTCTTTTTGTTAATTGAATTTGACTTATTGCTTCTTCATAAGTTAATTGATAAATTTCATTCGTCGTAATATCTTCAATTTTTAACGATTGATAATCATATCTATCAAGAACGTCAAGAGCGTAAGAGTAATCAGAAATTATATCTAAAAGGCCTTTGCTTTCATCATTTGATAATTCTTTATTCGAAACAACATTGCTTAATATTTTTACAGTTTCTTTTAATTCAAGTAACTGCTTGTTTTGCTTTTCTAATTTTTCTTGATTTATTGCAAACCCTTTTATTAAATATTATTTTAATAATTGCGTTGACCATTTTCTAAATAATATTCCACGTTTTGAGTTTACACGATAACCAACTGAAATAATAGCATCTAAATTGTAGTGTTTTACTTGTCTTTTTACATTTCTATTTCCTTCTTTTTGAATTACCGAGTATTTCTCGGCAGTTGAAAACTCATCTAATTCTTCAGATTTAAAAATATTCTTAAGGTGCAAGCCTATTGTATCACTATCTTTTTCAAAAAGTTCTGCCATCTGCTTTTGAGAAAGCCAAACAGTTTCTTTTTCTAATTTAACTTCGATAGAGGTATTCCCATTTTGAGTTTTATATATTTTAATTTCAGAACTTCCCATAACACAAATGTACAATTAATAAAAATTTTGAGAAGAGTTAGATTGATTTCAGTTCCTTAAGTTTTTATCTTCACTAACGATAAGAGAAACCTCGTTTCAACAGGTTTTACTTATTGTCAAGAAAATTTAAGCGAAAAAATTGACAAAATCAAGTTTAGGAAATAAACAAGGCAACTCTTTTAATAAATAGTTAAGGTAAAAAAATAGTGTAATGTCATTCTTAGAGAAATGAAGATTCGAAGATTTAGATCAACATGGACTACTCGCTGGGTCTTGCAGACCGATCATAGTCCTATTTATTGTGCCTAGTTTTTTATATTCAGTTTTATTTTTTGTCCGTCTTTCAAGTCCTTTATTTGAAATCCTAAATCTCCACTAAAAGCAATAAGTTCCGAAAAACTTATTTTTCCGAGATTCTTTTTTTCATATTCTCCTCCAATAATCGCTGGCATTTTTAAACAATATTTTTGATTTTCCGCTAATTCTCCGAGTTCAGATTTCGCAGTGTTTACGAGGTTTGTCATTTTCCAGTCCTCGACAAATTCAGAGTCAGATGAGATTCGGTTATATTCAGATTCAGATTCTGCAATTTTTTCACAACTAATCTCTTCGGGACAGATTCTCCAATATTCGTTTTTGTTCGTTTTGAAAATCACATTTCCAAATTCATTCGTTTGAACAATTTCGGTTGCATTAAATCCTTTCCAATTCCAAGATTTATTTATTTCTGCAATCATTTTCTCAAATTAGGCACAACGTTAAGATAAAACCTCATTTTAATGGGCTTTATCGTTTGTTAAGCAAAGTTAGGCTAAAAAATTGACAAAGTCAAGTCTGAAAAGAAAGAATCGGGACAATTTTCATAGGTTTAGGTAAGAAAAAACCTACTTGTTATTAAGTAGGTTTTTCAAGTTTCCTTAAGCTGTCTTTATATTTGTTTTTTCCGATTTTCCTAACTCAAATAAGATTTAGCCGCTTCTAAAGCAGCTGGAATACCATCAGGGTTTTTACCACCTGCAGTAGCAAAAAATGGCTGACCACCGCCACCACCTTGTATGTGCTTAGCGAGTTCACGAACGACTGTTCCTGCATGTAGGTTTTTATTTTTCACCAATTCTTTTGAAATATAACAAGATAAGGTAGCTTTTCCATCAGTGGTATTCGCTGCTACCACGAATAAATTATCTGTTTTAGCCCCAAGTTCAAAAAGTAAATCTTTGATACCTTGTGTATCTAATTCTAATTTTACAGCTAAGAAATTAACGCCATTAATAGTGGTTATTTGTGTTTCCAATTCTGAAACTAAACCTTTGGCTTGATCTTTTTTAAGCAACAATAATTCTTTATTCAAAAGAGTAATATCTTCTTGCATCTTAGCAATCGTTTTAATAGGATCAGTTGCATTTTTAAGCAAGGCTTTAATGCTGTCAAGTTGTCTGTCATTTTCTGTAAAATAAGATTTTACCGCATCAGAAGTAATAGCTTCAATTCTACGAATACCTGCGGCAATCGCACCTTCTGAAATTATTTTAAAATGCCAAATATCTTTGGTATTTTTTACATGGGTACCACCACATAATTCTTTTGATTCTCCAAATTGAATCATACGTACCGTGTCACCATATTTTTCTCCAAATAATGCCATGGCTCCTTTTGCTTTTGCTTGATCCATGGTTATGTTTCTATGTTCGTTAAGCGGTATATGTGCTCTAATCCTAGCATTGACAAAAGCCTCTACTTCTCTGATCTCTTGGGTGGTCATTTTAGAAAAGTGAGAAAAATCAAAACGTAAATGTTTTGAATGTACTGCCGATCCTTTTTGTTCTACATGTTCACCTAAAATTTCGCGTAAAGCTTGGTGTAAAAGATGTGTAGCGGTATGGTTACTAGCAGTTCTTTGTCTCTGTTTGGTGTCGACAACTACTTTAAATTTCCCTTTAACATTTTTTGGTATGTGTTTGGCGTAGTGTACAATAAGGTTGTTTTCTTTTTTGGTGTCGGTAATGTAAATAACATTGGTGTTGTCAACTTCTAAATAGCCTTTATCACCAACTTGTCCACCGCCTTCAGGATAAAAAGGTGTCATATTAAAAACGAGTTGATACAATTCTCCGTCTTTTTTAGATGTTACTTTTCTATATCGTGTTATTCGTACTGAAGCTTCTAAAAGATCATACCCAATAAATTCTTCCTCAGTATCATCGTCTAGTACTACCCAATCATCTGTTTCTAAACTAGCAGCAGCTCTTGAGCGTTCTTTTTGTTTTTGCATTTCTGCTTTAAACTCTTCTTCATCTAACTGCATAGCACGTTCACTTAAAATGAGTGCTGTCAGGTCAATAGGAAAACCGAAGGTGTCAAATAATTCAAATGCTTTTTTACCCGAAACAGTATTTCCTTTTGTGTTCTTGATAATGCCTTCTAACAATTGTAAACCTTGATCTAATGTGCGTAAGAAAGAATGTTCTTCCTCTTTGATTACATTAGTAATAAGTTGTTTTTGGTTGACTAATTCAGGGAAAGTTGTTCCCATTTGACTCACTAAAGTAGGAATCAATTTGTATATAAAAGTTTCTTTTTGGTTAAGAAAAGTAAATCCGTAACGAACGGCTCTTCGTAATATACGACGTATCACATAACCAGCTCCCGTATTGGATGGCAGTTGTCCATCTGCAATAGCAAAAGAAACAGCACGCACATGATCCGCAATAACGCGTATAGCAATATCTTGTTCTTCGTTTTTACCGTAATCAGTTTGTGTTATTGTTTCTACTTCTCTAATGAGTGGCGTAAAAATATCAGTGTCGTAGTTTGATTGCACTTCTTGAACGACCATACATAGGCGTTCAAATCCCATACCTGTATCTACATGTTTTTCAGGTAAATTTTCAAGAGAACCATCAGCTTTACGGTTGAACTCCATAAAAACAAGATTCCAAATTTCCACAACTTGAGGGTGATCCATATTTACTAGATCAGCCCCTGATGATAAAGCTCTCTCTTCTTCGGAACGAATATCAACATGTATTTCAGAACATGGACCGCAAGGACCTTGTGCACCCATTTCCCAGAAATTATCTTTTTTGTTTCCCATTAATATACGATCTTCTGGGATGATTTTTTTCCAGTAATCGTAGGCCTCTTGGTCTAGTTTTAGCCCATCTCCTTGGTCACCTTCAAAAACTGTGACGTAAAGTTTTGATTGATCGATTTTATAAACTTCGGTTAAAATTTCCCAAGCCCACGCAATTGCTTCTTTTTTAAAGTAGTCGCCAAAGCTCCAGTTTCCCAACATTTCAAACATAGTATGGTGGTAGGTGTCTTTTCCTACTTCCTCCAAGTCGTTGTGTTTTCCTGAAACACGCAAACATTTTTGAGTGTCGGCAATACGATTGTGTTTTGATTTGCCGTTGCCTAAAAAGAATTCCTTAAACTGATTCATTCCTGCATTAGTAAACAAAAGTGTAGGGTCATCTTTGATTACGATGGGTGATGAAGAGACTATTTGGTGTTTTTTAGATTCGAAAAAATCAAAAAAATGCTGACGTATTTTTTGTGCGTTCATGTTTTGAGTTCGATTATTAATTACTCTTATTCTTCTATTTCCACTCGATTGTTTTTGTGTCTTGTAGAAATTTCATATATCTTAAAAAGGTCAATTTTAGCGAACCAAAAACATTTTGTAAATTTGCTCCACTTTGTGTCTATGAAAGAGAAGCAAAAATAAGATTTTTAAATTTATGGCAAAAGTAAAATATCATTATAATCCCGAGACGCTTTCTTATAGTAGAATACAAAAGAAAAAAGGATCAGTAATATGGATTAGTTTCCTTTTTTTGTTGGCTTTTTTGTTGACCAGTTTTTTAGGTTTTGTAGTGTTGATTAATTTTTTCGACTCTCCAAAGGAAAAAGCAATGAAACGAGAGTTGGAGAATATGAAACTTAATTATGAGTTGTTAGCCAAGAAATCCGAGCAACATGTACATCGTTTAGAAGAATTAGAGGATAGAGACAATACAATTTACAGACAATATTTTGAAGCAGAACCTGTGTCTGATGAAATTAGAAAAGCTGGTTTTGGAGGTGTAAATAGATATAAATCGTTAGAAGGGTTTGACAACTCTACTATGATTATGAATTTGACAAAGAACATGGATATTTTGTCAAAACGAATTGTTATTCAATCAAAATCTTTAGATGATATTGTAAGGATGGCAGAGAATAAGGAAGAAATGTTAGCATCAATACCAGCAATTCAACCAGTTAAAAAAGAAGAATTGACCAGAATGGCATCTGGTTTCGGAATGCGAATGCATCCTATTTTAAAAATTAGAAGAATGCATGAGGGAATGGACTTTACAGCAAAACCAGGAACTCCAATTTATGCGTCGGGTAATGGCGTTATTGTGCGTGCCAGTCGAAGCCCAAGTTTTGGTAATGTGGTGTATATAGATCATGGCTATGGTTATAAAACCGTTTATGCACACATGAAAAAGTTTGCTAAAAACACTAGAAAAGGAAAAAAAGTAAAAAGAGGAGATTTAATCGGTTATGTAGGAAATACAGGGAGATCATCAGCACCACATTTGCATTATGAGGTACATAGAAATGGAAAACCAGTAAATCCTATTTATTATTATTATGGTGATTTATCGCCAAAAGAATTTGTAGAAATGCAAAATGTAGCAGAACAAGAGGGACAATCTTTAGATTAATTTATTTAAAAAGTGTTATGCATTTAAATTTACCAGACAAATTGTATTATAAAATTGGCGAAATAGCTAAGGCTTTTAACGTAAAAACATCACTTATTCGTTATTGGGAAAAGGAGTTTAAAACCTTACACCCAAAAAAGAATAAAAATGGGAGTCGTCTTTTTACAAAAAAGGATGTTGAATCTTTAAAGCATATATATCATCTTGTAAAAGAGAAAGGCTTCACTTTAGAAGGAGCCAAACAAAAAATTAAAGATGAAAGAAAGCTTGGGCCAGAACAAACTTCGGGGAATCAGTCGGTTATTTCAAGACTTGAAATGATAAAAAATGAATTAATACAAATTAAAAATCAATTGTAAGTTTGTATTTCTTTTATAAAAACAAATAATCTTAATTAAATTTTTAAACTAAATAATCATGAAAAAATTAATAATAGTTGTACTAGTTCTTGCTGCAATAGGGTTTTCCTTGTACAATTGGGCAGTAGGATTTAATAATACAGCGATAGAGAAACAAGAAGAAGCCAAAACGAAATGGGCAGATGTTGAGAGTACGTATCAAAGAAGATTTGATTTGATAGGAAATTTAGTAGAAACTACAAAAGGCTATGCAGCTCACGAAAAAGAAACCTTTGAAGCGGTCATAAAAGCAAGAGCAGAAGCTACTAAAACAACTATAAACCTTGATGATATGACTCCTGAGAAAATGGCAGCTTTCCAAAAAGCACAAAGTGGTTTAGCAGGAGCATTAGGTAAATTAATGGTGGTTGTAGAGCGTTATCCTGATTTAAAAGCAGATCAACATTTTAAAGAACTCATGTCGCAATTAGAAGGAACTGAAAACCGTATTAACGTGGCAAGAGAACGATTTAATGCAGCTGTAAAACCGTATAACATATTTATTAGAAAGTTTCCAAATAGTGTATTAGCAGGCTGGTTTGGGTTTGATAAAATGAATGCTTTCGCATCAGAAAGTGGAGCAGAAAAAGCGGTGAAAGTTGATTTTAGCTCAAAAAAATAAAAATATAAAATGAATCATGTCGAATCTTTCTTAACTGCTCAACAAGAAAAAGCAGTAATACAGGCAATTCAAAAAGCTGAAAATAACACTTCAGGAGAGATTCGTGTACATATAGAAAACAAAACAGAAAAACCTACTTTGGAACGAGCCAAAGAGGTTTTTTTGTATTTAAAAATGGATCAAACACAACAAAGAAATGGTATTTTACTCTATGTTGGTGTAACCAGTAAGCAATTTGCTATCTTGGGAGATGAGGGAATTAATAGGCTTATATCTAATAACTTTTGGGAAGAAGAAAAGAAGTTGGTGCTACATCATTTCTCAAAAAACGAATATAAAGTAGGTTTGGTCAAAGCCATTGAAAGAATTGGGGAAAAGCTCAATAAATTCTTTCCTTATAAAAAAGAAGATAAGAACGAGTTGTCTGATAAAATTTCAAAAGGATAAAAGTGAACAATCGATTGTATTTTATAAAAAATGTGAATAAGAAACTTTTGCTTCTTATACTTGTTTTGTTACAGTTTTCTTTTGGAATACAGGCTCAAGATTATCTACCAGAAAAGCCCAAATTAGCTACTTCTGTATATGATGGGGCTCATTTATTAAATACTTCTCAAAAAACTTCATTAGAACAAAAACTCATCAATTATGCCGATACGACTTCTACGCAGATTGTTGTGGCAACTATCACATCTTTAGAAGGTAGAAATATAAATTTCTATGCAACTCAATGGGCTCATAAATGGGGAATTGGACAAGAAGAAACTGACAATGGTGTCTTATTTTTGATCGCTAAAGATGATAGAAAAATGTCAATTCAGGTAGGGTACGGAATGGAGCATTTATTGACAGATGCTGTTTCACGACGAATCATAGAATTGGTTATAGCACCTCATTTTAAAAATGGAGATTATTATTCAGGTATGGATGCTGGTACTACCAGTATGATGGAAGTGATGTCAGGTGAATATACCGAAGAGTATTTAGCAAAAAAAGGAAGTAATTTCCCTATGATTCTTTTTATCATCATCTTTATTATTTTTGTATTTATACTGATAAAAGCCAAAAAAAACTCGGGCAGAGGCGGTGGATACAGATCTGGAACAGGGCCAATCATTCTTTCAGGTGGAGGACGTAGTGGAGGCTTCGGCGGAGGTGGCTTTGGCGGAGGCGGTGGAAGCTTTGGTGGTGGCGGTTTTAGTGGTGGTTTTGGTGGCGGAGGCTTCGGTGGAGGTGGAGCTAGCGGTGGCTGGTAGATTAATTAATTGTCAGTTTACAGTTCTCAGTTTCTAGTTTCAATATTCATTAGTAAATACTTGACTTATAGTTTTTTACAATTTGAATTTTCTTTTAATCTCACTTACAAAATCAAGTTTTTCCCACGTAAATAGTTCAACAGAAAATGTTTTTTCTAAACCTTCTGTATTGATAAAAGATTTTTCTACTATTTCATTTTTTCTTCCCATATGACCATAAGAAGCCGTTTCAATATAAATAGGTTGTCTTAGTTTTAGTCGTTTTTCAATTGCAGCAGGTCGCATATCAAAAAGTTGGGAAATTATTTCTGCAATTTCTGAATCGGATTGTTTAACTTTAGAAGTTCGGTAGGTATTGACAAAAATTCCCATTGGTTCTGCTACTCCAATAGCGTAAGATACTTGAACTAACATTTTATTACAAACACCTGCAGCTACCATATTTTTAGCAATATGTCTGGTCGCATAAGCAGCAGATCTATCAACTTTACTGGGGTCTTTACCACTAAAGGCACCACCACCATGTGCTCCTCTGCCACCGTAAGTGTCAACAATTATTTTTCTACCCGTTAGTCCGGTATCACCATGTGGACCGCCAATTACAAATTTTCCTGTAGGGTTTACATGATAGTTTATAGAATCGTCAAAAAGATTTTGAACTGTTTTTGAAAGTTTAGAAATAACTCTTGGAATTAATATTTCAATTACATCTAATTTGATTTTTTGCAACATCAAGACATCATCAGCCATAAAGGGATCGTGCTGTGTTGAAACGACAATATCTTTAATTCGTAATGGTTTGTCATCATCAGAATACTCAATGGTAACTTGAGATTTTGAATCAGGGCGTAAATAAGTCATTTCTTTTCCATCACGTCTGATATCTGCTAATTCCATTAAAATTTTATGACTCAAATCTAAAGCTAAAGGCATATAATTTGGCGTTTCGTCAGTAGCATAGCCAAACATCATTCCTTGATCTCCTGCTCCTTGTTGCATATCTTCTTTTCGTTCTACTCCTTGGTTTATATCGCTTGATTGTTCGTGTATGGCAGAAAAAACGCCACAAGAATTACCATCAAACATATATTCACTTTTAGTATAACCTATCTTATTGATTACGTTACGGGCAATTTTTTGAACATCTAAGTAAATTTTAGATTTTACTTCTCCTGCTAAAACCACTTGTCCTGTAGTTACTAAAGTTTCACAAGCTACTTTAGCATTGGAGTCAAAGGCAAGGAAATTGTCTAAAAGAGCATCTGATATTTGATCGGCTACTTTGTCTGGGTGTCCTTCTGAAACAGATTCGGAAGTGAATAAATATGACATATGTTTATTTCTTTAATTGTTAATTTTCTATTTGTAATCTCAAATCGTGAAAAATAGTTCGTTAAACAAAAATAAGAAGTCAGCAAAAAGTGAAGGGAAAACCTACCGCTTTAGCATTTTTGAAGAGGTTGCAATCAGTTCAAATTTATCCTCGTTTAAGTGAAGCAAAGATATAATAAATTAAGAATTAAGAATTAAGAATTAAGAATTATTCTTAAGAGTTTCAAAAAAGGCAGATATTATAGAGTGCTATTATCATAAATTATGTAAATAACTTTATTGATAAAAATGATTCAAAATAAAAATTATGGTATTGATTTTGTTTATTTTTGCATTGTAGAGTTAAAAAACTAATAATCTAAAACAATTTAAAATGGCAATTGAAGTAACAGATGCAACTTTTGAAGAAGTAGTTTTACAATCAGACAAACCTGTTTTTGTAGATTTCTGGGCAGCATGGTGCGGTCCTTGTAGAATGATTCATCCAATTATGGATCAAATAAGTGAAGAATATGAAGGAAAAGCAATCGTAGCTAAAGTAGATATTGATGCAAATCAAAAATTTGCAGCAGAGTATGGCGTAAGAAATATACCTACCGTAATTCTTTTTAAAAATGGAGAACAATTTGCTAAACAAGTTGGTGTAGCTCCAAAATCTACTTATGTAGAAAAATTAGAAGAAGCACTAAAATAATATGCAATTTATGCTTTAAGAATTTCAATTTCATAAATCATTTGAAATAATATAAAAGGTTTGAGAGTTTATTCTCAAACCTTTTCTTATTTTTGGAGTTAATATGCAGTTAGATAAACTTAAAAATATAGATCCAGTTGATAACTTTGAGCTGCTTGCTAATCAAGTAGTAGAAGGTTTTTTTGCAGGTATGCACAAAAGTCCATTTCATGGATTTTCAGTTGAGTTTGCAGAACATCGTTTGTATAATAAAGGTGAAAGTACTAAACATATAGATTGGAAATTGTATGCGAAAACAGACAAACTCTATGTAAAACGCTATGATGAAGAAACTAATTTACGTTGTCATATCATTATAGATAATTCGGGATCTATGCATTATCCTGAATCTAAAAATAACTCATTAGAAAGTTTAAATAAAATTGGTTTTTCAGCTGTAGCTACTGCAGCTTTGATGAGTATTCTCAAAAAACAACGAGATGCTGTGGGTTTAAGTATTTATTCTGACACCTATGAATATTATGCACCTGAGAAAAGTAGTGAAAGACATCATCGAAGAATTTTACATCATTTAGAGCCTCTTCTAACAAATTCAACCCAGACGACAACCGAAACCTATACTTTTTTACATGAAATTGCCAAAAAAATACATAGACGTTCTATGGTGTTTCTATTTACGGATATGTGGCAAGCTAACACCAATTCTGATGCTCTTTTCGAGGCATTACGTCATTTAAAATACAACAAACACGAGGTGGTTTTGTTTCATACTTATGATTCAGAAACTGAAATAAATTTTGATTTTGATAACCAACCCAAACGCTTTTTAGATGTAGAAACTGGTGAACACATAAATCTTTATGCTGATAATGTAAAGGAGCAGTATAGAGAAGTTGTTGAGAATTATTTTCAACAATTGAAATTAAAATGTATGCAATACAAAATAGATTATGTGCCTGTTGCTATCAATAAAGGTTTTCATAGTGTTTTGTCTGCTTACCTAATAAAAAGAAAGCAGTTTGTATAGCCATACTCACTAATTTTAAAATAATTAATATTTCAAAAGTTGCTGTATGCCATTGCTAACTCAGACTAGTTTTAAACCCAACATATTTTTTAAGAATACCCATTTTAACACCTTATATCGTTTTATATTTTCTACTAGTGCAATAGATTTTAAACGAGAGCGAATGACAACAAATGATGCAGATTTTATTGATTTAGATATATCTTCTGTTCAGTCTGAAAGTGTAATTATTGCTATCCATGGATTAGAAGGCAGTTCGAAATCTAGCTACATACAATCTTTAACAGTATGTGCAAACAAGAACGAATATGATGTTGTTGTCATGAATTTAAGAGGTTGTAGTGGCGAACCTAATAAGTTGCTTTCTTCCTATCACAGTGGAAAAACAGATGATTTAAAACAAGTAATTGATTACATCATAAAAAAGAAAAAATATAAGTGTATACATATTGTAGGTTATAGTCTTGGAGGAAATCTAGCTTTAAAACTTATGGGAGAATTTGGGAAAGAATATCCCGAAATGCTTAAAACGGCAATTGGCATTTCTGTACCCTGTGATTTAGAAGGCTCTTCTAAAGTATTAAATAGAGGTTTTAATAAATGCTATCAATATGGTATTTTAAAATCACTTTTAAAAAAAGCGAAACACAAGCTAAACCAATTTCCAGATTCGGGAATTCAAAAAGAAAAGCTATTTAAAGTTTCCGATTTTAAAGATTTTGATGAGTTTTTTACCGCACCTTTAAACAGTTTTAGTAGTGCAAAGGATTATTATACAAGATCTAGTTGTAAGCCCTATTTAGAAGATATTAAAGTGTCAAGCATGATGATTGCTGCCTTAGATGATTCATTTTTGAGTACAAGCTGTTATCCATTCAAAGAAGCAAAAGAAAATGACAATTTCTCTTTGTTAACACCAAAATATGGTGGACATGTTGGTTTCTATTCAGGTTTTAACAAGAAAAATAATTATTGGTTAGAAGAACAAATTATTTCATTTATTCAAAACTAATAGCCTTTACTGATGTATGCAATTCCCGTATCGATTACATCAATCCAAAGATGATATAATTCTTGATCAAATTGAGGATCACTTTTTTCTAATGCTTTCAAAAGACTTTCTTTCCAGTAGACATAAGCGTTAGGGTGAATGTTATAGTGTTTTTTGTTGTGAGATATGGTAATTTCATCGAGACAAAAGCCACCTGCATAAACTCCTTCAGAAAACATGATAAAACAATTAATCCCCTGACGAAGTAAAAGTTTTTGTTGTGCAAAATCTGTTTCCTCAAATAGAGGAGCTATACTTGGGTGTGATTGTAAGAAGATGTCGTAAAATGTTTGTATTAAATCATTTCCTCCTATAAATGATCTTGAAAAACTACGTTTTACCTTACGTATTTGATCTTTATCCATAATTTAGTTAGTTTTAGATTACGAAAGCACATATATTTATTTAAATCTAAAATAAGCTCTCATCCAAAGTGTAAGTGCATAATCCATCAGCTGTTTCTTTAGATTGTGTCTCAATCAATTTAGCTATATTCTTTATCTCAGCATCTTGAAAAGGCATTCTAGAAATAACTTGAACAGGATTTATTTGCAAGTCTGTTGTTTTTTTAGTTTTATTTAATTCTGATAAAACCAATTGACTAAAGGCTTGATTTGGGTCTAAGATCTCTTGTATGGAAATTCCTTTTTGCTTAGCAAAAGCTAAGAATTGGTCTTTGATTAGTGGAAAATGCGTACAACCTAAAAACAAGGCAGTTTTTGAGTTGCTATAACCTTTTTTTTGATATTTAGCATTCGCTTTTGCAAAAATGTTACTCAGCATTGTGGTAATTTTATCATCATTTCCATTTTCAATAGCATCTGGCAACATAACATCTGAAGAAATGGCAATTCTATTTTTTGAATCATTCTTATAGATTTTAGAACTTATCGTTGTTGGCATAGCCACTTCAATTATTGTATTTGAATCGGAGTGGTTGATTAAGGATTGACCAACTTTGATAATGTCTAAAACTTGAATTTTTGAGTTTTTTGAAAAGGCTGTTTTTTTATAAACTACCGATAAGGTATTGCAAGCAATGGCAATAACATCGGGTTGGTATTTCTTTTGGATAGACTCCAAAACACGATCAAAAACACGAACTTGTTCAGCTGACTCCATTTTTTTATAACCTAATTCTCGACTGTATTGAGCATTAAAAAAAGTAGTGTCTACCGAGAGATTATGTTCTTTTGCAAGACTCACAAAATCAGCCATGATTGTTAAGCCTCCCAATCCTGAATCGGTAAATATTACTTTTGGGTTCATTTTATAAAACTATAGACAGTTTCGTTGTTAGAAAATAGAAGTCAGATAGTTTTTTCAACTAATTTAACTTCAATTTTTCTTTTTATAATCATTTTCAGTTCTCCCCTTTGGGGAGTTAGAGAGGAATTCAATCCTCAATCTTAACCCGAACACCTTCACTATGACTGCTAAACTCAGGTGCATACATGCTTTGAATCGTAGTAATACCATTACTAAAATCACCTGCATTGTTGACACGTAAATCATATTCAAACACATAAACTCCTTTGGGTAAATAGTCGATAAAGAAATTGGTACTTGCATCTTTAGTGCTTTCGTAATAGCCTAAACCATCTTGCCATTTATATTGAGAAATAACATTTACAGGTTCAAATCCACTAGCACGCATATCTTTCATATGGATAAATTCCATGGCTCTATCAAC
>DQTL01000267.1 GCA_015662775.1 Lutibacter sp.
AGGTAAGAAAGAGGGGTTAAGTCACCACTTGCCCCAACACTTCCTTGTTCTGGCACTACAGGTAAGATGCCTTCATTTAACATCAGTTCTAAACGTTTTAATAAATTATATGAAATTCCAGAATAACCTTTTGAAAGGCTAATCATACGAATAAGCGTCATGTAGTAAGCTTCGTCTTCGTCTAAGTTTTTTCCCACACCACAACCGTGAAATCTAAAAAGGTTAATTTGAAGTATTTTTGCTTCATCATAAAGTAAATAGTTTTTTCCCGACTCGCCATAACCAGTAGTTACCCCATAAATAGGTTTACCACTTTTAATTTCTCTTATTAAAAAATCATGTGCTTTATTGACTTTGGCTTGAAACTCGCTTGTTTCTGATAGTTGGACACTATTTGCTGCTATAATATTTTCTAAAGGTATATGTTTACCTTCTATATTTACTCTCATTAAGACTCCCAAAATTTATAAAAGTTGAACCATTGTTTTGGATATTCATGGAGAATACCTTCAAGATATTTGGCATATTTTTCTGCCATTATAGCCACTGATTCCTCTCTTTTTATTGATTTGTCAACCCTAATAGGGTCTGAAAATATTACTTTATATTTTTTATCTCCAGAACGAATAACGGTGACACCCATAATGTCTACATTTCGGTTGTAGGCAATCTCAAAAGGGTTTTTATTGAACTTTGTTGGGCTATTTAAAAAGTTAACCTCTACAAATTTACTAGAGTCAATGAGTCTGTCAACCATGATGGCTAGGTCATCACCAGCTTTTAAGGCTTGAACTATTTCTATACTTGCTTTTAGCCCTTCTTGTAAATTGATGACTTTGATGTTAGAACTGTTTTGATGTTTTAAAGATTTTTCATACTCAGCGATGGACTCTTTGAGCTTTTCATCTGCTGTGATGTGAATGGTTCTATTTTCATATTTAAATGCAACAAAAGTATTTGCCCAATTTCCTACATGAGAGAGTGCTAAAATTCTGTTTTTATCATCAAGAAATTTACTGAGATTAACACGTTCTATGTCAAAAGAGTCTGGGTCTATTTTGGTGACAAAACGGTCAAAAAGTGAGAGGGAGAATTGATTGATATGTGAGACATAATACATAAAGCTATAAGAGACACCTACTCTTTCATAGTAGTCTTTTATGGCTTCGCGTTCATTTTTAGTAATGAGTGCATAAACAAAGGAAACCAGCCAAATAATTGGCTTAGTTCCTCGGTAACCGATGATTTTATAAATCGTTAAAATTGCTTTATAACCTAATTGGTTACCTCTTTGTTTAATCCACATTAGATGTTATTTATTTTTCAAATTTATAGTATTCAGTGTTAAGAAACAAAGTTAGAGCTTCTAATTCTTCTTCTTCTAGTCCAGCTCCTGTCTTAGAGTTACAGGCTTTAACTCGTTTGGTTAGTACTTCAAGTGTTTTTACTTTTCTGTCTGATTTAGTGTAAACAGAAGTAGTATGACATTTAGTACAATTGTCAGTATTAAGCTCTTTACCTTCTGCTAGTTGCTCTGTAAGAGCTGCATTTGGAGTTGTCTCAGCTTTTGGAGTAGCTTTGTCTGCTACACAGGCTGTCATTCCCAATAATAATGTTAATCCAAGTGTTATGTATAATTTACGCATGTTCGTCCTTTTTTTATGTAATATTTATTAGATAGTGTCGTTAAAATATGTTGGAGAGAGTGACTACCTTGATGTATTATATTCTAAAAAAATTAAATCTACTATTAAGTATGGGGGAGTTATCTATCTATTTTTGTTATAATTTCCTAATTAATTAATGGAGCAGTATATTATGAGTGATGAAGAGGTTTTAGTTGAAGTAAAAAAAGTTCTCATGGAGGAGTTTGAAGTAGAAGAAAGTGTGATTACTCTTGAAGCAAATTTCTATGAAGATTTAGGGTTAGATAGTTTAGACGCAATAGATTTAATAGTGACACTTAATAATTTTTATAATATTGAAGTTGAACCAACAGAGAGTGAAGAGATAAGAACAGTTCAAAACTTAATAGAGATTGTTAAGAAGCACAAACAGTAAAAATTTTTGATACTTGTATTAATTTATATTTTAACCATTTTTTTTGCTAGAGATTATTTTTCTATCAGAGAAATTGGTTTATTTTTTGTCTTATTAGGGAGTTTATGGTTTTTCTTTTCTATAAAGCATTTTTCTTTAACTTTAGACTTTTTAAAAAAAACTTTTCAGCCCATTATTCTTGTGTTAGTAGGTGTTTTTTCTGCTTTACAAAATGACATAATCATCTTAAAGAGCTTTCCTCTTATTTTGTCTCTTCTGTTCTTTTTAGCATTTGTGCATTCCGAAATAACCAAAGAATATTTTCTTTTAAATTATATAAAAAAAGTAAAAACGTTAGATGAGAAAGAAGAGAACTATTTAAAAAAAACACATGCTATTTGGATTGTGGTGACAGCCAGTAATGTGACCTTGCATATTTATTTTCTTTTTTACGCTTCACTTGAAGCGTGGACATTTTACACGAGCATAGGTTGGTACATACTACTTGGCTGTGGTATACTCTTTCAAATTATTTTTAGGAACTTTTATGAAAAAAACACTCATTAGTGCTTATGTTTATGG
>DQTL01000272.1 GCA_015662775.1 Lutibacter sp.
CAACAAAAAACAATACACTCAAAACAATAAAGGTGTTTCTAGCTCTACTTATTATAGTGGTGTTAAAGTAAAATCTCTATTCACTACTACTATTAATTCTACAAAAAAATCAAATAGTACAAAATCTAATCAAAACAATAGTAAAACGAAAAATCTAAGTGGTGTTAGAATAAAATCTCTATTCACTACTACTATTAATTCTACAAAAAAATCAAATAGTACAAAATCTAGTCAAAATAATATTAAAACGAAAAATCTAATAAATAAAGTATTTAAATTTTTTGTTCAGCCGATATTCTTTCTCACACTTATTTTTGGTGTTTTAATGTTCTTATTCATCCGCCTACTCGTCGAAACAATATTAAAACGAAAAATCTAATAAGTAAAGTATTTAGATTTTTTGTTCGGTTGATGCCCTCCTCCTCATACTAGTAACTTTAGCAATATTATGTAGCAAATGCATAAAGTAATTTTACCATTTTTAGCTAAAATTATTTCTAAGAAACATCATATTTTAGGGAATGTTTATGGTAGAGAGTCATGTGATATCAGCATTTATAAAAAAGAGAACTATCTGGCAAGATAGAGTATTATGAAAAAATCATCAAAGAATGTCGTGAAAATTTAATCTAAACAGATAAAACTATTCATATTTTTGATGATAGTTATGATTTAAGAACAATAAAAAGTAAAATTTGTTAGATATACTTACAGATAAAAAATCTTTATCATTTTCTAATAACAAAGATCGATATTCTTTTAGTAAAAATGTATCTGTCGCTCTAAATCATATTTTAAAAAAAGAATTAATTAAACAAGTAGCAAAAGAACAAGGTACTGCTGTTTGAAGTATCGTAAAAATAGCCTAAGTTCCTAAGCTTTCATATATACGCTTGTTTCCTTGCCAATATCCACAAAACTCATTGCTTACAACAGGTGTATTCATACATCTTGTAAATATATCTCTAAAGATAGCACCGTTACTCATGTGTATTATATCTTCACGATAAGCGATTTCATTTGCATAGTTTGATAAGTAAAAGTTTGAAATACTATGGCATTTTCCATATTCCATTCTTATAAATTTACTATTGTAATTCTCACTCTAATTATTACAAGCTTCCTCACTACTTTTATACTTTTTTGAGTGATTAAATCTGTTTATATCATAGTAAGCATGGAAAATATTTATCCTTAATGTTCATCTGAGTATAGCTCTGAACCTATCTCAACATTTTTATATACAAGTTCTTTTGTATCTTTACTCTCTTCACTTTTTACAACAAATTTTTAGTTTTTACTGCTCCCACAACTTCATCAAACTCACTATCTGCTCTTTGTCTCATAGAGATAACAACTCTCTTTTTATGTTTATGGGTTTTTCTTTTATCAATTCTATCATCTATATTATTCACAGGAAGGATATAGTTACCTGTGTAAACTCCGCCAATCTCACATACATCTGATAGTTTAATGTTCTCTTCCTATTTTGTAGGCATTAAAAACTCACAAATTTTTTGAGCTAAAACCCAAGCGATTTTATACTGAACATCCAAATCGTGACTTAGTTGCAAAGCACTTATTGATTTTACAGCATTTGTAAAGAGTGTTATTGCTATGAAATAAACTTTTAAAGTTTTTTTATAATTTGCAAAGAAACACTAACTAAATAACTATTTTTTATACCTTTTTAAATTTTTATTGACAAAGAACCAAGCAAGGCGATTATATAGCCTTCATAAAGTTTGTATATTAGATTCTTTTCTCTTAATTTTTTATAAGTTCTATATTTCTTTTCTTTTAAATCCTATTGTCTGATAAAGCTCCTTTGATAGCCTTTATCAACTAAAGGCAATTTTTATTCCATTTAGTCAGTGCCCAATTATCAGGAAATAAGGTATGGAATATTTACTGAAATTTAGCCATATTTTTTTACTCTTTACCATTCTCAGTGCATTAACATTAGCCAGAGAACCTATAATAAACCATTTCCTCTAACATTTACTCCATAAGTTATTGCAAGCCAGTTGTGACTGAACTTTGAAACAAACACACTGGCCGGCACATTGCTAACTAATTGAGAAGTAAGTGCAAAAAACAAAAATACATTACCAGCAAAATGTAGATTTAATGTATTCACACTTTCTAATATAACATGCATAGTTGCAATAACATGAAAATCAATGAATATAACAATAAATAGTAATAATAGTAGCCAATCCACCTTTACCAAAACCTTTCTGTAAAATATAAAGACAAGTAATAATACTAAATGAATTTGTTCTATTTCGAGAGAAATCACATAAACCATAAGCATTGCTATGGACAAAGTAAATAAAATTTTTTTCTGTGTTCTCTCGTCTTTAGTATCTTCTGAAAACTTTATTTCCTTGCCAGAGAAAACAATCCACGCAAATATTAAAAGAATTGCAAGAAGAAGGACAACTAATGGAAGAGTTTTTATAATAAAAGTTACAAAAGAAATATCACATTTATGCCACAAAAAGAGATTTTGAAAATTGCCAATTGGTGTCAAGGTAGAACCTACATTAACAGAGATAGCTTCAAATATTACTAATTTGGAGATGTCGTTTTTAACCATGTTTTGTATACTAACAGTTAGTAGAATAACTATAAAAAGCGTTACATCATTTGTGAGAAATGTTGATAGTAATACTGAAAGCAAAAGTAAAAAAATGATAGATTTCTTTCACTTTTTAACCTCTTTAATACCTTTCTTGAAAAAACATTGAAATACCCACTTTCCTTTAATCCTGTTGTAATTATAAGTAATCCTGTAAGTGCTATTATTGTTCTCCAATCAACAAAAGAAGGGTAACTGATTATTTCGTAAGGATGCAAGATAGTTACAATAGCAAGTAAGGAAAGAAATATAAATAAAACAGCTTCCTTTTTAACAAACTCAATTATTATTTTCATATCCTATCTCCAATCGAATTTCATATAACGTTTTGCGGATAAAAGAAGTCCGCCGTGGCGAATTTGTGTAAATCTATAATTTCCCTTTTATCTGCTGTTATATGACTCGAAGAGCAAGGTAAGAAGCAACAGCATAGTTCCGAACCTCGACGAAATACCAAATTCATTTATTCATTAGTTTTCATTCAGTGATGAGATAAAAGGTATCTTATTTTTGTCTAATTTAACTTTGCCTTTTATAGCTATAGTCTCGTTTCCAGGGGTAACTATGGTATGAGTCTCTGGAGACAAAACCTTCCCTACTAAAATATCTCCATCTCCATACAAGCATCCGGTATCATCATAAATCATAGTTGCCGATCTGCTAAAACTTTCTGGTAGTGGTGTTGATTTTTTAGGAGGACAGATTCAATCTCCAGGATGCACTGCTATAATTACAGTCTTACTCTTATATTTTTCTGGTTTATTAATTATATCTAATATCATTGGCTGATATATTTTTTCTCCATCATATTCCAGCCCTAAAATTAATGTTTTTGGATAATTGCCAAATTTTTCTCCAAAGACGTTCATTCCACCTCTGTGTTAAACATCTTTATCTATTCCAATTCTAATAGTGATAAAACTTTGATTTAAATTGAGCTCTTTTATTCCGACATCGGAAACTTTTTGAAAATTTATGTTAACCTTCTTTTTATCTATCCAATC
>DQTL01000210.1 GCA_015662775.1 Lutibacter sp.
AATGTTTTAACCTAATTTTTTAACACTTAATTTGTTGATATTCAATGAATTAAATTTTTGTCATGTACTAAAATAATTGAGTCAAATAAAATAGCTAATACAATTACAAATGGCTCGAAACAAATTTTATAAATTCACAAACATTTATTGTTTGGCATGGTCTATGTTTAAGGTAGCATGGAGTATTTTGAAATACAGTATTCCTTTAACAATAAAACAACAACATTATGAGAAATTCACTTAAATCAAAAGTACTAAGTTTAGTAGCCCTTTTCTTTCTAGGATTCGGAACACTTATCGCGCAAGACATAACTACTGTAGAAGCAGTAAGTAATGACATTAGCAATAATCTAGATTTAGAAGCAGTAGCTTCCATATTTGGAGATGCTAAAGATTTAGAGGATTTTGAAAAAAAATTAAATGATCCAGATGCTCATATCTCAAATCTCGATTTAAATGAAGATGGTTATGTAGACTATCTACGTATCGTAGAATTGACTGAAGGCAATACACATCTAATTGCTATACAAGCTGTATTAGGAGACAACCAGTTCCAAGATGTTGCCACTATTGAAGTAGAAAAAGACCGCCATGGAAAAACACATGTACAAGTTGTTGGTGATGTATATATGTACGGACAAGATTATATCATAGAGCCTTATTACGTACATCGCCCAATATTTTTCCGTAGCTTTTGGAATCGTCATTACCATCCATACCACTCCTCTTACTACTGGGGATATTACCCAAGTTACTTCCATTACTGGAGTCCTTACCGCACTCATGTATATGTACACCATGTGCACAGTTATGTAAATGTACACCACACATACCATTATGTACACCACAGAAGAAGTCATGTAGCCTATAACATGCATACAAAACACAGACGTAATGACTATGGTAGAAGAAACCCACATAGATCCTATTCAAAACGTACAGGTAATGTTAGAAGAACTAATGTAAACAGACGTGGCACAGCTTTAAGAAACACAAAATCTAATAGAAGAGATGTAACTGTAAACAGACGCGGAACAAGTTCAAGAGTAAACAAATCTAATAGAAGAGCTGAAATAGTAAACAAAAGAGGGACAAGCTCAAGAGTTAATAAATCTAATAGAAGAGGTGAAGTTGCAAACAAACGTGGTACTACTAGCAGAGTCAGTAAAAGTAAAAATGTAAGACAGCTTAGTAAAAGAAATCCTAGAAAAAACACACAACTTCAAAAAGACAGAAGAGTAAGCAGTAAACCACAAAGAGGTGTTTCTCAAAAAATATCTCATAAAGCAGATAGAAAACCTGCAGTAAGAAACAGAGGCAATTCAAATAGAAAAGCAATCTCAAAAAGACCTGAAAGAAGAAGCAATACTAGATCTGCTGATGTGAAAAGAACAAAATCTGTTCAAAAACAAAGTAGAAATAAAAGTTACAAACCTTCTAAAAGAAGTGCTGATAAATCTTATAAAAAAAGTTCTAAATCAAGAAAATCATCGAATAGAACCGCTTCAAAAAGCTCACGTTCTTCTAGTAAAAGAGTTGCACAAAGTAATAGAAGTAACAGTTCTAATAAAAGAAGTAGTTCTAGAGGATCTTCAAGAAGAAGATAAACAAGATTTAGTATCTATTATAAAAAAGGTAGAGACACAATGCATTGTGTCTCTACCTTTTTTTATACGCCTATTTTTTTACCTAAATACATTAACTTATAGCCAGCTTCAATTGGCATTTGTTCACTAGCAGAAGGAATAATATGAATCTCACCAGCATTATCTTTAATAAATACAGGAATAGTTTTAAGATCTTGTTTCGTTGTTTCTAAAATTTTAAGATAATGGTCTTTTGAATTGATTTCTATCTCATTTACATAGGGGTAATCACGGACAACTTCACTAATATTTATATAATCATCAGTATGTGAAAACAAGCCTTCTTCTGGGTTATCATTTGGGTTACTCATCTCCTCTGCACTGATTAACCTAAAGGCTCCTAATTCACCAAAATTGTTTTGTAATTTAGAAATAGCATATTCATTAATACGGCTACTTCCTGTTAATGCCATAAGGATACCAATATCATTTAATTCAATATTTTCGACTAGCTCTTCTGAAAATATATCACATTCAATAGCTTCTAAATGTTGTTCTTTTGCATATTCAATTGATTTTGCATTACTATCGATCAAAACGACACGCCTACCGGCATCTTGTAAATAAGAAGCTATTAATCTTGAAGGCGGAGAAGCACCAATAATTAAAATCCCTTCAGATTTTTTTAACAAAACTCCTGAAAACCTTGCGAATAGTTTGGCAGTTGTGGCGTTGAGCAATACTGTTCCTAATACAATCATAAAAACAAGAGGTGTAATATACTCGGCTCCTGCTACACCTTGCATCGCTAATTTTAAACCAAATAAAGAGGCAATACCAGCTGCTACAATTCCTCTAGGTCCTACCCAACTAATAAATAGTTTTTCATTGAGTTTCATACCACTTTTATAAGTGCTAAAAAACACACCTAAAGGTCTAACTACAAGTACTACAACAGCAAATAGAATTAGTGTTTTCCAATTAAAGATCAATTCTAATTCGGATATATTGATATTGGCAGATAGCAGTATAAACAATAAAGAAATCAATAAAATACTAATTGTTTCCTTAAAATAAAGCACATCTTTTAAAGCATCAATTTTCATGTTTCCAAGCACCATTCCCATGATAACAACAGCTAACAAACCACTTTCGTGAGCAAATAAATCAGATAAAACAAAAACACCTAAAACTGCTGCTAAAGCAACCACATTTATCAAGTAATGCGGAATCCATTTTTGTTTTAATGCCACTGCAAAAGCGTAAGCCGAAGTAAAACCAATAGAAACTCCTATCACAATAATTTTTCCAAATTCTATTAAAGTTTCTTGTGTATATTCTGTACCATGAGTACTTCCTACACTGATGAATTCATAGACCAATACTGCAGCTAAAGCACCAATGGGGTCAATGAGTATTCCTTCCCATTTTAATACGGTTGATAGGTCTTTTTTTATAGCTAAGTTTCTTAAAATAGGTGTAATCACCGTTGGTCCAGTAACAATAATTAAAGCTGAAAATAAAAATGACATAGACCAATTTAAACCTATGATATAATGAGCAGCTATTCCTGCGGTTATCATTGTTGTTAATGCACCAAGCGTTATTAATTTGTAAATAACTGGGCCAATATGTTTGATTTCTTCTTTTTTCAGCGTCATACCACCTTCAAAAAGAATCAATGCTATAGAGAGTGAAACAAAATTAAAAAGTCGTTCCCCTGGAAAAAGACCTGAAGTTCCATTCCAAATAGGATCTATCCATTTATGACCATCTTCTGTTATCAAAGTAGAAAAAGGGCCTACGAATAAACCTATTAAAATTAAAGGTAAAATAGCTGGTATTTTTAACCGCCACGCAAACCATTGTGCTAATATTCCTAATATGATAATTCCTGCTAATTCTAACATTATTCTATTTTTTATAATTATACTGAATCCAATTATCAATCAAATCTACAACCTTTTTATAATCTGGCTCAAGCATGATGTTGTGTCCCATTTCTTTAAATATCTTTGGAGAAACAGCATATTTATCAGCTGTTTTATGCAATACTTTTAAAGGAACTGCATTGTCTTTTCCTCCTCCAATGATTAATAAAGGCGAATTAATTTTTTTTGTTTTTACTAAATTCAAACCCAACATATCTATATAAGCCAATATAGATTCTGTATCAATTTTAGGAAGGTATTTAGTGATTTCTTCTTCCTTTATGTTATCTGAGCATAAGATATGTCTAAATCTTTTTGGATGATTGATAATGGTTTTTAAATTTAAAGTCAAATTAGCTTTTAAAAACGCAAAAGGAAAATTTTTCAATACATTTAGGGTTCCTGCCCAAATTCCAAATGGTGGAACAGGTGCTAATAATACGGCTCCTGGAACTTTGTTGTTTTCTAGATATTTTTGAACGATATAGCCACCCATGGAATGTCCCACTAAAATTGGGGTTTCCTCTAATGAATTGATAACATCTTCCAAATCTTTCACATAATCTTTTATTCTCAGTAAGTTAAAAGCTTTTTTTCTAGGACTTCCTGCGTGATTAGAAAGACTCATTGCGTAACTCTTGTAACCCAATTTTCCAAAATAAGGCAAAAAATAAGACTCCCAACACCA
This sequence comes from Lutibacter sp., assembly GCA_015662775.1. GTDB lineage: Bacteria > Bacteroidota > Bacteroidia > Flavobacteriales > Flavobacteriaceae > DQTL01. Next base: position 4,206 of record DQTL01000210.1, read on the forward strand.
AGCTCCATGCCACATACCGTGTAAGAAAAGGATGGGTGGTTTATTGGATTGCTCATCTTTTACTTTGTTTTGTAGTATTTCTAATTGTAACATGTATAATAAATTTTGATTAAAGACCGCTTCGCTGAAAGAAAAAAGAGAAAAGACAGTTTCATTTTTAATTTGAGAATATTTCTTTAGATCAAAAGAATGAATTTCCCTCAAAAATAGTTAAAAACAAAACAACTAATTTACTTTTTCATAAAGCAATGTAGCATATCTATCTGACATACTTGCAATAAAAGAGCAGACACCGAGTAATCTGTCGTATAAATCCTCTTTTACTAAATTGTAATCTGAAGGAATTAATTCTAAAACTAATTGATCAAATCCTGTGGTTTTTTCCTCATATTTATTATTTACAGCGGTTGTGAAAACAGCTAATAAAGTAGTTAAAACACGATAACCCTTAATTTCTTTTTCTATTACCTCTTTGCTCCTATACATCTTATCTATACTTATAGCGATAATATCGTTTAGTTGGGCTTCATACCTGCATTTATCTAACAAAGAATAGGCATAACTTCCATTGAGAATAGCCTCTTCATTTTCCGTAAAAACACGAGCTGCTTCATAGATAAGTGATTGGATTGCCAATGCTCTTAAGTAACTCACTCTTTCTTTTTGAGTTTTTAATGCTGTGTATTTTTCACTAATCATATTATCTCTAACCAAATTCAAGAGGTATTCTAAGGCTTTATCTTCGGGAATTAAACCTAAATTAATACCATCTTCAAAATCAATAATCGAATAACAAATATCATCGGCAGCTTCGACTAAATACGCTAATGGATGTCTATAAAAAACGTGGTCTTTTTCTCGAATCGGAGTTAAACCCAAGTCTTTCACTACTTCATCAAAAAATTGAATATCCGACTGAAAAATACCATATTTCTTTTCGGCAATATGTTTTGATTTTTTTATAGGAATAGAAACTTTAGGATATTTCATAAAAGCACCTAAGGTTGCGTACGACAAACGCAAGCCTCCTGAAACTCCTTGTTTATTTTCCGAAACTAATTTAAAACCATTGGCGTTTCCTTCAAAAGACACCAAGTCTTGCCATTGGGCTTCACTGAGGTGCATTTTATATTTTCTTCCTTCCCCATTTTTAAAAAAATCACCCATTGCTTTTTCTCCACTATGCCCAAATGGAGGATTCCCAATATCATGAGCTAATGAAGCGGCGGCAACTATAGCCCCAAAATCATTTATTTTATAACCGTCTTTTGCTAGTTCTGGATATTTATGTAAAAGCTCTTGTCCGACTATACGACCTAAAGATCTTCCCACGACGCTAACTTCCAGACTATGTGTAAGTCTTGTATGTACAAAATCAACATCAGACAAGGGTATTACTTGGGTTTTATCTTGTAAAGACCTAAAGGAGTCTGAGAATATAATACGATCATAATCTACCTCAAAGCCTAAACGGGTTTCATCCTGCAAGTGTCTGTGGCGTATTTCCGTATCACCAAGGCGTTTTAGAGAAAGCAGTTGTTTCCAGTTCATGGATTTTTTATTTAAAATAAGCACTCAAAAATACTAAAAAAATAATTAGAGAAAATGTATAAAAAACTAATTAATAATTTCAAAAAATCACTTTTCAATTCTTATCTTTGTTGGGTAATTTTTTATACTAATTATGACAGAAAAAATATTAGTAATCGGTGCAAGTGGACAAATTGGTTCTGAATTAACCATGAGATTACGTGCTAAATACGGGAATGAATCTGTAATCGCTTCTGACATACGAGAAGGTGGTGCCGAAATGATGGAAAGTGGTCCATTCGAATTTCTAGATGCAACTGATAAAGCAGATATTTTAGTTATCTTACACAAACATGAGATTACAACTGTTTATTTGATGGCAGCGATGCTTTCAGCTACAGCTGAAAAACACCCTAAAAAAGCTTGGGATATTAACATGAATGCCTTACTCTACGTATTAGAATTTGCAGAAAAAGGTTTGTTAAAAACAATATTTTGGCCGAGTTCTATCGCGGTATTTGGTGAAACAACACCAAGAGATGATACGCCACAAAAAACAATTTTAGAACCTGCTACAGTTTACGGTATTAGTAAACTTGCAGGAGAACGTTGGTGTAATTATTTTCATGATAAGTTTGGTGTAGATGTTCGTACTATTCGTTATCCAGGAATTATAAGTTGGAAAACTATGCCAGGTGGTGGAACAACCGATTACGCAGTTGAAATATTTCATGAAGCTTTAAAAAAGGGTAGTTATGAATGTTTCTTAGATGAAAAGACAAAATTACCAATGATGTATATGGAAGATGCCTTAAAAGCTACGCTAGATATTATGGATGGAGAAGCTTTTGACACCTATGTAGCTTATAATGTAGCTGCGGTAAGTTTTCATCCTAAAAAGTTAGCAAAGGAAATTCAAACGATTCTTCCAGATTTTAAGATCACTTACAAACCTGATTTTCGTCAACAAATTGCCGATACATGGCCTAGAACGATTGACGATTCTTTAGCAAGAAAAGAGTGGAATTGGAAACACGATTATGACACGACTGCTATTGTAAAAGATATGCTTAAGAATTTGAGTTAATCCTTTCTATTACGGGCTTTAAAATAAATAATGTAGGCAATAATAATAAAAGCTACAAAAGGTAAATACGTACCAATAACAACTCCAATCTCGTAGCCTTGGTCGGGTGCATTTTCTATTTTATCTTTTATCAACTCAGTACTTTGTTGAAATCCTAGGAATATGGTTTGGAATAGATTCATATTAAAACATTTTTTCAACCCTCCAAGGGTTTGATAATTAATTATTTTTAAATTTTAGTAAAGCTTCCTTTGTCGTTTTCGAAAGCACAAGATTACCACAAATATTGGCTCTTTCTGTTAAAAGTGTATCCCAATTTTCAGTTCCTTCCCAGAGTACTTTTTTGAGATGTTGAACAGCTTCTGTAGAATAGGAAGCTAGTTGTTCTGATAAAATTTGTATTTCTTTATCTAAATCTTTAGTCGTATCAAAAATACGAGCATACAAACCTTTTTCTTTTGCCCAATACGCATTTTGCCACATGGCAGGATTAAGAGATAATTCACTAACAGCTCCCACCCCAATTTTACGGCGAATCGCTGGTTCAACAACAAAAGGACCTATACCAATACTAATTTCTGAAAGTTTAATGGCTGCTTGTTCAGTTGCCATTGCATAATCACAAGCCGCTACAATACCAACGCCGCCACCAACAACTTTTCCTTGTACACGTCCAATGATTGGTTTTTTACATTTTCGCATCGCATTTACTAAACTACCAAAGCCAGAAAAGAAGGCTACACCATCTTTTGTATTATCAATTTTTAGCAATTCATCAAAAGAAGCTCCTGCACAAAAAACGCGATCTTTTTCGCTTTTTAATACAATGACTTTTACTTCTTTACTTTCACTTAACTCATTAAAAGATTTCACCATTCTTTGCAATAAATCACTAGGTAAAGAATTACTAGCAGGGTGATAAAACTCTAGGGTTGCTATTCCGTTTTGGGTATGCGTGTAGAGACTTCCGTGTTCCATTTGGTTTAAAATTGAATTGTTAAAGCAAGGTTTGGGGAAAGACTTTTATCACTATAAGAAACAGGATGTTTACTTGCTATTATTGCGTATTTATATCTTATTTTTTTTTGTTTAAATAGAACTCTAATCATATCTCATAAGTATTGAAAGGCAAAATTACAATATTCTAAACTATTTAAACAAAGGTAACTTTTTAAATTTGAAAAAGAGAATACCAGCTCTTAGCAACATCCATACGGTAAAAGTAATCCAGATGCCATATAATTCTAATTGGAAATAATCTGCAATTAATATGCTAGGGACAAAGCCCACAAAAGTAGCAATTAACAACATGTTTCTCAGGTATTTCATATAACCTAGTCCTTTAAAAATGCCATCAAATACAAAGGCTATTCCGTTGATGGGTTGCATCAAAATAACAATCCAAAAAATACTGTAAAACTTATCTAAAACCTTGTTATCATCAATAAAAGCTCTTCCTATTGGATAATAAAAAACAAGAGAAATAACGGCTAGGGCTAGTCCAACAAATATACCATATTTTGTTAATTGTTTTCCTAATTGGAAGAGTTGGTTAAAGTCTTTTGCACCATAGAGTTTGCCTGCTAAAATATTTCCTGCATTAGCATAACCATCAATAAAAAAAGCAAAAAAGAACCAAATATTAACGGCAATGGTATAGGCTGCAATACTGTCGTTTCCATATTTGGTAGCATAGGCACTACCAAAATATAAAGCGACATTTAAAGCGATTGTGCGAATGAATAAATGAAAAATCATATTCGTGAGATTTCCCATTTCTTTATTAAAGGGTAGTTTAAAACTTAAACGTATGCTCGTTTTTTTAACTAAGAAAATTGTTGCTAATACCGCCATAATAAATTGTGCTAAAACACTTGCATAAGCAGCTCCTTGAATATTCATTGCGGGTATTATATCCCCTAAACCATAAATAAAGAAATAATCAAAAAGAATATTTAACAAAGCTCCAGTTATTGCGATAAGCATTGGGTAAAAAGTATTTTGTAGCCCTGTAAATACACCAAAAACAGCAAAAGTAAACATGGTGAATGGCAAACCAAAAATACGAATACGATAATAAGTAACACTTAAATCTAACAAAGTTGCATCTGCATTATAGAGCTTAAAAATGGAAGTAGCAAATGGATAAGTAAGAAGAATAATAATAAAAGATAGTGCAACGACTCCGAATATGGCTTGGGCGGGCAATTCTTTAACTTGATTTAATTTATTGGCTCCAAAATATTGAGAAATGATTGTAGAAATAGCACTTCGAGTTTGTGCTAAAATCCATACAAGCATAGATAAAAAAGCCCCAACCAAACCAACGGCAGCTAAAGATTCCTTAGCTAAACTTGGTAAATGTCCGACAAATGCTGTGTCGGCCATAGATAAAAGAGGCTCTGCAATACCTGCAAATAAAGCAGGAATAGCTAATCTGTTTATTTCTTTTAAGGATAGCTTATTTTTCAAAGTGTTGTAGTATATTTGCGTTTGGAAAATTAC
>DQTL01000086.1 GCA_015662775.1 Lutibacter sp.
CCTGCTGTAATAGCAAGCTTACTTATTGATATATCTAGGAATCCATCATTTGCAAATAATGTACAACATGATTTAGCAATATTTTTTCTTTTAATATTTTTTTTTGATAAATTATCCATAAAAACCTTTATATATGACCACTGGTCAATATTGAAATATTACATTATATTTACTTCAATATAAATTAAATTGACTACTAGTCATATTAATTGGCATAAAAAAAGGTTTACGATAAAGTAAACCTTTTTTATTTGTATTTAAAATATTAGAATCTGTATCTCATAGATACTCTCATGTCTGTTGAACTTTTTACTGGATCACCATACATCGCAGCATTTGCAGCTGTAATTGTACTCATATCAGTAGGTGTTCCATCATCTCCAAAAAATGCTTGACTTCCCGTATAATCATAATCAATTTTAGTATATCTTACATTCATTGAAAGAGCTTTTGTAAGTGGTTTCAACCAGTATACTTCAAGTGCAGTACCTCTTGTAGCAATTTTACTACCACTCATAGTATCTTCACCATAAGTCATACTTCTCCAGTATTTACTACCTTTATTCCATTCAACTCCAATTCTTCCATCTTCACTTAATAAGCATGGCATTTGAACTCCTAGCCATATTGAGTTTCCTGTTTCACTTTTTGTTGAACCTAGCATTCTAGCAGTTTCTCCTGCTCCAAAACTTTTTGGTTTAGTTTTACTTTGTGCAAATGATGCAAAAATTATTGTTTCATCAAGATAATCGTTTATTCCATCTCCAATACCATCAACTTTAACCATTGCTGTTATCAATTCTAAATCTCCGAAGCTTTTAAATGCTGGAAAAATAGTTTGATAGTTAGAATCATAATTTCCTGAAGTAGACATATATGTTGTACCATTAGATGCAAATCCAATTAAATCATTTGCAGTTGCATAGTTTGTATGAATAGAGTATTGACCATCATCATATGGTACAAATATGAAACCTTTCATATCGATATTTTTCTGATGTGATGATGTACTTGTGTTATTTGCATAACTAGAACCATCATTTTGGAATCTTTGAGTGGCATTTGTAAGACCTCTACCCATGCATAACTTAAACCAAGAACCAACTAGTGGAGTAACTTTATCAAGAGTCCATTTAAAACTAGCACCATCAAATTCTATATTTACCGTATGTGCTAAAGCTGATTTTCTTTGATCACCTTCTCTAAAGTTTATACCTAATCCACCAGTACTTGGTCTTCTTCCAACTGATGCTGTCCAAGGAATATCTTTTCCCATAAAAGTATTATTCATATACATCCAGTATGCTTCTTTAACTTTTACTGTATTATCTGTTGCATTTTCATTTGTTACCCAATCAAAATTTGCATAACCTGGATTTGTATTTGATTGTGAATGATTCATTGTATCACCATATGCTTTGTTATATCCAAGTGTTCCATAAAATAAAACATTTTCATCTGCTTGAAACTTCATTCCAAGTAATAGTCTATTTGTCATTAATGAACCATTTTTACTTTCTTTTCCACTTGCATGGTCATAAGAAAGTCTGTCTACTGATGTTCTAAAATCAACATCCCATTTGATATTATCTCCTGCATCATGTGCTTTAACTTTATTTAATTTCTTATTTGCTTTTATAAGCTTTTTTTCTAATTTAGAAATTTTATTTTCCATAGTGTCTAGTCTTGTTTCAACATTAGTTGAAGCAAATCCAACTGTAGCAAGTGCTACAATTGATGATAATGCGATTATTTTCTTCATTTTAAACCTTTTTTTTATTATGATTAAATTTTAAAATATTTAGGCTGTTAAGTAACTTAATATAATATTAAATTTTTTATAAATATAATTATTAAGAATTATGATAGTAGATTTTTTATTATAAATGCTATTAATTAAATGTATGTTATTAGTAAATTTGACACTAAAAAAGGTTGATTATTTCTAACCAACCTTTTTTAGATATTTTCTTATATTAACAAGAAGGAACATTTCCTGAATCATTTGCATATTTATAGAAGAAGTCATAGTAATGAGGTAAAAATTTATCTTTTACATCACCTTTTTTTGGACAAAGTTTTAAGATTTCACCTTCAAGTTTACCATCGTCGTTTAAAGCTTCCCATTCGTCTTGAGAGTGTTTACCAGCCATAATTGCGCCTGTGAATCCACACGAATCTTTTAACTTTTTAACAAAAAGCTTTTGACCTTTAGTAGCATTTGCAGAAGCTGTAGTAGTTCCAATTGTAAGTGCAACTGCACCAACAAGCATTAATTTTAATAATAATTTCATATCATCTCCTTATAATTTGTATTATTGTATCTAAGATAAAATTATAAAATTATAAAACTACTTAATATTATAAAGTCGTTTTACTATTTGTAACTTATTTGTCTTTTTTTGAAAATAACTTAGATACACCTCTTGGAATTGCAACAATAATATATACTATAAAAGTAAATACAAATGGATGTGCAAAACCAGGAACTCCAAAAGCTCCACCATGTTCTAAATTCATCATATGTTCTATTGGATGATCTACCCATTGAGCAAAATGCATACCTATTGCTAAAAATAAAAATAAACCTGTAAATATAATTAATTCTTTTTTCATTTTAAACCTTTTTAATAATTTTGCTACATTTTATAGTATATACAATAAAAAAGCCCTAAACCAAAAATGGTCTAGGGCTTTTAGAAGTTATCTGTGTAAAGACTATGCTCTACCTGATAACATTCCTTTGATTGTCATAGGTTTAAGTAAATAGAACTTTAATAACCACCAGATATATCTTTCTTTTGTAGGATCCATAAATGAAATCATTGCTGCATTTGAACCATCACCAGTTTTCTTAGAAGCCCAGTTAAATTCAGCTAACATAACAGTACCAATATCAGTAATTAGTGGACATACTGTATAACCTTCATATTTTGTATTAGATGCTGGAATTTTACCAGACTCTAAAACAGAAAGTACATTGTTTACAACAACTTTATATTGTTTTCTTGCAGATCCACCAGTTTTACCCATAGGAACAGCAGCAATATCACCAAGTGCAAATACGTTGTTAAATTTAACATGTTGTAAAGTTTCTTTATTTACTGGAACCCAACCTTTTTTAGAACCAATTGCAGATTTTCCAATCTCATCTGGAGCTTTCATAGGAGGAGTTACATGTAAGAAGTCAAATTCAGCTTCAACTCTTTTATGAGTTTTGATCATCTCATATTCTTCTAAATCTTTATCATAAGCACCTTTTTTAGTACCATGATTATCAAAAATAGCAACACCATTTTTAATTTCTACTAAGTTATGTTTATAAGAATATTTCATTTCTCTTGCTTCAAATTGATTTACAATTGCAGTATGGTAATTCTTAATTCCGAACATACCACCACCATTTGGATAGAAATGGATATCAGCATTTGCTCTTGCAGCTGCTCCAGCTTCATTTAATCTAGCGTTTGTAAGGTACATTATTTTCTTTGGAGCTCCACCACATTTAACTGGTGTATTAGGATGTGTAAATACACCTTTAACTTTTTTGCCACCTTTAGCATCAGATACAAATTTAGACATATTTTTCCAAGTTTGAACAGCGCCATCAGCTGTATAGATTGAAGAAACACCTATAGCATTCATAGCAGAAACTGCAGCTGTATTATTTCCTGAAGAATATAATTCACCAACTTCTTCTAAACCTTTAATTGCACCATAGTTAAGTTTAACACCAGCAGCAATAATTAAAGCATCATATTTAACTGTAGTACCTTTGTCTGTTGTAAGACTATTGTTCTTAGGATCAAATGTTACAGCTTTTTCTTTTACAACTGTAACATCAGAAGGAGTATGCTCATCTCTTTTATAAACGATATCACTTTTTTCCCAAAGACCAGCACCTACAAGAGTCTGACCTGGTTGGTAAGAAACAGAATCAGCTTCTGGCTCAATAACAGTAATTTTAACGCTTGATGCGCTATTTCTTAATCTTGCAGCAGTACTCATACCAGCAAGTCCACCACCAACAATAACAATATGTCCGGTCGCAGAACTAGCATTTAATGTTGTTGCAGCTTCAGCTTCAGTTCCACCTACCATAAATGCAGCTCCACCAAGCCCCATCATTTTCATTGCATCTCTTCTTGAAATACCTTGATCCTTTAGTATAGCATCTAACTGCTCTAAATCCTTGTTTATATCCCTATTTTCAATCATTTTGAGTTTCCTTAAATTTAATTTGATAAATTCTAACTAATAAATAATAAGATGTAACTTAATATTTTAAGAATAAATATAATATTATTTATAATCTAAAGTTATAATATTTTTATTCAGATTAGTTTAATATTAATTATAATGAAATATTATATAAGATTAAGATAACTTTAATTTTTAAGTTACTATACTATTCGTAAATTATTATGTATATTATGTATAACAAATAGTTAATAAAAATTTAAGGAATACTTATGGCAAGACTTATTGTTTTAGGTGGAGGTGTTGCTGGACATACAACTGCAACATTTGCAGCAAAATGGCTAGGATCATCACATGAAGTTATGGTTGTTACTCCAAATGCAAAATGGAATTGGATTCCATCAAATATTTGGGTTGGTGTTGGTGAATTAAGCAAAGAAGATGTTACTTTTGATTTAGCTCCTGTTTATTCTAAAGCAGGTATTTCATATAAGCAAGCAAAAGCAGTTGCAATTCATCCTGAAGGTAAAGATGGTTCAGATAAACCTTATGTTGTTATAGAACATACAAGTAAAGCTAAAGCTGGCGAAACTGAAGAAGTAGAATATGACTATTTAGTTAATGCAACTGGACCAAAACTTAACTTTGGTGCAACACCTGGACTTGGTGTTGGATCTAATTTAGGTGAGCATACTGTTTCTGTTTGTACAGCTGATCATGCTGAGCATGCAGCTCATGAACTTAAAATTTGTATTGATAAGATGAAAAGTGGAGAAACTCAAAAATTCTTAATTGGTACTGGTCATGGTATGTGTACTTGTCAAGGTGCTGCATTTGAATATATCTTTAATATAGAACATGAAATTGCAAAAGCTGGTGTAAGAGATAAAGCAGAAATAAAATGGATATCTAATGAGTCATTTTTAGGTGACTTTGGTATGGGTGGTTTACATATGAAAGTTGGAGGATATGTTGTATCTTCAAAACTTTTTGCTGAATCATTATATGCAGAAAGAGATATCGAATGGATTATTGGAGCTCATGTAAATAAAGTAGAATCCGGTAAAGCTTCTTATGAATTACTAGATGGGTCTATGCATGAAGAAGAATTTGATTTTTCTATGTTAATTCCTCCTTTTGCTGGTGTTGGTCTAAAAGCTTATGATAAAGCTGGAGAAGACATCACTGCAACTATATTTGCTCCAAATGGATTTATGAAAGTTGATGCAAATTATGCAGCAGGAACTTATGAAAATTGGAAAGCAAGTGACTGGCCAAGAACATATCAAAACCCAACATATTCAAATATGTTTGCTGCTGGTATTGCTTTTGCACCACCACATATCATTTCTAAGCCTATGTCATCTGTAAATGGTACACCAATTAATCCTACTCCTCCAAGAACAGGAATGCCTTCAGGTATAATTGGTAAAGCCGTTGCACATAGTATTTGTGATCTTATTACTAAAGGTGATGGAGCTCATTTACATGAAGCATCTATGGCTGAAATGGGTGCCGCATGTGTTGCATCTGCAGGTAAAGGTATCTTAGATGGTACAGCTGCTGCTATGACTGTATTCCCTGTTGTTCCTGATTTTGAAAAATATCCAGGTACAGGTAGAGATACAGAGTATACATTTGGTGAGATTGGACTTGCAGGTCATTGGATCAAACATATCTTACATTACTTATTTATGTGGAAAGCTCAACTTAAACCAGGTTGGACTTTAATCCCTGAATAAAATTAATAGACTATAATAAAGGATAAAATATGAAAAAAGATGAAGTAAACTTTTCAAAAAGTGAAGCATTTAATTTAACAATGATTCCAGGTAAATTTGCCAAATCAATGAGAACTTGTGTAATCTGGCAATTTGTTAGATTCTGTGTAATTAATATTAAAATGTTAATTGTAGTAAGTAAAAGTCACTAAGTTACTATATTAAAGTAGAGATTTTTTCTACTTTAATAATAAATTTAAAAAAATTAAATATATTTAATTTTTTTAAATTTATGATAATGTTATATAAAGATAAATAAAATGATAAAAGACTTAATCCAATATCCACAAACTCCACCAATTGAATTTAACGCGCCAGTAAGATTTTTCAATGAGGATCTTTTTAATCTAATAGATGATTTAAAAGATACAATGAAAGAACATAATTTAAATGGCCTAAGTGCTTTTCAAATAGGAAACCCACATTCTGTTATAGTTGTAAAAGATAAAGACAATAATTATATAGAATTGATAAATTCTAGAATATTTTTTAAAAAAGAAAAAATAACAACAAATGAAACTACAACTTATTTTCCTGATATAAATATTGATATTATAAGAGATAGACATATTAAAGTTATGTACGAAGATAGAGAAGGTAGTCAAAAATTTTTAGATGCTAGTGATGAATTTGCAGTTTTAATTCAAAGAAAAATAGATTATAATTTTGGTGCAAATTTTTCTATTAGATTAAATGATGCCAAAAAAGAACAATTAGATATGAAACTTGAACATGGAATTGATGTTGTGATTGATAACTCTTGTCCTACAAATTTTAAAAGAGATAAGGTATTAAAAGTTATAAATATATTATTAGCTATTTCTTTAATTGCAGTATTTAGTAAATATTTTATTTCAGATGATGCTATAGTAGTATTAAGTGAATATTTAAATAATGGATTTTATTTAATATCATCAATGATAATATTTTATACTTTTTTTGCATATTGGGAAGGTAGCAAATATACAAATTGCATGTCTTGCCAAATAGGAAATATAATAGGAACAGCTTTATTTCATTTTGCTAAACTAATAGCCTTAATAACTTTAAAATACTTCATTATCTAATATATAGACTCTTCTCAACTATATTTAAGCAAAAATTTCATATAATCCAATTCCGTTTCTATAACCAAGGGAAGTTTTTTCAAGACTTATTATTAAGTTTTTGTAAAGATTTGGTGATTAGTACCCCTTTATTAAGGGGTATTGGGATTTAAATTGTTGATATAACACAACTGTGTTGTGTAGATTTATTTCACCATATAAAGCGGGAATATTTTTGAAGGATACACTCATGAAAGTTAGAGCTTCTGTGAAAAAAATGTGTGACAAGTGTAAAATTGTCAAAAGAAGAGGAATCGTTAGAGTGATCTGCGAAACAAAAAAACACAAACAAAGACAAGGATAGACCATGGCAAGAATTGCTGGTACAGACTTACCAAACAAGAAGAGAATGGAGTATGCATTAACTTATGTTTTTGGTATAGGTTTACATACATCAAGATTAATCTTAACAGCTGTTGGAATTGATTATAATAAAAGAGCTCATGAACTTACTGAAGATGAAGCAGCTCAAATTAGACAAGAAATTCAAGCAAAATATGTTGTTGAGGGTGATTTAAGAAAGAAAGTTGCTATGGATATTAAATCTTTAATGGATTTAGGATCTTATAGAGGTTTAAGACACAGAAGAGGTTTACCATGTAGAGGGCAAAAGACTAAGACTAATGCTCGAACAAGAAAAGGTAAAAAGAAAACTGTTGGCGCAGCGGCTAAATAAGGATAACTGATGGCAAAAAGAAAAGTAACTAGAAAAAAAGTTGTAAAAAAGAATATTGCTGACGGTATCATACATATCGCTGCAACATTCAATAATACAATGGTAACAGTAACTGACAACGCAGGAAATGCAATTTCTTGGTCAAGTGCAGGAAACTTAGGATTTAGAGGTAGTAAAAAATCTACACCTTTTGCAGCTCAAGCAGCAGTAGAAGATGCTTTAGAAAAAGCTATGGAACATGGTATCAAAAATGTTGGTATCAAAGTACAAGGACCTGGTTCTGGTAGAGATACTGCTGTTAAAGCAATCGGAACAATGGAAGGAATCACTGTTAAATGGTTTAAAGATGTAACACCTTTACCACATAATGGTTGTAGACCTCCTAAACGAAGAAGAGTGTAAGGAAGTAATATGGCAAGATATAGAGGACCTGTAGAGAAATTAGAAAGAAGACTTAACGCTGACCTTGGATTAAAAGGTGAGAGAAGACTTAATGGAAAAAGTGCTTTAGAAAAAAGACCATTTGCTCCTGGGCAACATGGACAAAGAAGAACAAAACTATCTGAGTATGGTCAACAACTTCAAGAAAAGCAAAAAGCAAAAATCATTTATGGTGTATCTGAAAAACAATTCAGAAAATACTTTAAAGAAGCAGCAAGAAGAGAAGGTAATACTGGATCTAACTTAATTACATTAATCGAAACAAGATTAGACAATGTTGTATTTAGAATGGGGTTTGCTACAACTAGAGCAAATGCTAGACAATTTGTAACACATGGTCATGTTTTAATTGATGGTAAAAAAGTTGATATTCCTTCTTTCATGGTTCAACCTGGACAAAAAATTGAAATTAAAGAAAAATCTAAAACTAATGCACAAATCGTTAGATCATTAGAGCTTACTGCTCAAACTGGAATAGCTGAATGGGTTGATGTTGAAAAAGATAAAGTATTTGGAATATTTACAAGAGTACCTACAAGAGAAGAAGTAGTAATTCCTGTTGAAGAAAGACTAATTGTAGAGTTATATTCTAAATAATAATAAAGGATAATATATGAAAAAATTTGTAACAGCACCATTTTTACCTACTGAAGTTGAGATTGAACAAGTTTCGGCTAACGTAGCAAAAATCAGTGCTTATCCTTTTGAAAGTGGATATGCTATAACTTTAGCACATCCCTTAAGAAGACTTTTAATGAGTTCTTCTGTTGGTTATTCTGTAATAGCAGTGGCTATTGAAGGTGCAACACATGAGTTTGATACAGTTAGAGGTATGTTAGAAGATATATCTTTATTTGTACTTAATCTTAAAAATATGAAATTCAAAATTAACAGTGATGAAGAGCAAATTGAAGTTAAATATACATTTAACTCAAAGCAAACTATTACTGGTGCTGATTTATCTAACGATGAATTAACAGTTGTATCTGAAGATAATTACTTAGCTACAATTAATGACGATCATGGTTTAACATTTTCAATTATCGTACAAAAAGGTATCGGATACGTATCTTCTGAAGAAATCAGAGATATGGTAGCAAAAGAATATATCCCAATTGATGCATTTTTTACACCAGTAAAAAAAGTAACATATGAGATTGAAAAAATTCTTGTAGAAGATAACCCTAACTACGAAAAAGCTGTTTTTATGGTAGAAACAGATGGTCAAATATCTCCAATTGATGCTTTCCAAGAATCAATTACAGTTATGTATGATCAAATGTCAGTTTTTAATAAAGTATTTAATCTTTCTGAAGTTCAAATTATTGAAGCAAATAAGCAAGAAAGTGATATTGATTTAAAAGACTTAGTAGTAAAAGTTGATGAATTAAACTTAAGCGCAAGAAGTTTTAACTCTTTAGATAGAGCTAAGATTAAATTCGTTGGAGATTTAGCATTAATGAGTGAAGTTGAAGTTAAAAATATCAAAAACTTAGGTAAAAAATCGTTAGAAGAGATTGCAGAAAAATTTGCATCTTTAGGTTACTCAATCGAAGACAATTTACCTGAAGATGTTGCATCAGCTTTAAGAAAAAAATTAGAGCAATTAAAAGCTTAATAAGTAAAAGGATAGTTAATGAGACATAAGCACGGATATAGAAAGCTTAGTAGAACTTCTTCTCATAGAAAAGCAATGTTAAAGAATATGGCAATTGCTTTAATCGAAAGAGAAAAAATTGAAACTACAGTTCCAAAAGCAAAAGAATTAAAAAGATATGTAGAAAAATTAGTAACAAAAGCAAAAGTTAATGATTTAAATGCACACAGACTAGTTTTTGCTTCTTTACAAGATAAAGAACAAACAAAAAAATTATTAAATGAAATTGCACCAAAGTATAATGAAAGAAATGGTGGATATACTTCAATAATAAAAACAAGAATCAGAAGGGGTGATGCTACACAAATGGCTTATATATCATTTGTATAGTTTATCATTTTGATACTATTAAAAAAGGCTAGTTGGTTTTCCATCTAGCCTTTTTTATTTTAGTTAAATATGTAATTATTTAACTAAAG
>DQTL01000199.1 GCA_015662775.1 Lutibacter sp.
AATTTATTGTTAGCCTATAGAGACGAAGTTCGAGACAAAAGCAAAGAATCTTTACTAGAATGGTTAGATGAATATTATGAAGGAGTTGAAGTGCTTAACGCAAGGGTTTCAAACCTTGATAAATTAGGAAAAGATGGTATTGAAACCATACAATTTGAAATAGAATCATTTTATGATGAAATAGCTGGTAAAATATATTTCTCACCTCTCTTGTATACACAATTAACAGAAAATCCATTTAAATCAAAAAAAAGAGAATTTCCAGTATTTTTCAATTATCCAAAGGCAACTATCAATGAAATTAATATAGCTATCCCTGAAGCCTATACAATAGAAACACTCCCAGAAACTGCTAACTATCATTTACCAGAAGATATGGGCTTGTATAGTTATAGTATCACACAAGAAGGGCAAAATATTAAAGTGAGTTCTAAATTACTAATCAATGAGCCCGTAATACCTGCTAACCATTATAATGCTTTAAAAGAGTTTTATAAAAAAGTAATTGAAAAACAAGCTGAGAAAGTTGTGTTGGTAAAAAAGTAGGACGTAATGCATTGGGTTTCTACTTTTTTAACATAAATTTTTCACTCTAATTTTGTGAATATAACTGTGTATGACGACTTTTGCGACTCAACGAAAATTGTGTAACCAGTATGTTGTCTAATCTTAGACCCTTTTTATTGCTTTTTCTTTTTGTGAGTGGAACTGTTCTAGCACAAGATTTAAAATTTACTGCCAAAACAAGTAAAACTGCTTTAGGTATTAATCAGCGTCTAAAAATAGAATTTAACGTGAATAAAAATGGGGCTGATAATTTTAAGGCACCAAATTTTACCAATTTTACTATTGTCGCAGGACCTAGTTCTTCAGTTAGCCAATCTTGGGTAAATGGTAAATCATCTTATTCACAATCCTATATTTATATTATCAAGCCCAAGTCTATTGGTGCTTTTACAATCCCTTCGGCAAAAATAGAATACAAAGGCAAGTGGATTTCCTCTAATACTGTAAAAATTACGGTTACAGAAAAAGTAGCCATTCCAAAAAATCCAAATGACCCGAATTATATTGCCCAAGAAAACATCTTTTTGGTAGCTTCTGTTTCCAAAACAAACCCTTATGTAGGGGAAAGTATTTATGTAGAATATAGATTGTATTTTAGTAAAAAAGTAGGCTTTGGAAATGTTGAATTTGGTAAAAATCCAAAATATGAAGGCTTTTGGAATCAAGAGATAAAAATAAATCAAAATCAAGAACAAACAGGTGAGTATAAAGGAAAACAACTTAGATATATTACCCTTAGAAAAATGCTGTTAATACCACAAAAATCGGGAAAGCTTTATGTAAACCCAATGGATATGGATATGATTGTTAGTGTACCCACAGGACGTTATGATTTTTTTGGAAATCCACAAACAAAAAGAATAAATGCTCAATACACTTCAACACGTAGATTGGTGCAAGTAAAAGCTTTACCACTAGAAGGTAAACCAGTTGATTTTACTGGTGCTGTAGGAGCATACAAGATGGCAGTAACAACTAGTAAAAACACACTAAAAGCTAGTGAATCTACCCAAATTGAAGTCAAAATATCGGGAAAAGGGAATTTAAAACTCTTTGAAATTCCTAAACTAGTTGTCCCAGCCGATCTTGAAGTTTATACACCTGAACGTAAACTAAAATCACGTACTACCTTAAGCGGCTTAAAAGGAAGTATTGCAGACAACTACTCTATTGTGCCAGAATACAAAGGAAAATATATAATTCCTTCTGTAAGTTTTTCTTTTTTTAATCCTAAAGACAAACAATACCATTCGTTAACATCAGAAGAAATAATTATTGAAGTTACGGAAGGAAAAAATCTTCCTTCTACCACAAATGATACGACAACCACTAAAAAAATTGTTACCAGTTCAGGTGGAGATTTTAGGTTTATTAAAACAAAAACACAATTTTCAACCACTAAATCAGCTGATTTTTACAAATCTAAACGCTATTATTTATTGGTGTTATTACCTTTATTTAGTATTCCTGTAGGTATATTAATTGGAAGAAAACGTAAAAAAACCTTAGCTGATGTAAGTGGAAACAAAATAAGAAAAGCCGATAAATTGGCTAAAAAATACTTGTCAGAAGCAAAAAAACAAATCAACAATAAAGAAGCGTTTTATATTGCTTTAGAAAAAGCATTACACAACTTTTTAAAAGCAAAATTACATATAGAAACATCTGATAGTAGCCAAGATAAAATTGCAGACTTATTGAGTTCTCGCCAAGTTCAAGAAGCTACAATCAATAAATTAAAAATCGTTTTAGATGATTGTAATTTGGGTAGGTACGCACCAGCTACACATTTAGAAATGCAAAATATATATCAAAAAGCAAGCTCAGTATTGAGTAGTATTAATTCAGAACTAAAATGATACAAATTCATCAATGAGGTAATCAAAAGTATTGTCTTTGTAAGGAGGAACGACGTGGCAAACTCATGACTAATAACAAAATTAAATAAAAGGCAAAAGGTGTAAGGTACAAAGCATCAAAAGACTGCTTCTCCCGATAATTATCGGGATCGCAGTGGCGGTTTTCAGATCAACATTTTTATTCTAAAAAGCTGTCATGTGGCAAACTCATAAAACAAGAAAAATCTAATAAAAAATGAAAAAAAGCATACTACATATATTGTTTCTTCTCATAGTTGGGACGCTATCTGCTCAAGAAGTAGGAATGCTTTTTGATCAAGCCAATACTTCGTACCGTGAAGGAAACTACCAAGAGGCATTGCTAAAATACCATCAAATTGATAGTTTGGGCAAGCACTCTGCTGATTTGTATTACAATTTAGGAAATACCTATTATAAATTAAATCAAATTGGGCCAAGTATTTATTACTTTGAAAAAGCATTAGTAGCAGATTCAGACCATAAAGACGCCAAACACAATCTTGTATTTGCTCAAAGAATGACCATAGATGCTTTTGAGGAACTTCCAAAAAATATTTTTCAAAAATTTAATGAAAAAGTCATTTATCCAACCCCTTATAATACATGGGCTTGGGTTAGTGTTGTACTATCTTTTTTAATAGCTTTATTCTTTTTGTTGTATTATTTTTCTAACTATTCTGGAAGAAAACGATTGTTTTTTACAGGTAGTATCCTAAGCCTTGTGTTGTTTTTATTTTCGGTGAGTTTCACAATAAAATCAAAACACTACATACTAAATCACCAGCCAGCCATTATATTTAATTCTAAAGTAAGTGTAAAAGCTGAACCAACTTCTAAATCCTCAGAAATTTTTGAATTACACGAAGGAACAAAAGTTCAAATAGTAGAACAAATAGACACTTGGTACAAGATTAAAATTGCCGATGGAAAAGTAGGCTGGATACTAGAGAATTCATTTAAAAAAATCAAGTCATAAGTGTTATCTTTTACAAGAAATAGTTGTTTTGGTTACTTTTTCTCCACCTAAGACTTAAAACTGCATCACATTTAGATTTGTGTCCATGTCTCTTAGTGGTAAATAGATACAGCTGAATAGTACAATTCTTAACAATTAGTTAATAAATCTTTTCTGTTTTATACTAAACTTATTGTAACTTTGCTCCATATACTCATATTAAAAATTTAACTTTAATAATTATGAAAAAACTTTACTTTTTGGCAGTAGCTCTATTGCTTACTGCATTTTCTTATGGACAAGCGGTGTTCATTAATGAAATACACTATGATAATGCTGGTTCTGATGTAGATGAAGCAATTGAGATTGCTGGACCTGCTGGAACAGATTTATCTACTTATTCACTTGTAGCCTACAATGGAAATAATGGTGGAGAATATAACACACTTACTTTAAGTGGTGTGATTTCAGACCAAGATAATGGTTATGGAACCTTACATTTTCCTTTTACTGGATTACAGAATGGTGCACCTGATGGAATTGCATTAGTTTATGGAGCAACAGTAATTCAATTTTTGAGTTATGAAGGATCCTTTACAGCAGTTGATGGTGTTGCGAATGGTATGACCTCAACAGACATAGGCGTAGCAGAAATAGGTACAGATGCTGGTGAATCTTTACAATTAGGTGGTGCTGGTACTGATTACACTAACTTCACTTGGCAAGAATCTATGGCACACACCATGGGTGCTGTAAACACAAACCAAGATTTTGGTGGAACTCCGATGCCTAGTCTAGCAATAACTTCTCCTGCTGATGGAAGTACATTAAGCCCTGAAGCATCTGTAAGTTTAGATATTACATTTACTGTTTCTAACTTTACTGTTGCCAATGGTAGCGGTGACGGTCATATTCACTATACCGTAGATGGTGGTTCTAATATAATGAAATATGATACAGACCCAATTACCCTAACAGGTTTAAGTGCTGGGTCGCATACTATTTATATGGAATTAGTAGATAATAGTCATAACGTACTATCGCCTGAAGTAAATACTACTGTAACATTCACTATCGCTGCTTATACTGATGTAGCTAACTTAGCAGCATTAAGAGCGGGAACAGAAGGAGAATATTACCGTGTTACTGGACAAGTTGTTACGACCTATACACAAACTTATCGTAAACAAAAATGGGTTCAAGATGCTTCTGCTGGTGTAAAAATTGATGATAATTCTGCTGTTATTACTACCGAATTTGCTATAGGTGATGCCATGATAAATTTAAAAGGAAAACTTAATATTTTTAACGGTTTAATACAATTAATTCCAACTGCAGATATGGCTGTTGCTTCTTCAAACAATCCTATAACACCTGTTGCAGTTTCTTTATCTGATTTAGCTGCAAATCTTGGAGACTATGAGTCTGAGTTAATTCTTATTTCTGCTGCAACAATAGCAGATTGGGATGATGGCGGTTCAGGTGATGCTGATGGCACTTTCCAAACTGGAAAAAACTACCCATTAACTGATGCTTCTGATACTGGTAATTTACGAACCAATTTCTACGGAGCAGATTATATTGGGACTGCTTTACCAACTATCTCAAGAGATTATGTTTGTATTGTGGGTAATTATAATGGTGATGCTCAAGTAACTCCTCGTGATGCTAGTGATATTTTAGGTGTGAATAAAATGAATACGATTGATTCATTCTCTTTATATCCTAACCCTGTTACTAATGGTGTTATCACAATAACTACAAAAGACAATTTATCTAAAAATATACAAATATTTGATATTTTAGGAAAACAAGTTTTTGCACAAACTACGCCTAAAACTTCTATTGATATTTCTTCTATTAAAAGAGGAATTTATATTATAAAAGTAGAAGAAGCTGGTCATTTTGCAACACGTAAATTGGTAGTTAAATAAGACTTCAAATTTATAAACAGAAACGAATTATTACAAGAAAAACACCTAATAAATTAGGTGTTTTTTTTATGCTAAGGTTTGTAAAAAAAGTGAAGTTATTTTGTGGGGTAACAAAATCAACATTTCAAACATAGCCAACCCTCATTCTATAACATTCTTTATTTCTCTATAACAACCTAGAAGACATATTGTTGCAACAGTCATTGCGAAGCTAAAGACGATAGTTGTATACAAAACTGAAAACTTCCATAGCTGAAGCAATCTTTTGATGTTTGTACACAATATCACACGATATAATCGTAAAATAAAAAAGCCACTCTCATTTTATAAGTGGTCTCTTTTACTATTATATCCCATAGCTACAAGCTAGTGGAAACAGGGATAGTTAAGTGTTACCAATTTAAATACCACCCCTCTAAATATTCTTTTGGGATGTTTCTTTTAACATAAACATACTTTTTTTCATGAATATACCACCCTGGGTCATTTCCTTCTACAATAATAGTATCTCCTTTAACACTCATTTCATATCGAATTAATCTTGCTGAACAATCCAAAACCGTATATTGTTTATACCATAGCTTCCCTTTTTTTGTGAACAATATTCCATCTATTCTATTTTTTGGGTTAAAATCTTTTCTTGATAGTTTATAATTTTCAATTAACTTAAATGCTTTATTATTATACCCAACACCTTTAAATTCTCTAGTTAACCCATTACTGTAAAACTTTAAGAAAATTCTACCATTATCAGGAATAAAATAATCTTTATGTTCAATAATTTTATTTGGAAATAGTTTTTTATTTTCTCTATAATACTGAATAGAATATACATATTCATAAACAATTGTCGTATCAATCTTACTATAAATAGTATTATCAAAACTGTTATTGGCTCTTATCCTTTTTAATGTTTTATGATTATACAAAGGTTTGTAATTACACCAACACGATGTAGGTAAGTAAAAAATTGTAAATAATAGTACTGTTTTTTTTACCATAATGTAAACTGATTATTAGATTGATAATGATAAAAGCCCCTTATACTGTTTGATAATGACAAAAAGCCTCTCTGAGGTTTTGCATAATAGTGTGCTCCAATATTTTGTATTGGATGTCCCACATACCTATATGAATCTATTCCTACTTGATATCCTTTGTACCCAACGTAAGCTGCTCCCATTCTATATCTCTCACCCGTTTCTTTAACTGCTCCATAGGGTAAATTAGCACCAAAACCACCATCAATACCTTTTGGAACTTCATGAAATAACCTATTAAAAAAACCACTTCTTTCAGGTATAATATATCCTTCTTCTCTAGGGTCTCTTTTTCCAGTAAATACTCTAAATCCAACAGACCAATCTTTGTAACTTAGCTGTGCAGCAGCAGTTCTAAAACTATCAAGTCCATCACCTGCCCAGTTTGAAAAGGGTGTCCCATCATTTTCATATCTCAAAGTCCAATCACTTAATCCAACCATTAGACCACCAACTGTTTGGCTTGTCTTTCCACTACGAAAAATAGTAGAAGACACTGAAGCTCTAAAATTCCCATTATCATATCCAATAGATCCATAACTTCTAAATTCCCAAGTACTATCTTTTGTAACCATTGCTGAACTATAGTATGATACCCTGCTGTGCGAAGTCCCCTGACTTCGTACACTATTTAATCATAACGAATATAGTTTGTAATATTACTAACTTTTTATGTATTAATAACAGGATTACTAGCTAAAGTAATAGCAACAAGACCTTTGTCGTCTATATAATTACTAG
>DQTL01000207.1 GCA_015662775.1 Lutibacter sp.
CAAAGCTTTTGTAAGTGGCAGATTAAATACAAAACTAAATTACGCCTTAGCGTAATTGTGGTTTTTATTGTAGCATGTACATTTAGGAATCAGCGACCTTAGGGAGCTAACCCTAGAATTTGTTTTATTTATATTGATATAAACAAGGAATAAAAGAAAAACTTAAAAAAAAGGATAAGTATAAACTCCTAATATTTAGTAACTATAGGAATATATGTTTAAAAAATGCTAATTGAAAGTTTTTCGGTTCGGAAAAATATTCTATCTTTAGCCCTTTAAAACTAATTATAAATTTACTATTACGATGAAAAAATTATTTACAATCCTAGCAATCGCAGGATTATTATTTTTTGGAACAACCCAAAACACTTACGCTCAAGAAGAAGGAGCAACAACAGAACAAGTAGCTGATGAAAATGTTTCTTTTCGTCAAGAGCTAAAACAACGTATGATTGAAGGTGGACCATTCTTTATGGGAATTGTACTACTTACTTTGATCTTAGGTTTAGCTATCGCTATTGAAAGAATCATCTATTTAAACTTATCTACGACAAACACTAAGAAATTAGTTGCTAACGTAGAGGAAGCGATGGAATCAGGTGGTGTTGAAGCGGCGAAAGAATTATGTAGAAACACAAAAGGACCAGTCGCCTCAATTTTCTACCAAGGTTTAGACCGTGTAGATGAAGGTATTGACAATGTTGAAAAAGCAGTTGTTGGTTATGGTGGCGTACAAATGGGACTCTTAGAGAAAAATATCTCTTGGTTATCTTTATTTATTGCACTTGCACCAATGCTTGGATTCATGGGAACAGTAATCGGGATGATTTCTGCCTTTGATAATATTCAACAATCAGGAGTAATGTCACCAGCAACCGTTGCCGGTGGTATTAAGATTGCCCTTTTAACAACCGTATTCGGTTTAATTGTAGCTATTATCCTACAAATTTTTTACAACTATATCGTATCTAAAGTTGATAGTATAGTGAACAACATGGAAGATGCTTCTATTCAGTTAGTAGATATCTTAGTGAGAAGAAAATAATCATCTAAAATATTTTATTATGAATAAAAGTTTTTCAAAAATATTAATGCTTGTTGTATTAGTGTTGGCAGTATTAGGAGCCGTTTTATACGCGATGACTGGTATTGACATGCCTAGTGCAGCAGGACCAGAACTAGACGCAGCCGAAATCAAATTAGGTGTTGTAGTCGGAAGATATGTAACCTACGCTTTGCTACTTTTAGTTGTAGCCATAGCTTTAGCTCTTATATTCTCATTATTAAACTTGGTTAAGAAACCTGCATTACTAAAAAAAGCTTTACTTGGTTTAGCTGTTTTAGGAGTTGTATTAGCAGTTGCCTACTTTATGGCAGATGGAAATGCTGTATATGATGCTTCTGGTAACGTTTTTCTGGGAAGTGAAGGTAGTGTATCTAAATGGGTAGGTACTTTTATCAACTATAGCATGATTTTGATTGTTGTTGGTGCCGTACTATTTATTTACGATATGATTAAAAACCTTATAAAATAAATAATTATGGCAAGAAGAACAGCACCAGAAATTAATGCAGGCTCTATGGCAGATATTGCCTTCTTGCTTCTTATTTTCTTTTTAGTAGCAACTACTATGGAGGTTGACGGAGGTATTGCACGTAAATTACCTCAGAAAACCGATGTGAAAACTGACATCAAATTAAAGGAGAAAAATGTTTTACAAATTGCCATCAATAGAAACGATGACATATTAGTAGAAGGAAACCAACGTGTTAAGATAAAAGATATCAAGCAAATTGCTTTAGATTTTATCGATAATGGTGGTGGAATTGGTAATAAAGATGTTGGAAAATGTGATTATTGTAAAGGTAAAAAAGACCCTAAATCATCTGACCATCCTAACAAAGCAATTATTTCTTTAAAAAGTGATAGGGGAACATCGTACGGAGCTTTTGTTGGAATTCATGATGCTGTTGGAGCAGCTTATACCGAACTTAGAAACCGAGTTTCTATGGAAAAATATGGTAAATCTTTTCAAGCTTTAGAAAAACAACAAAAGAGTGATAAGTCTCAAAAGTTAAAAGATAAGATAAAAGCTATTAAAGATCTTTATCCTGAAATCATTTCTGAAGTTGAACCAACAGAAAACTAAAAATATAATAATATGTCAAAATTTAAAAAACAAAAGAAGGAATTACCACCGATTTCTACGGCTTCCTTACCAGATATTGTCTTTATGTTATTGTTCTTTTTTATGGTTTCAACAACCATGCGTGAAACTGAGTTAATGATTAAACCACCTCAGCTTCCTCAAGCACATGCAATAAAGAAATTTGAGCATAAGAACCTAGTAAGTACTGTGTATATTGGAAAATCTCTAAACCCTAATAAAAAAGGGGATGTGATTCAACTCAATGACAAAATAGCACGTGTCAGCGATATTCAAGGCTTTATTTTTAATAATAGAGAGAAGCTACAAGAGGAAGAAATACCTTTTATGACCACTTTATTTAAAGCAGATATCGATGCCAAAGTGGGTACAATAGCCGATATCAAACGTAATTTACGTGATATTGATGCCTTAAAAATAAGTTATGCAGCTGTAGGTAGAAATGAATAAATTCTACTGATTACAGATTTAGTAATAGTAAATAGTTAACAAAAGGCAATCTTTAGGATTGCCTTTTTTTATAATTATGAAACAAGTTATAAGCTTCTTTATTTCTCTTCTTACAACTTCTAGCATCTTTAGCCAAGATAGTTTACTTGTTGGCAAAAAGTATTTTGAGGATCAAATATATGTAGGAATTACCTATAATACTTTAACTTATGAACCCAAAGAACTAGAACAAAAAGGAATTTCTACAGGTTTTCAATTTGGTTTTATTAAAGACATTCCTCTCAATAAAAAAGGCTCTTTTGCTTTTGCTTTAGGCTTAGGATATAGTTTTAATAGTTACAATCACAACATAAGAATTAATCAAGAAGAACCTCTTTATACATTCATCGAGAATACGTATCAAAAAAATAAATTAATAACTCATAGTATAGAACTACCATTTGAGCTGCGTTTTCGCTTGACCTCATCACCCACTATTTATCAATTTTGGAGAATTTATATAGGTGGTAAAATCGGTTATATTTATTCTTCTAACACGCACTTTGTAGATGAATTAAGTGATGTAAAAATTAGAAAATTATCCATTTTAGACCAAATTTACTACGGGCCACAAATAGCAATTGGTTATAATGCTGTTAATGTATATGCATATTATAATCTCAATCCTATTTTTATACAATCTGAAAGCTCAGATAATGTAGGTATTTCTGATGTTAAAAAAATTAGTGTTGGCCTACAGTTTTATATATTTTGATAGATTAAAGGAATAGACAATTGTACTAATATTCCCACTATTATTCCCCATACTACTTCTTGAAAACTATGTGCCTTGAGCTTTAGTCTTGCGTTGGCAACTATTCCAAATAAGAGAAACAAAAATGCAATTGTATATAAATAATTGTGATGAAAAACTAGGCTTAGGTTAATTAGAAAACCTAGGAGACCACCTATCCCCAAAGTATGTATGCTCACTTTAATCTGCAACCATAATAAACCATAGATTAATAGAAATGAAAGTCCTCCAGAAATGAAAAAAATGGCCAAATCATCTACAACTTGTATTTGAAAAAACAATCGACCAACCAAAATAGCCAAAAAAGAAAAAAATAAAGTGGGGAATTTTCGTTCATCCAAACTCGTAAGATGAAAAGATCTAATCATTTTCATCCCTTTTAATAAGGTTAAAAGAATAATCGGTAAGATATAAGTACCTACGAAAACAACTATAATTAATAGAAGTTTTGTTTTTTTTGAGGTATATCTTGGTGTCGTAAACAAATAGATTAAAGTACCTATCAATGGAAATAAAATAGGATGAAATAAATACGAAATCGCTTTTGAAAATCTCAATTCTTTTCCAATATTAGATTCTTGATTACTATTTATAGAAGCTTCATCGTCAACCATTAGAGAATTTTTCGTAATCTCGCAACTGGTAAATCTAGTTGTTCTCTATATTTAGCAATAGTTCTTCGAGCAATAGGGTAGCCTTTTTCTTTTAAGATTTTAGCTAACTTTTCATCTGTTAAAGGTTTTTTCTTGTCTTCTTCTTTAATAACAATTTCTAAGATGTTTTTTATTTCACGTGTAGAAACGTCCTCTCCTTTGTTGTTTTTCATCGATTCAGAAAAGAACTCTTTTATCAATTTAGTTCCATAAGGAGTACTGACATATTTGCTATTTGCAACTCTAGAGACTGTAGAAACATCCATATGTATTTCGTCTGCAATATCCTTGAGAATCATGGGCTTAATATTCATGATATCACCCGTTAGGAAATACTTTTTTTGGTGATTCATAATGGTGTTCATAGTCACTAAAAGTGTTTGTTGTCTTTGTAACACGGCATCTATAAACCATTTAGCAGAATCTAGTTTTTGCTTGATAAACTGTACTGCATCTTTTTGGGATTTAGTTTTTTTCTTGCTTTCTTTATACCCAAGTAGCATGTTTGCATAGGTACTTGATACATGCATTTCTGGTGCGTTACGAGAATTTAATGTTAGTTCTAATTCACCATCTACAATACGAATTGTAAAATCTGGAATAATTTGTTCGGCTACTTTGTTATTCCCAGCATACGAACCTCCTGGTTTAGGATTTAGTTTTTCTATTTCTTTTATGGCAGCTTTTAACTCTTCTTCAGTACAATTAAATTTTACCAGTAACTTTTTATAATGTTTTTTTACAAAAGCTTCAAATGCATTTTCAATCAAATCAATAGCTAAGGTTCTTGCTGGTTTTTCTTTCTTTTGTTTTAATTGTATTAAAAGTATTTCTTGTAAATCTCTAGCTCCAACACCTGTGGGTTCTAGTTTATGAATGACACTTTTTAACAAGTGTTCTACTTCTTCAAAGTTGGTACTTATATTTTGAGTAAAAGCTAAGTCATCAACAATATCTTCTGTTTCACGACGTATGTAACCACTATCATCAACACTTCCAACTAAAAATTTGGCTACTTCGTATTCATGATCTGATAATCTAAATGTGTTGAGTTGACTTTCTAAATGTTGGTGGAAACTTTTTCCTGCTGCAAATGGTATTGTTTTATCTTCATCATCTGCAGAATAATTATTGGCTTTTGTTCTATAATCTGGTATTTCATCATCATTTAAATAATCATCCACGACAATATCTTCATTTGAATCTTGATCATCATATTCATTTTCATATAAATCATCTTCATTCTCTTCCTCTTTACCATCATCAAGAGCAATGTTCTCTTCTAACTCTTGTTTCACTCGTTGTTCGAAAGCAAGCGTAGGCAACTGAATCAATTTCATCAGCTGTATCTGTTGAGGAGACAGTTTTTGTTGAAGTCTGTATTGTAAGGATTGTTTAAGCAAAAGAGTTCAAAGTTTATTAAGTTTAAAAAGTATAAAGTTATGAAAAAAAACTAATTTAATGAATATTTTAAAAATCTGCATTTTGTGGTGTTCTTGGAAAAGGGATGACATCACGAATATTGTTCATACCTGTAACAAACTGTACTAAACGTTCAAAACCTAGTCCAAAACCACTGTGTACAGCCGTTCCAAAACGTCTTGTATCTAAATACCACCACATTTCTTTTTCATCAATATCTAGTGCTTTCAGTTTTTCTTTTAACACATCTAAGCGTTCTTCACGTTGTGAGCCGCCGACTATTTCTCCAATACCTGGGAAAAGCACATCCATGGCACGCACCGTTTTTCCATCGTCATTTAAACGCATGTAAAATGCTTTAATATTAGCAGGATAATCAAATAATATCACAGGACATTTAAAGTGTTTTTCTACTAAAAAACGCTCATGTTCACTTTGAAAATCAACACCCCATTCATTAATAGGGAATTGGAATTTTTTCTTTTTGTTCGGTTTTGAATTTCTTAAAATCTCATAAGCTTCAGTATAACTCACCCGCTTAAAATTGTTATCTAAAACAAATTGTAATTTTTCTATTAAGCTCCATTCACTTCTTTGTAATTGAGGTTTTTGTGATTCTTCTTTTACAAATCTTTCATTTAAAAAAGCCAAATCATCTTTACAGGTTTCCATCGTATATTTGATGACATTCTGAATAAAGTCTTCAGCCAAATCCATATTGGCATCTAAATCATTAAAGGCAACTTCGGGTTCTATCATCCAAAATTCGGCTAAATGACGTGTTGTATTTGAGTTCTCTGCTCTAAAAGTAGGCCCAAAAGTATATATTTTCCCTAATCCCATCGCATAGGTTTCACCTTCTAACTGTCCTGAAACGGTTAAATTAGTTTCTTTTCCAAAGAAATCTTTCGAATAATCTGGTTTGCCTTTTTCATCTTTCGGCGGATTGCCTAAATCTAAGGTTGTTACTTGAAACATTTCACCAGCACCTTCAGCATCTGAACCTGTAATTATAGGTGTGTGAACATTAAAAAATCCATTCTCCGTAAAATATTTGTGTACGGCAAAAGTCAGAATCGAACGAATACGCATCACCGCACTAAAAGTGTTGGTTCTTATTCTTAAATGTGCATTTTCTCTTAAAAATTCGAAACTGTGTTTTTTAGGTTGTATTGGGTATTCATCGGGGTTTGAATCACCTAGTATTTCTATTTTACTAACTTTAATCTCTACCGCTTGTCCTTTTCCTTGGCTTTCTTCTAATATCCCTGTTACCGAAACGGCTGCACTTGTAGTGATTCGTTTTAATAAATTTTCATCTGTATTTTCAAAATCTACGACACATTGAATATTTTTAATCGTTGAACCATCATTTAAAGCTATAAATCTATTGGCTCGAAAAGTTCTCACCCAAGCTTTTAGAGTCACTTCTATTCCTGTATTTTTTGATTGCAATAAATCAGCAACACTTGTCTTTTGCATAATCTTGTTTAAAAAATTAGATTGCAAATATACCTTTTTGAATTGTAGTTTTAAAAGTTTCCATTCTATTTTTTAATCACCTATGTTTGAGTTGTTTCAGCAATAAAACAATAAAATTAGTTGGTTGTTTCACTCTTTTTATTAAAAGAGTTCTAAAACTGATAAAAAAAAATTGGCGTTTCAAAAATATATGTAAATTTGCACTCTCAAAAGCGGGTGTGGTGGAATTGGTAGACACGCTAGATTTAGGATCTAGTGCTTCACGGCGTGAGAGTTCGAGTCTCTCCATCCGCACAAAAAAAGACTAACCCAAAAGGTTGGTCTTTTTTTTGTGGTTGGAGGACGAGAAGCAGAGTTAGTCCTATAAATGCTAATGAATGAAAAGGGAAAGATGATGATAAGTAATGATGTTCTTTTTTGTTTTTTTTTCGGGATTTTGAAATTAGTTTAAATTCAAAAAATAATGAGTACTTCGACCTCTTCCACAAATAACTAAAACTTTTAACTCCTCTAACTTTTTCAAATCACGAGTGGCGGTTGCTTTAGAGGTTTTAGCAATTCTCATATGTTTTTTGGCAGTTAAGCCTCCTTTAAATCCTTTCATACCTTCTTTAAACATTCTATTGATACTTTTGAGTTGTCTTTCATTGAGTTTATTTCTATGCAAATCAAAGAATCCTGCCTTTTTCAACGTGAAATCTATCAGATTTTCTGCTGATTCTTGAGCATCAACAATTACTTGTAAAAAGTAAACTAACTATTCTGTAATCTCATTACTTTGTTGAGCATTTTTTAAAGAACTATAATAAGATTTTTTATTGCTTTCAATTGTTCCCGAAAGACTTAACAATAAAGGATAACCCGAACTTTGTGAAAGTGCTTTGTCTGCGATAGTACGACCAATTCGACCATTTCCATCTTTAAATGGATGAATACTTTCAAAATAGATATGAGAAATAGCTGAACGAATAGGAGCATGCTAAACAAGAAAAGATTTCTCATTCTAATTTGCTCAACAAAGCTAATCGCCAAACCATTGAAGCTTTTTTTAGAAAAAGGAGTCTGGAAAATTGGGGTTTAATGATAAAATCCACTTTAATTAACTCGTGAATAAATATGTTTTTTATAGCTCATTTCACGAGTTGGTTACAAATTTCTTTTAGTTATATGATAGGTTTATAACTCACTTCAATAAAAAAAACTAGTTTTTAGTATCCTGCAAAGAGAAAACCCTACGTAATAAATCAGAAGTTCGGCTTTTAATATTTGTTCTAATTTTCACTTCCTCAACGGCTACCATTTTAAAAACGCCTTTCATGGCTTCATTAGTTGTATATTCTGTTAAATTAGGATTGACCTTTTGAATAAATGGAATTTGATTATACGTATTAATTACATCTGCCCAAACTTTGTCGGCACCTACTTTGTGAAAAGAATTTTGAATAATTGGTGTGAATTTTCCTCTTAAAGCATTCGAACTTGAATTTTCTAAATAACGAGTTGCTGCATCTTGGTTTCCCATTAATATATTCTTGGCATCCGTAATAGTCATATCGAGTATCGCATTTTTAAATATTGGAATGGCTTCACCGACAGCATCTTCAGCAGCACGATTTAAGACTTTTAAACCCTTATCTGCCAAATTAGAAAGTCCAATATCACGTAATGCTCTATCTACTTTTTGTAATTCTTGTGGTACTAAAATTTTTACCAATTCATTTTTGTAAAAACCATCTACTCCACCTAGTGTTGTAACCTGATTGGTAACTCCATTTTGAAGTGCTTCTTTTAAACCATTGGCTATTTGAAAATTGGTCAAACCTACATTACCTGTGTTTTCTAAAATTTGTTGTAATTCATTACAAGCTGAAAGTTGAAATACTAAAACGATTAAAATTATTTTTTTGAACATCTGTTTTGTGTTTTTATTTAAGATAGCAAGTTAAGAATTTTAAAATTAAACTATATCTTTGTTCGAATAAAAAATATATCTTGAAAAAAATACAAATGGTTGACCTCAAAGGTCAATATGATAAAATACAAAATCAGGTTGATGAAACAATCAAAGAAGTTATTTCAAGTACTTCTTTTATTAAGGGCGTTATTGTTAGAAAATTTGAAAAAGAACTAGCTGCCTATTTAAATGTTAAGCACGTTATTTCCTGTGGAAATGGTACAGATGCTTTGCAAGTAGCCATGATGGGATTAGACCTAAAACCAGGAGATGAAGTCATTACAGTTGATTTTACTTTTGCGGCAACTGTTGAAGTTATCGGGCTTTTACAATTAACTCCTATTCTTGTAGATGTTGATCCGCTAACTTTTAACATAGATATCAAAAGACTTAAAGAAGCCATTACTCCAAAAACAAAAGCCATAGTACCCGTTCATTTATTTGGTCAATGTGCCAATATGGAAGCAATTATGACAATTGCAAAAAAACACAACTTATCTGTAATAGAAGATACTGCACAAGCTATTGGTGCAGATTACTACTTCAAAGATGGCACCTCGAAAAAAGCAGGAACTATTGGTACAATAGGAACTACCTCTTTCTTTCCTTCCAAAAATTTAGGTGCTTATGGAGATGGCGGTGCTTTATATACCAATGATGATGATTTGGCTTTTAAATTAAGAAGCATCGTTAATCACGGCATGTCAAAACGCTATCATTACGAAAGATTAGGTGTCAACTCAAGACTTGATACTTTACAGGCGGCTGTCTTGAGAATTAAACTACCTTTATTAGATTCATACGCTAAAGCAAGACAAGAAGTGGCTGATTTTTATGATGATGCTTTTAAAAATTGTAAAAAAATAAAGACTCCAAAAAGAGATTCTTTTACTTCACATGTTTTTCATCAATACACTTTGTTGGTTGATGAAAAGTATAGAGATAAACTACATCAGTATTTATTAGATAATCAAATACCAAATGCAATCTATTATCCGATACCTTTGCATCAGCAAAATGCGTATAAAAATTTCATCTTTGATTCTGATAAACTAAATGTGAGTAAAAAACTCTCCAAAACAGTTTTATCTTTACCCATGCATACAGAATTTGAAAAAGAACAATTAGAATATATAGCTGAAAATATTATTGATTTCTTTAAAAATAACATATGAAAATAGTAGTAACAGGTGGACTTGGATTTATAGGTTCTCATACAGTAGTCGAACTTCAAAATGAAGGCTTTAAAGTGATAATTGTTGATAATCTATCCAATTCAAAAATTGAAGTTCTCAATCAAATTACTTCTATTACAGGAATAAAACCGCAATTTGAGCAATTTGATTTATTAGACAAAGAAAGAGTAAACACCTTATTTAACAACAATAAAATAGCTGGGATTATTCACTTTGCTGCTTCAAAAGCTGTTGGAGAAAGTGTAGAAAAACCACTACTCTATTATCAAAATAATTTAGGCTCTCTTTTGAATGTGTTGGATGCTATGTTAGCAACTAAACAAGACCATCTTATCTTTAGTTCTTCCTGCACAGTATATGGTCAAGCAGACCAAATGCCTATTACAGAAAATGCACCTAGAAAAGATGCCGAATCACCTTATGGGAATACTAAAAAAATAGCTGAAGACATTCTTTTAGATACAACAAACGCATACAAATACAATGCGATAGCCTTACGTTATTTTAACCCAATTGGAGCACATCCTTCTGCAAAAATTGGCGAATTACCAATTGGTATTCCACAAAACTTAATTCCTTATGTAACGCAAACTGCTGCTGGTATTCGAAAAGAATTAGCAGTTTTTGGTGCTGATTATCCAACGCCAGATGGAACAGCGATTAGAGATTACATACATGTCGTCGATTTGGCAAAAGCACATATTGTAGCCTTAAAACGTTTAATTGAGAAAAAGAATAAAACTAACTTAGAGTTTTTTAATATTGGAACAGGAAAAGGTAGCTCAGTATTAGATGTGATTAAAGCCTTTGAAAACTCAACTAAAAAGAAATTAAATTATAAAATCGTAGCCAGACGTGAAGGTGATATCACAGAAGCTTATGCCGATACAACGCTAGCCAACACAGAACTAGGTTGGAAAGCAGAAAAATCTTTAGAAAATGCTCTTTATGATGCTTGGCAGTGGCAGTTAAAGCAGTAATCGGTTGTCCGTTGTCGTTGTCCGTTGTCCGTTGTCCGTTTTTGGTAAAAAAATCAACAAATAAAAGATTTCAAAATGAATAAAATTAGCACACTTATCATCACAATTATAATCAGTATTAATCTTTACAGTCAAACACCTATAAGTGGTAATCAATCAGGAACATGGAGTCTTTCAAATTCGCCTTATGAAGTAATGGGCGAACTAACTGTTCCGACAGGTCAAACTCTTATCATTGAAGCTGGAGTAGAAATTAATTTTAAAGGTCATTATAAATTTAATGTAGATGGAAAAATCCTTGCTACAGGAACTGAAGCAGAAGGTATTATATTTACAACGGACAATCAAGCAACAGGTTGGGGTGGCGTTCGTTTAGATGGAACTCCTGATATTAGCACCTTTACTTTTTGCACTTTTGAATATGGAAAAACATCAGGTAGTTATCCTGATATGCACGGAGGAGCCGTTTTATTACTAAATGCCAATGCCGAGTTTTACAATTGTATTTTTGCTCACAATGACGCAACGGCAGATAATAATGGTATTGGAGGTGCTGTTTACGCCTTTAACACAGGGACATCAACTGAAACTTTGACGAGATTTATCGATTGTCAATTCACCGACAACCATGCATATGGTGAAGGTGGTGCGATGCGACTGACCAATGATGGACATACAGAAATCACAAGATGTCAATTTATAAACAACAACTGCGGATATGGTGGTGGAGCCATACATATTTACACTGCTTTAGATACTCAATTTACGGATTGTTTGTTTTATCAAAATTCCTCTAACAACTCTGGTGGCGGTGCAATAAAAGCAATGAACCCTAGTGTAACTTTAGATTTTATCAATTGTACTTTTGCCTATAACGCTGCTTTAGGTGCAGGTGAAGGTGGTGCTTTAGATTTGGCTTATGCCGAAATAAATATGGTCAATTCCATTATCTATGAAAACACACAGACCTATGGCGGTGAAATTAATATTGGCATGAATGCTTACGCAGAAATTAATTATAGTAACCTTGAAATGCCAGCGGATGCAACGGGTGCAAATAATACAAATGTCAATCCTCTTTTTGTAGCTACTGCAACTGGTGATTTTCACCTTCAAAGCACATCTCCTTGTATAGATGCTGGAACAGATGTAGGTCTGCCATTTGCTGGCACAGCTCCTGATATGGGTTGTTATGAGTATGGTTTTGGGATTGATGTTATTGATTACACTTCTGATGATTTTACAATTTACCCTAATCCTTCTAAAGGTTTATTACAGATAAAAACGAATACATCCATGCAAAACATCAAACTAATAGATGTACTCGGAAAGATTGTAATGAATAAAAGTCTTAACGGAGATAAAAATGGATTTATTGATAC
>DQTL01000144.1 GCA_015662775.1 Lutibacter sp.
ACGCAAAGCTCGCAAAGAGATTATAATGAATTTTACTTGTTAAGAACGCAAAGCTTTATGAATGCTTTACATTCAACTCTTTGCGAACGAACTCTGCGTAATGAATTAGTTTTAAGAACTTTGCACACTTTATGTGAAAAAAGAAAAAGTGACTGAACAGTAACAATAATTCTTAAATTCATAACCAAATCGTATTTTGTATTTTTAAAAATAGCTGTATTTTTGACACACATTACAAAAATAAGAATGATACAGAATATATACTTTACTAAAGAAAAATCTATACTATTTTTGATTAATTTTATAAATTGTTATAGACTTAACGGAAAATTAGAGTGATGACAATCTTTGTTCTCAACTGATAAACATATCTTTTAATCGAAAAGTATTGGTAGATCAAAAAATAATAGAATCGGATTTGAATGATTTAGAAAAATTAAAAAAAGTCTTTTTTAAAGGTAAATATGTAAAAATAAATGAGATTAATGGAAATGATTGGGAAACTATAAAATAAAGAATGACAACACTAAGTTTAGATACATATTTTCCTCAAATAGCAAAACTAAATCCATTAAAAGATTCCAGTTTTACATATACTCAACACAGATAGCTTTTCGGGTTTATTAGGCTTTCTTTTTTCCTTTCTCTGCGTTAAAATCTTAAACCATAGCCACAGCTATGCTTGAAAATTTCGCCTTGATAAAGAAAAAAATAAATTTGCACTAATTCCCGAAAACCTATCTGAATTGAGTATATTTAAGAATAAGCTCATTTTTAGACAACTCAGTTTATCAAGGTTACACAGTAGTAAAAAGAAAGACGAACCAGATAAAATATCTGATTCGTCTTGTTTTGTAGCGAGGACTGGACTCGAACCAGCGACCTCCGGGTTATGAGCCCGACGAGCTACCTACTGCTCTACCTCGCGATTTGGACGGCAAAGATACCTATATTTTTTTAATAGACAACCTTTTTTTGCTTGAATACTATCATATTTTAAAAATTTCTATAAGCACGAATATGTTTACCTTTGTGTTCGTTGAATTTTTAAAACAAATACATGAGAAAAGTCGCCGTTTTCTGTGGAGCAAGTTCGGGCTTCAAAACTATCTATAAAGAAAAAGCAATTGAATTAGGAATATACTTGGCAACCAATAATATTGCAATGGTTTTTGGTGGTGGAAAAATAGGTATGATGGGTGCGATAGCTGATGCTATGCTAAGCAAAAAAGGTAACGTAATCGGGGTAATTCCACATTTATTACGACATGAAGAAGTAGAACATGATTCCGTAAGCAAAATGTATTTTTCAAAAAACATGAGTAAACGGAAAATCAAAATTAGTAAAATGGTCGATGGCTATATTGCCTTGCCAGGTGGTTTTGGCACCTTAGATGAAATTTTTGAGGCCTTAACATTAGGACAACTAGGTATTGAAGTCAAGCCGGTAGGGATTCTCAATACTGAAGGTTTTTTTGATCCACTTTTATTACAATTAGATAAAATGGTTAAAGAAGGTTTTTTAAGAAAAGAGAATAGAGAAATGTTACTAGTTAGTAAATCAATTCCTGAACTAATCGATGCAATGTACACGTATAAAGCACCTATTATAACTAAATTGGTTAATACTGTAGGTAGTTAATTCATTAATACAATTTTAAAAAGAATATAATTTAAATATAAATCCAAGTAAAGTAAACTTGGAAGCCTTTATAAACAGACGACTTCTAAGTGTTCTTTACTCTAATTCATTCTATATGAAAACAAATAAAGTAAAAAACAGAGGATTCGTTATTTTAGGTGCTATCTTAATTCAATTGGCTTTAGGGGCTATTTATGCTTGGTCAGTTTTTACTCCCTTACTTAAAGAAGCAGGTTGGTCAAAGGTCAATACACAATGGGTCTTTGCAGTGGGCTTGGTTTCTTTTGCAGTAGTTATGGTTTTTGCAGGACGAAAACTCAATACTTGGGGTCCACAAAAATTAACTATTATTGGAGGAATCGTCTTAGGAGCGGGTTATTTTATAGCTGGTCTATTAGGAACTACTGATTTTATTCCGCTACTTTTATTAATAGGATTTGTCGGTGGAGCAGGTATTGGTTTGGCTTATGTTGTACCAATTGCAGTTGGAATGCGTTGGTTTCCTGATAAAAAGGGAATGATAACGGGACTTGCCGTTGCAGGTTTTGGCTTTGGTGCCATGCTTTGGGTTAAACTAGCAGGTTCTTGGGGACATTTACTTGAGGACATGGGTTTGTCTACTACATTTATGATTTATGGTGTAGCCTATGCTTTGATGGTTATCATAGGTGGAATTTGGATGAAATTTCCACCGAAAGGATGGGTGCCTAAAGGTTACAAAGAAGAATCAGTAACTAGCGATAAAGCATCTGATCAAAAAGAAATCACCTCTCAAGAAATGTTTAAAACACCTCAATTTTATCTTATATTTTTCACTTTTGTTTTTAGTGCGGGTGCAGGTTTAATGTCTATAGGTTTAATGAAACTTTACCCAATGGAAGCCTTAACTGCCAATGGACTTTCAACAGCCGAAGCTAGTGCTATCTCAGGAACAGCTATGGCAGTATTCTTTAGTTTAGCAAATGGATTAGGAAGAATAATTTGGGGTGTGTTAAGTGACAAATTAGGAAGAAAAACATCTATTATTATCATGACAGCCACACAAGGTATTATTGTAATTCTGTTTACTTATATGGCAGGTAATGAAATGCTTTTATACCTTGGAGCAACCTTAATCGGTTTTAATTTTGGAGGAAATTTCGCCTTATTCCCAACGATTACGGCTGATACTTTTGGTGCGAAAAATGTAGGAATGAATTATCCTTTTGTATTTCTTGCTTATGGTTTAGGTGGTTTGATTGGACCTATTTTGGGTGGTAAATTAGGGGATACTGGTAATTTTTCATTGGCATTTACAATTTCAGGAATCGCTGTTCTAGTAGGAACTATTCTCATTATTATGGTCAAACCTGCAAAAAGTTAGAAGATATTCTCTTTCTTTTTTGCGTCATTCTTAATAACAATAAGTATTTTTGGGGTTCATTTCTAATTGTAGAACATTGAGTAGTTTTAGTTTTCAGAATATTGAACGACCTATAGTAATGGGTATTCTTAATCTAACCCCAGATTCATTTTATGATGGTGGATTGTATAAGAATAAGTCCACAATTCTTCATAAAGTAGGAACTATGTTGCAGGAAGGAGCTTCTATTATTGATGTTGGTGCTTATTCCTCAAGACCAAATGCTAAACATATTTCTTTTGTTGAGGAACAAAAGCGTTTAATTCCCATTTTAAAAAGCATTGTAAAAGAATACCCTAAAGCAATAATTTCTATTGATACTTTTAGAAGCGAAATTGCTAAAAATAGTATTCATGAAGGAGCTCATATAATTAATGATATTTCAGGTGGAAATATGGACTCTAACATGTTTAAAACTATTGCTGAATTAAATGTGCCTTATATTTTAATGCACATGCAAGGCATACCACAAACCATGCAAAACAATCCTAATTACACAGATGTTACTTCAGAAATACTATTCTTTTTTCAAAATAAATTAAAAGAATTAGAACAAGCTGGAGTGAAAAATGTAGTTTTAGATGTTGGCTTTGGCTTTGGTAAAACACTTGAACAAAATTACCAACTCTTGCAAAAATTAACTGAGTTTAAAGTGTTAGACAAACCTTTATTAGTGGGTTTGTCTAGAAAATCAATGTTGCACAAAGTTTTAAAAACAACACCAGAAGAAGCTTTAAACGCAACAACAATCGCACATACAATTGCAATATTAAACGGAGCAAATATTCTAAGAGTTCATGATGTAAAAGAGGCAGTTGAAGTGTTAAGTCTAATTAATCAGTATCAAAAATAAAAATATGAGAAGTTTTAAAATAGTATTTCTTTTAATTCTAGTTTTTTCCATTGTATCCTGTACAAATAAAACCGTAGAACTACCGCAGCTACCTATTTCAGGAGAATCTGAGATACAAAACCATTCTCAAATATGGGTTTTTTACAAAGAAAAAGACGGTAAAATAGAAGCCGAATTAAATAAAAATAATAGAATAACCACTACACATTGGATTATAAATATTGACAAACGATTAACTTTAAAAGAATTAGTTCCTGTTTTCAATATAATAAAAGAAAAAAGAGAATTAAAATCCATGCACAAGAAAGATGGAATGAATAATTATTTGAGTTATTCTGATATTAAAAATAAAAAAATTGCTTTGTTTGCAATGGATAGCCTTTATTTTACCATGCAATCAAAAGAAAAAATAGCTGAATTAAAACAATCAAATATAAACACTCATGCTATAGCGTTTTCTAAAGAAAGCATCCGATTAGATGGCAATTCATTCCCTATTAATCAATGGAATTCTATGGTTTTAGACAGCTTGTCTAAAGGACGAGTTCGGTTAGAGTTTAGTCAAAACTTAAGCTATCAAGAGTATTTAAAATATCGTATTACAATTCAAAATAAACTTCCAAAAGAAATGTACATTGAAAAGTTAGAGTACGTTATTCAATAATTAGTAACTGCTATGATATATTTTGTACTTTTGTTTAAATTCCAAATAGAAATCTTTTGAATCCATTTGATTTTATAACAGTAGGTATTCTAGACGTGTTTGACATTGTTCTAGTAGCAATACTCTTGTATTATGTATACAAATTACTAAAAGGTACTGTTGCCATAAATATATTTATTGGTATTGCTTTGTTGTTCGTCACTTATAAGATTACACATGCATTAGGTTTAAAAATGTTTAGTGGTATTCTAGGAGGTTTACTAGGTGTAGGAGCTGTTGGTGTGATGATTGTTTTTCAACAAGAAATACGTAAGTTTTTATTAATGATTGGTTCTTCTAATTTCACGAATAAAAGAAACTTTATCAAACAATTACGATTTTTAAAATCTGAAATACATACTGATACAGACGTTGATAGTATCATCAATGCCAGTTTTAAATTAGGAACGACCAAAACAGGTGCTTTAATTGTGATAGAACGATCTAATAGTTTAGATTTCGTCAAGAACTCAGGAGATCGCATGCATACGGAAGTAAATATCCCTATTTTAGATAGTATTTTCTACAAAAATAGTCCTTTACACGATGGTGCTATAATCATTAAAGACAATATTATTATTGCTACCCGAATTGTTTTACCCATTTCTAATAAAAAGATCCCCAAAAAGTTTGGTCTACGCCACAAAGCTGCTGTTGGAATTACTGAAAGAACAGATGCACTTTGCCTTGTCATTTCAGAAGAAACAGGAAAAATATCCTATGTAAAAGATGGTGAGTTTGTGCTTTATAAAGATGAAAATGACTTGATTGAAAAAATTCGATTTGATTTGTCTTAATTACTTGAAACTACACCTAACAACCACACAACAATGAAAAAAACAGTTATCCTATTACTCGTCATTACGCTGTCTTCATGCAGTACAATACGCCTTTTAAGCAAGCTTAACAAAGCTCAAAAAATGTATTTAAACAATGTTGATTATGTAGAAAACATCATCAAAGGAAAAGAAAAACCAACTTTTGAAAATGTAAAAGAACTGTCAGGATTTTTTATGGAACTCACAAACATTAAATTGAATGTGTTGGATTTATTAAACAGTACTCAAAATGATAATTCTGTTATTAAAAGTTTGGAAAATTGGTATACAGAAAACGGAAAAAACCTTAAATGGGATGAAGCTAATCAACAGGTGTATTTAGACACAGATTGATTACAATAAAGAATAGCAATCTCGAAGACTATGATTAATAAGAATTTTAAAATACAATT
This sequence comes from Lutibacter sp., assembly GCA_015662775.1. Classification (GTDB taxonomy): domain Bacteria; phylum Bacteroidota; class Bacteroidia; order Flavobacteriales; family Flavobacteriaceae; genus DQTL01. The sequence goes on from DQTL01000144.1 coordinate 5,832, forward strand.
TACTCAAAAGGTATTTCTTTTATTATTACTGTCATTTTCTTCACTTTTAAATGCACAAAGCCTTCCTAGAGATTTTACATATATTGAGCTTATTGATGAGTCTATTGTAATTGATTTACGCTATTTAAGTAACAACAATTTTGTAGGAAAACCTATTGATGGATACACAGCCAACAAAATTATTCTTACCCACAAAACAGCACTTGTGCTTAAAGAGGTGCAGAAAGAATTAAACAAACTAGGTTATGGCCTTAAAATATTTGATGCCTACCGTCCGCAACGTGCTGTCAATCATTTTAAATATTGGGCAAAAGACTTAAATGACACTTTGAAAAAACAAGAGTATTACCCAAATGAATTAAAGAAGAACTTATTCAAACATGGTTATATAGCTTCACGTTCAGGACACAGTAGAGGAAGTACAGTTGACATAACATTGATAGATTGGCAAACAAAACAAGAAATTGATATGGGTAGTCCTTTCGATTTTTTTGGTGAAATATCAGGATTTTATTATAAGGAAATCTCTAACAAACAAAGAAAAAACAGAGCTTTATTACGTGCTCTAATGGGAAAATATAACTTTAAACCCTACAATAAAGAGTGGTGGCATTTTACTTTACGCAATGAACCTTTCCCAAAAACTTATTTTGATTTTGAGATAAATTAAACCTAAACAGAAATTTTCCCACTAATATGCGGATGCGGATTATAATCTTCTAAACTAAAATCGGAATATTGAAAGTTAAAGATGTCTTTTACCTCAGGGTTTATTTTCATACTTGGCAAACTTCTTGGTTCACGAGTCAACTGCAAGGCTACTTGTTCTAAGTGGTTGTTGTAAATGTGTGCATCACCCAAAACATGTACAAAATCGCCATATTTAAGACCTGTTACTTGTGCAATCATCATGGTTAACAGTGCATAGGAAGCTATATTAAAAGGCACACCTAAAAATATATCGCAACTACGTTGATAAAGTTGACAAGACAATTTTCCATCCGCTACATAAAACTGAAAAAAAGCATGACAAGGCGGTAAAGCAGATTTACCATTAGCTACATTTTCTTCAAAAGAAATAGAAGTGTCAGGCATCACCGAAGGATTCCATGCCGTAACCAGCATTCTTCGGCTATTGGGATTGTTTTTTATGGTATGAATTACTTCACTTATCTGATCAATACCTTCATTATTCCAATTACGCCATTGTGCACCGTATATAGGGCCTAAATCACCATTTTCATCTGCCCAAGCATTCCAAATTTTCACGCCATTTTCTTGAAGGTATTTGATATTAGTTGCACCTTTTAAAAACCATAAAAGTTCGTGTATGATAGATTTTAAATGTAGCTTTTTTGTAGTCAACATAGGAAAACCTTTAGCTAAATCAAAACGCATTTGATAACCAAACACACTTGTAGTTCCTGTGCCTGTTCGGTCTCCTTTTGTTGCTCCTTCTTTGGTGACGTGTTGTAATAGTTCTAGGTATTGTTGCATTTGCTAGATTAAAAAGGTTAAAGATAAAAGGTTATGGGGTTAAAGGTTTGATTTGTTATACTTTATTAATGCTACAATTCATTTTGTAGTTGTTGAATCTTTGATATAATAATAGTTGATTCCTCTGTATTCAAAAAATCTATATCATTACAAATAATAAGATGTGTTTCTAACTCAAAACTAGATCCTAAACTAATTTGCAAAAAACGAATAAAATCTTTTTGCGAATCTTTTGCAGATCCTTCTGCTATATTTGCAGGAATTGAAACAGCACGTCTGTTAATTTGAGATATTAAACCAAATTTTTCAGTTTGTGGCAATTTGCTAGTGAGAAAATAGACTTCTTTTACTAAAATTCTAGCATCACTCCAAACATGTAATTTTCTAAAATTACGCATCTTTTCCTTTTTCAATTATACTTTCACCCTTTACCTTTCACCCTTTACCTTTTACCCTTTACCTTTTACCTTTTACCCTTTACCTTTTACCCTTCACCTTTCACCCTTTACCTTTTACCCTTCACCTTTCACCCTTCACCTTTTTCCCTTCACCTTTTACCCTTCACCTTTTACCCTTCACCTTTTTCCTACTTAATGACTCACTTCCTTTATCTTTTCAGGATTGTGTTTGTATTTGAAAACTAAAGCAAACAGAACAGCTAAAACTATTGCATATCCTGCAAACACCATCCAAATACTAAACCAGTCTCTACCTGTTTCAGTTGTGAAATATTGTACGACATATCCACTACCGTAACCACCTATAACGGCACCTACACCATTCGTTAAAAGTATAAATAAACCTTGAGCCGAGCCTCGATATTTTGTATCTGTTTCGGTTTCAATAAATAATGAACCTGAGATATTAAAGAAGTCAAAGGCAGCACCATATACCACCATAGACATGATTAGATAACCGACACCGATTCCTTCTGGAGCACCGATTCCGAATAAACCAAAACGTAAAAACCAAGCTATCATACTCAATATCATTACTGTTTTAATGCCATATCTTTTTAAGAAAAAAGGAATAGTTAGAATAAATAAAGTTTCAGAAACTTGCGATAATGCAATAAAAGTGTTTGAATTGGTTACTGCAAAAGAGTCTGGGAAATCAGTAGCAAAACTTCTCATAAACTCAGATGCCCAAGCATTTGATATTTGTAATACCACACCTAAAAGTGTAGCAAAAATAAAGAATACTGCCATTTTATACTCCTTAAACAAGGCAAAAGCATCTAAACCTAAACGTTGTGCTAAAGATTTATTTTCTGATTTTGCTAAAGGCACATTTGGTAATGTGAAAGAGTAAATTCCTAATACAACAGAAATGATTGCTGCAAAATAAAATTGGTAATTATTTTGAGCCCATCCAAAAGTGCCTACGGCAACTTCGGCAATGATAAAACCAATAGTTCCCCAAACTCTAATCTTGGGAAACACTTTAATTACATCTATATGGTTATTGGTTAAAATACTATAGGAAACTGTATTGGCTAAACCAAGAGTTGGCATATACATGGTTAAATAGCCCAACATCAACCAAAAGAAAGTGTCGTAATCATTTGTTTGAGCTAAATACACCATAAAACCAGCACCAATTATGTGTAGCAATCCTAATAATTTTTGCGCATTGAGGTATTTATCAGCGATGATACCTACAATACCTGGCATCACCAATGAAGCTAAGCCTAAGGTAGTGAATATTTTACCTATTTGCATGCCTTCAAAATGCAGTGTTCCTCCTAAATAACCACCTAAAGAAATTAACCAAGCACCAAATACAAAAAGTTCTAAAAAATTTAGAATCGTTAAACGTAATTTAATATTCATATTTTCTCTATTTAAGTTGTTTGTTATTTTATCATTTTACTTTAAAAGACTTCACCTTTAGACATTCACCCTTTCCCCTTTCCCCTTTTACCTTTTACCTTTTGCCCTTTTCCCCTTTTACCTTTTGCTCTTTTACCTTTTGCCCTTTTACCCTTTTACCTTTTTACCCTTTACCCTTTTACCTTTTGCCCTTTTACCCTTTACCCTTCTTTCCGTTTATCTATTTCATCTCTAAGCCGAGCCGCAAGTTCATAATCTTCATTTTCAACTGCTTCTTTTAGTTGTTTATTGAGTTCTTCATTGGATAATTTTTCAAAAGGTACTGTTAAATTATCTAATTCAGAAAACATTTCTTCGAGAAATTCATCCTCTTCTTTTGAGTCTGTTTCTTCTACCTCTTCTGCCAAAAAATCATCATTTTCCATATCTATTCCTGCTTTATCTAAAATGTTTTCATAAGTGAAAATAGGAGCATCAAAGCGAACTGCCAATGCAATAGCATCAGACGTTCTAGAATCAATAATTTCTTCTACTTTGTCTCTTTCACAGATTAAGCTAGAATAAAAAACTCCATCTATCAATTTGTGAATGATCACTTGTTTGATTGTAATTTGATAGATTTCTGATAAAGACACAAATAAATCATGCGTTAAAGGTCTTGGTGGTGTAATATCATTTTCTAAAGCAATGGCAATGGCTTGTGCCTCGAAAGCACCAATTACAATAGGAAGCGTTCTGTCTCCGCCTACTTCATTTAAGACTAAAGCATAAGCTCCAGTACGACTTTGACTGTAAGAAATTCCTTTGATGTTTAGTTGTATTAAACTCACTTTCTTTTATTTATATTCATTCTGGTTGCATTTAAGTAACCAAAAAATAAGCTTTTCCACCAATTTGGTGTATAAAAAAACTGCCTGATTAAAGGAGTTTTGTTCTCAATAATCAGACAGCCCTTTAATGGAGCACAATTTATAAAAAATTAGCCATTTTCGGCTTTAAATACTTTTAACTTATCAACGAGTTTAGGAACAATTTCAAAGGCATCACCAATAATTCCATATTCTGCTGATTTAAAGAAAGGTGCTTCGGCATCAGTATTAATAACCACTTTTACTTTAGAAGAATTAACTCCTGCTAAATGTTGAATAGCACCTGAAATACCAATGGCAAAATATAAATTTGAAGCCGCTTGTTTTCCTGTTTGACCTACGTGTTCTGAATGCGGTCTCCAGCCTAAATCAGAAACTGGTTTTGAACAAGCAGTTGCCGCACCTAAAACTTCGGCTAACTCTTCTATCATTCCCCAGTTGTCACCAGATTTTAAACCTCTACCTGCTGACACGATAATATCTGCATCTGCAATGGTAACTGTTCCAGTAGCTTGTTCTATGGCTGTTCTTTTTATTTTTCCTGCATTTAAGCTTGGAGAAAAATCAACACTTGTTCCTTGTGTTGGGTTTTCAAATAAACCAAATGAGTTTTTAGCTATTCCTAGTACTTTTACATTTGTTTTTATTTCGGTGTTGTTAAAGGCTTTGTTTGAAAAAGCTTTTCTTTTCACTACAAAAGGACTTGTAGAATTAGGTAAGGCAACAACATTTGAAGCAAAACCAGCTTGTAATTTTGCCGCCACTAAAGGACCAACAAAAGCACCATTTGCACTTGAATCTATGATTACTGCTGTAGCTTCTTCTTGTTTAGCAGCAGCCACGATAAAATCTGCCCAAATAGAAGCATCTGATGTTTTTAATCCATCTGATTTTCCATTTAATATTTTTTCAGCTCCATATTTAGAAAGTGGACTGATATCGTCAACAAAAGCGGTAACGACTACTAAGTTTGTTTGTAATTGATCGGCTAATTTTTTTCCGTATGAAGTTACTTCTAAAGCAACTTTTTTAAATTTTCCTTCCGATGATTCGGCAAAAACTAATACTGACATAATACGTTTATTGTTTAATGTTAAAAGTTTAAAAGTTTCCAATTTATATGGAAAATAGTTAAACTTATAATTAAGTGTTTTTTGGCTATCGCTTTATTATTAGATTACTTTTGCTTCGTTGTGTAGTAAATCTATTAATTCGTCAACTGTCTCAACGATTTTACAAGCAGCATTGGCTTCAGGTTTTTCAAAACTTTGAGATAGAGTTGCTGCTTCTGCAACAATTGGCTCTACTACGGTCAATGGTTTTTTTCTAGCCATCATAATACCACGCATATTTGGTATGCGTAAATCGTTTTCTTGTACAATTCCTTTTTGAGAACCAACAACTAAAGGTAAATCAGCTTCTAATATTTCTTTTCCGCCATCAATTTCTCTAGTGATTGTTGCTTTGTTGTCATTGATTTCCAATCCATTTACAGCATTTACAAAACTATAATCAAGTAGGGTCGCTAAAATCCCAGGAACCATGCCTCCGTTATAATCAATAGATTCTCTACCTGCTATAACGACATCATATTCTCCAGTTTTCACTACTTCTGCCAGTTGTTGTGCAACAGAGAAACCATCTGTGGCTTCTGTATTTACACGAATAGCATTATCTGCTCCAATGGCTAAAGCTTTTCTAAGTGTAGGTTCAATAGATTGATTTCCTACGCCTACAACTGTAAGACTTGCTCCTTGTTTTTCTTTAAACCACATAGCACGAGTCAATGAATATTCATCGTGCGGATTAATTACAAATTGTACTCCGCTTGTATCAAATTTAGTATTGTCATCTGTAAAATTAATCTTGGAAGTTGTATCAGGAACACTGTTAATACATACTAATATTTTCATATATATAAAATTTATTTGTTAATGGTATTGATAGCAAGATTTTCAATCTGCTATCTATATAAGACCGTTGCAATATTATAACAATAGTACGATTAAAACTTTTTTGTTTTGAATTACTTCTTTGTAAAAAGAGCTTTTGCAAGGGTCTTTATATGATAAAATAACACAGCAAATATACAAAATATTGCCAATAAACTATGCGTGCATAGTATATTTTATGTTAAATCTATCAATATTTTAGTTGTTTATTATCTGTTTACAATGAATTTTTTAACAGTTTGGGTATTTACATTAGAAATATATAAAAAGTACAAACCATTTTCATTCGGACTTGGAATTGAAATAGTTGATTGATTATTTACTATTTCATGATTTGAAATTAGTTGTCCTGAACTATTCAATATTCTAACTGTTAGATTAGAATACTGTTTGTCAACTTGAAAGTTTAAGCTTTCTTGTACTGGATTCCCTAATAAAACAACAGCTCTTGAAAACGCAGATTCATCAACAGAAAGATGAAAGAATGCTGCAATTTCATTATCTAGAAAATCTACATAATCTTGACTAAAAGTCATATGCGGTTGGTTGTCGTTGATACCAATATAAGCATCAAATGGAGTCGTTTCAGTACCATCAATACTATTGTACCAATTGTCTTCATCAATCGCCATGCTACTTAAAGCTGGTATAAAAGAAAAGGCATCTACCTCTAATGCATCAATGATTTGTTGTTGAACGGCTGTTGGGTTGCTTCCAAAATAACTGGCAAATTCTACTATTCCTCCAGGGCAACTATCAAGACTTGCAGAACTAGCTGGGCTTTCTGCTTTAGCATAGAATGGATCACCAATAGGAGTTCCAGTAGCAACTACAAGAGGTTGAATATAGTCTACTTCGTAGTCTGTAACGCTTGCATCAGGTGTGAATTTCAAATGCCAATCAATACCTAAACCACCTCCTAAATCAATTACAAAATCGAAAATTGTTACACCTGGACTTTCCACCATAGTACTATTTAAACTTCCGTTAACTATAGAAATATTTCTAGTTTCTGTAGGAAAACCTAGCGTATTCATCGTAGTAGTAAAAGTATTTCTAAAACTATTAGGAGTAGGCAATTGAATAGTTTCATCTTGCAAATAGTCTGATCCGCTTTGTAAATGCGGAATATAATGATCTAAAAGTAATTGTTTAGAAGCGGGACTATTTAGCCTAGCATCACGCATATTTATCATATCTGTATCGGCTGTTTGTACTGCTAAATAATTAATTGCATACTGAAAACTAATAGGAATATTAGCTCCCATATGTGGTGAATCAAAAGAAACCCATAAACCAGCTTGATGATCTAAAGAATTTTGCTCCATATAAGTTAAAGCATACCTAGTCACTAAACCACCCATACTTGGCCCAATTAGCACAGATTCTTCCGAACCGACCTTAAGACTATTTATGGTTTCTATAAGGTTGACTAAAATCAATCCGTTTCTTTCTATATAATCACCGCCACCTTCAATTGTAGCTCCGTCACTAGCTCTTGTATAGGTAGGGAAATTAAGTATTACAATATCAACTCCCTCACTACGTAGTTCATCAAAATAATTTGACTCTGGGCTTCCATAAGTTAAATAATCATACATATCTAGGATGTCACTACTGTCTTCTGGATCAAAGCCATCGACGAAAATTAAAGGTCTGTCTAAGACTCCATCATTCGTATCAAGAAATATTTGATATTCACCTTCTCCAAAATGTGCTGCTGTTTCGTCATAACCTTGAAAAGCCACATAAGAATTTATAGGTGTTTGTGCATAAATAGATGCACTAAAAAGAGAAAAGAAAAATAGTAAAGTATAAATTGAATTGAATCGTTGCATAGGAATAGTTTTTAAACTTAATCTGCTAAATTACAAAAATATAATAGATATGGGCAATATTGATTATTCGTAGAAATGAAGTAATCTTTTTGTCTTCAAAAACAGAACTTAGTCATACGTTTTATAGAATTAAAATTATACATTTACTTTTCCTAATTAAAAACTTTAAGTCGTATGAAAACTAATTTTTCACTCTTTTATTTCTTCTAGCCACATTGTAACTTTTTTCGCAAAAAGAAAAGAAAGTTGTTTTTGGTGTGAAAGGAGGATTAAATATCCCTTATTATTCTTTTGGCACCAATGATGTTTCATTAGGTCTTCAAATTGGAATGTTTTCAAAAAAGAGCCTCTCACAGCATAGTTTTATTGTTTCTGAAGTGCTACTGTATCAGTTGTGTTCTTCGTCTGAAATTATTTTTACTGATAATACAGGCGATGTTATAGGTAGTAGTACTTTGTTAACTTTTGAAAACCATATTGCCATCAATGTACTTTACAAACAATATTTTACTAATAAATTTAATATGTTTATTGGGCCAGACATTGATTACTTTTTTTATAGAAAATATGACAATTCTAATAAATTTCAAATTTTTGAACATGAATCCATTAACAATCCCTTTAACACCTTATTTCTTGGTGTTGTTGTAGGTGCTGGTTACAATATTAACCTGAGTTCGAGCTAAGGATTTAGAGAAAGAGTGCTAATTGAGAGGATTCTTTTGTTTCATATTTGATACTTGGATTCTTTTTTTGAAAAGAATATGCGATAACTCCAGCGACCAGATTTGTAATAAAATTTCCAAAACTTCGATGTCTAGAATGCTCA
>DQTL01000124.1 GCA_015662775.1 Lutibacter sp.
GTAGAATCGGTGCCAATGCCGTAGTTACCCATGATGTAGCAGATAATAGTGTGGTGGTTTTAGGTAAACCTATAATTTTACATAAAGAAGATTTAAACAACAACACTTACCAATACTCAGATCAAGGTTGGGGTTATGTAAAAGATGGAATATTTGTACTAGAGACAGATCAAGAGAAATTAAAAAAACTAACTCAACTACATTCTTAACCTACGTATTTATGAGTGTACAACCCACAATCTTTTATCAAAAGGAAGCTTTTAATCAACTTGGTATTTATTTAAGCACACAATCCGTTTCCAAACTATTTATACTGGTTGATGAAAATACAAAAAAGCATTGCTTACCGCTTTTAACAGAAAAATGCGAACACCCCTTCTCATTAATAGAAATTAAATCTGGAGAAGTCCATAAAAACCTCACAACAAGTCAATATATTTGGCAAGAATTAACAGACAAAGGAGCAGAAAGGAATAGTTTAGTCCTCAATTTAGGCGGTGGCGTTATCACAGATATGGGTGGATTTTGTGCTGCAACTTTTAAAAGAGGCATAGGCTTTATCAACATACCCACTACCCTACTCGGTATGGTTGACGCAGCAATCGGCGGAAAAACAGGAATCGATTTTAACGGACTTAAAAATCAAATAGGACTTTTTTCAAATCCTAAAATGGTTTTGTTAATTCCTGAATTTTTAGTTACTTTACCCGTAAGAGAATTGCTTTCAGGATTAGCTGAGGTTATCAAATACGGACTTATTGATGATACTTCTATCTGGGAAACTATTAAAGGTTTCAACACCAGAAAACCTAGTGTTTCTTTTGAAATTATTCAAAAATCAATACAAATAAAAGAACGAATTGTTCAACAAGATCCAAAAGAAAAAGGAGTTCGAAAAACCCTTAATTTCGGACATACTTTGGGACACGCCATAGAGACTCATTTTCTTTCAAAGTCTAAAAACGAACACTTATTACACGGTGAAGCAGTTGCAATAGGAATGATTCTCGCAGTTCATTTGTCTTTTCAAACACAAGGGCTTCCCCTAGAAATTGTTCATAAGATTTCTACTGTATTAAAGGAAATATATGCAAGTACAATTCCTTCAAAAATCACAACAGATGATTACCAACCAATTTTTGATTTATTAAAACATGATAAAAAAAATGACAAAGGAAAAGCAAATTTCATTTTACTTTCTTCCATTGGTGAAGCTGTCTTAGATTGTCAAATATCAGAAAATGAAATTCTAAAAGCTTTTACCTATTACAACTTACTGTTTTAATTTCAACAAAACAGAAGTAATCAATTCTATTAACAAACCATAAATCATTCCCATAACCATGGTAGCCATAAACATAGATTGATGTGAAAATTCTGGGCTTTCAGGTGCTAACATGGCTCCGAATGCCATCGGTAAACTAAATAAAAACCCCATAACAAGACCATGGATTTATCGCTTTAAAAAAAGGAACACATAGGTTTTATGCTATATGTTCTTTCTTTTATACAGTCTTTAAATTACTTTTAGAATTTCAGAAGTCATGGTTTCCATGTTTACTATTCTGGCAAATTCAATCATTTCATTTTTCATTTTAGGATTACTCTCAAAACTTTTGCGGAAAGCAGTTTGTTTTTCTGTTGATTCCCATTTTACGATACAATAGACTTTGTTATCTTCTCCTATTGTAGAATCTCTGGCGATAAAGCCATCTACATGTATTAAGCTTTCATTGATACCATCTGACATTTTTTTCCAGTCTGGCAATAAACTCATATCATTTAATTGAAATGACACAAACAATACTACATTTTTCATGTGTCTAAATTTATACTTTTTATAGGTGACACATGCTGTTCGCTTTTAGTCATCCCCTTATGTGTCAAAATTTGGCATGCTCGTTTCATGTTTTGTTGTTTTTAAAGTTAGTAATTATTTTGTTTGATACGCCAAAGATAGCCTAAAGTTTGTCGAGCTTATGTCAAGGTTCAAGAAAAAATAAATTTACTTGACTTTGCGTACTTTGTATTAACAAACGATAAAACCCACTGAAAGGCAAGCACTTTGAAATCCACAACTACGCTTACACAAACCCTTAAAAAAAACACTTCAATACGTTTGTGTTTAATTATCAACACAATTTATTATCTTAAAAAAATAGGCAATATATATTTTTCATTCCTTTATTTCTTGTCTATTTTTCTAACTTTGTCATTTAACTAAAAAAAATGAAAATTACCTTTTTAGGAACAGGCACTTCGCAGGGAATACCCGTTATTGGTAGTACGCATCCTGTTTGTTTATCTAACAACCCAAAAGATAAGCGCATGCGAGCGGCTATACTCATCAACATAGATGGTTTGAATATTGTCATAGATTGCGGACAAGATTTTAGAATGCAAATGCTCAACGCTCAAGTAACTAAGCTAGACGCGTTGTTGTTTACGCATGAACATGCTGATCATACAGCTGGTTTAGATGATATACGACAATTTAGTATACGTAATGGTGCAATACCTATTTATGCTCACAAACGAGTTCTTACGAACTTAATAAAACGTTACGATTATATTTTTGATGATACTATTATCTATAAAGGAAAACCTAAAGTTGTAATCAATGAAGTTACTCTTGCTAGTTTTTTAATTCAAAATATTAAAATAACACCTATTGATATGCTTCATGGTAGTTTACAAGTTTATGGTTATCGAATAAATAACCTCGCTTATTTAACGGATGTAAGTTCTATTTCTGATAAAGAAAAAGAAAAATTGCAAAACTTAGATGTATTGATAGTTGATGCCTTACGAATAGAACCTCATCCTACACATTTCAACTTAGAACAAGCCTTAGATTTGGTTGATGAACTCAAACCTAAACGAGCTTACTTTACACATATAAGCCATAGATTAGGATTTCATAATGATGTACAAGCGACTTTTCCGAAAAATGTGTTTTTGGCTTATGATGGTTTAAAAATTTCTATTGTATAAACTTATCGTAAATTTGCTAACTTATTCTATATTTCTATTTTGAAAAAAATCATCCTATTCTTTATTGCACTTCTCACGCTATCAAGTGCCTATTTTTATTATCAATTTTCTTTTAAAGAGCAAGATAATTTAAACTCTATTTATTTAATACCTAGAAACGCTATATATTTTGTCGCTTCTAATCAACCCATAAAAAATTGGAAAACAGTTCAAAAAAGTGAAATTTGGCAACATTTACAAACTAACTCTTTTTTTGCTGAACTGACTAAAAGTGCTAACACAATAGACACGCTATTAAATGAAAACAAAAAGTTATTTAACTTATTAGGAAGCAAGAAAGTAATCGTCTCAACACATCCTGTTTCCAAAAGAAAATATGACTATCTTTTTGTCGTTGATTTAAAAAAAACAGCTCAATTATTACATTTTAAAACAATCTTAAAAAAATTATTTGAAAAAGAATATCGGATTACTGAACGCACTTACAAGGAAGTAGAAATCATAGAATTTTTTAATAAGAAAACTAGAGAAACACTTTATATTTCAGTGATTGACAACAATCTTATTGCATCTTTCACACATTCTTTAGTTGAGGCTTCTATCGATCAACTTAATGAGCCTACCATTGGTCGTGACTTACATTTCATTGAAATTAATCAAAAGCTAAATGACACAAAATTAATTCGCCTATTTGTTCAATATAACTTTGTCGATGAGTTTGTGTACATGCTTTCAAATAGATCAGAAAAATGGGTTAAGAATCTCAGTGAAAATCTTGTGTTTTCAGGCTTTGATGTAGCTCTTATCAATGGAAACAAACTACTAGCAAAAGGCTACACCAATACGCTTGAAAATAATTATACCTACTTACAAGCCCTAAAAAATGCAGGTTTAGGAAATCAAGATATTGCCCAAGTTGCACCACAACGTACCAGTTTATATTTGAGTTTAGGTTTTGATAGTTTTAATGAGTTTTATACTAATTATCAAAGTTTACAAAAGAATGACTTAAAAAACTTCCAAGAGCTAACGGAGAATACAAAAAAAATTGAAGATTTATTAGAAATTGACATTCAAAAAAACTTTATAGATTGGATAGATGATGAAGTTGCCCTATTAAAACTAGAGCCGATGAGTGCAGTAAAAAATAATGATTTTGCACTTGTTTTAAAAGCCAAAAGTCAATCTTTGGCAACTAAAAATCTAGATTTTATTTTAAAACAAATTAAAAAGAAAACACCTGTAAAGTTCAAGGAAATTGATTACAAGGGTTATCCGATAAAATTCATGTCAATCAAAGGGTTTTTTAAATTCTTTTTTGGTGGTTATTTTAAGGATTTAGTGACACCTTACTACACGATAATTGATGATTATGTTGTTTTTAGCAACCATCCAAATACTTTAAAATACATTATTACAGATTATGTAGAAAACAATACACTTTCAAAATCAGTTAATTACAAAGACTTTAAGAAGAATTTTGATAGTCAATCAAACTTATTTATCTATATCAATACACCGATGATTTTTCCAAGTATTCTTAGTGCTGTCAAAGGCTCAACACAAGCAAATTTAGATAAAAACCAAGAGTATTTTACTAGTTTTTCTCAAATAGGAATTCAATTATCTCCTAAAGATGATGTGTTTGAAAGCCTGTTGATTGTACAATACAAAGATCAAGAAAGCATTCAGTATTCTAATGAATTTACACCACCTACTGTTGGCCCCTCTGAACAAGAAAAAAAATCTGATAGTAGCAATCCTATTGTTATTGTTCGAGAACAAGACCCTTTTGACATCATTGAGATTAACCCAAATGATTTAAATGCTAAAGAATATGTAAAAAAATATTCTAATGGTAAAATACAAGTTAAAGTACCTTTAAAAGATGGCATGAAACACGGTATTTATAGAGCCTATTATAAAAATGGCGAACTCTTTTTTAAAGGTCGATTTAAAAAAGATCAAAGAGTAGGCAAATGGAAAAAGTATGATATGGAAGGGAAGAAAGTTTTACAGGTTAAATATTGATTATTTTTCTGTGTGTTTTTTCACAAATTACCTAAAAATATAAATATTTATAAATTCCATATTATAAAAACATAGACTATCCCAAGATACTTGATAATTTCAAGAAGTAGCACTTTTTTATTTTCAATTAATCTACCGATAATATATATACTAAAAAGGATTATTGAACTTAATAAATAGGTGTCAAATGTTGCTAATTCAGAAAGATAAAAAGCAGTATAAGATAGTAATACTAAAGTAAATAGTATTGAAAATACAATGTAGGCGATTTTTGTTTTTGAAAACTTTTGGTACTGATAACTCCCTTTTTCAATATAAATATTTGACAACTGTAAAGCTCCTGAACTTGGCACCCAATCTGGTGCTTTAAAAAAAAGTAAGAATTTTTCCTGAACACTCGGCAATTGTTTCATCTGAAAAAGTAAGTTGTTATAATAATGAAAAACTGAAGTTAAGAAACCTCTTGAATTAATATCTTTTGTAATCCCGTAGCTAACTTCTTCTTCTTCTCTTTCAAATGTATTGAATAATCGATCCCAAATAATAAAAATACCACCATAATTTTTATCAAGATACTGCTCATTTGAGCCATGATGTACACGGTGGTGTGAAGGTGTTACCATAAATTCTTCAAATAAACCTAGTTTTCCAATCAATGAAGTATGTAATAAAAATTGATACAAACCAATAACTAAATGTGTTCCTAAAACAACATTTGCAGAAAAACCCATAATGGGCATAACAGACCAAACAAGCACTCTTACAACGACTTGAAAAGGAGTTAAGTTTAATGCCACTGAATAATTATAATCTTCACTTTGATGATGCACAATATGAGCACCCCAAAAAAGATTAATTCTATGACCTGCCATATGATAAAAATACCAAAGGAAATCAGAAAACAGAACCGCAATTATAAAATAAATAGTTCCGTTTGGAATATCAAGTAAGGAAAAATGGGTGTGTAAATATTCAAAATACTTATAGATAAATGGCAACATCAATAAACCTGCAATACGATCAAAAATACCCATAGATAAATTGACAACAGTATTTTGAAACCGAAATCGTTGAATACCTTTAATACGAGTTATAATAAATTCAACGCCAATTATAAATAATACAACCAGCATGACAATCCACAAAGCTTTGTTGTTTTCCATAATCTAAGATAGCTAAAAAAGTATTGATGTGCTAAATTATAAATTAATGGATTTAACTTTGTTAATTTCATTTTAATCTTTTGTTAAAAACGATGAATAATTAGTTCTATTTAAGATTTTTTCAGCTACTTTATAAAGTCTAAATACAGATACGACACTAGAATCCATGTCTTTCTTTTCTCCCAACCTGAACAACTAATTCCTTTTTTAATTCTTCTACAATATCATAAACAGCAGGACAAATCTCTGTATTTTTAAGGGTAAGGTTGGCTAGTTGAATAAACTTACGTCTTTTAGTATGCGGATATTCAGTACAGGCTTTCGGACGCACATCGTAGATAAAACAATAATTATCAGCACCTAAAAAAGCACAAGGCACTTCTTTTAACACCCAATAATCATCTTCATCTCTATCTAAATATTGACTAATAAACTTAACTTCCTTCATGCGTAAATGTTTGGAAATACGCTGTATATCTTTTTCTGTAAATATCGGACTTGTCGTTTTACAACAATTTCCACAGGCCAAACAATCTGTTTTATCAAAAATTTTGTCGTGTATTTGGTGTACAACAACATCTAAATTTTTAGGAGTACGTTTTTTAAGTATTTGAAAATACTTTTTATTCTCCTTCATCTTTTCTGCGGCTAAAGCTGGAAGCTTTTTTAGTCGGTCTTGCATCTGTTGAATTCTTATAAATTATTTATTTTTCCTAATGAAAAAACAAGGAAAAGCTTTTAATTATTGATAGAAAACAAATATACAATTCAATTACGATAAATCTAATTAATTATCCATTAGAATATGTATTTTTGCAACTTATAACAAGTTAGACAAATGAATATCCAAACAACTATACAGAAAGCCACACAAGAAGCACTTCAAGAGCTTTATCAAGTAAATATTGACTCTGTTGAGTTTCAATCTACAAGAAAAGAATTTGAAGGTGATGTAACGATTGTCGTTTTTGCTTTTTTAAAAGTGATTAGAGGCAATCCTGTAGAAATTGGAAATAAATTAGGGGCTTATCTTAAAGAGAATGTAGCCGAAGTTACGGATTTTAATGTAGTCAAAGGTTTTTTAAATTTGGTGCTTAGTGATTCTCATTTGTTAAATTTATTTTATCAAACTTTTGCCAACAAAACCTTTGGGTTTGGAAAAAAAGACACTGACGAAGCTATCATGGTTGAATATTCAAGCCCGAACACCAATAAACCTTTGCATTTAGGACATATACGTAATAATTTATTGGGTTATTCTGTTGCAGAGATATTAAAAGCAGCTGGAAACAAAGTATATAAAACACAGATAGTCAATGATAGAGGTATTCATATTTGTAAATCTATGTTAGCCTATCAAAAGTTTGGAAATGAAGAAACTCCAGAATCTACGGGTTTAAAAGGAGACAAATTGATTGGTAATTATTATGTAAGATTTGATCAAGAATATAAAAAAGAAATTGCAATTTTAGAGGCAAAAGGACTAGATACTGATGATGCAAAAAAACAAGCTCCTCTCTTACTTGAAGCCCAAGAAATGCTCAAAAAATGGGAAGCTGATGACACAGAAACTCGTGCTTTATGGGAAAAGATGAACCAATGGGTTTACAAAGGTTTTGCTGTAACATACAAGGCACTAGGAGTTGATTTTGATATTAATTATTACGAGAGTCAAACCTATTTAATAGGAAAAGAAATTGTTGAAAAGGGTTTAGAAAAAGGAGTCTTTTTTAAAAAAGAAGATGGTTCGGTTTGGATTGATTTATCAGACGATGGTTTAGATGAAAAAATAGTGCTTAGAGCAGATGGCACAGCCGTTTACATGACCCAAGATATTGGTACGGCTATACAACGTATAAAAGACTACGCTGAGGTAAAAGGAATGGTTTATACCGTAGGAAACGAACAAGATTATCATTTTAAAGTACTATTTCTAATTCTAAAAAAATTAGGATTTGATTGGTCTGATAATTTATATCATTTATCATACGGCATGGTAGATTTACCTGAAGGAAAAATGAAATCAAGAGAAGGAACAGTTGTAGATGCCGATGATTTAATGCAAGAAATGACTGATACAGCTAGAGAAATTTCTCAAGATTTAGGGAAATTAGAAGGCTATACAAATACCGAAAAAGAAGATCTTTATAGAATTATTGGTATGGGTGCTTTAAAGTATTATATTTTAAAAGTAGATCCGAAGAAACGTATACTTTTCGATCCAAAAGAAAGTATTGATTTTAATGGAAATACAGGACCGTTTATTCAATATACTTATGCTCGTATTCAATCTTTGTTACGTAGAGCAGACTTTGACTATTCAAAACCTGTACATATTGAGTTACATACAAAAGAACGTGAAGTTATCAAACAATTGCAAGAATTTTCTGAAGTGATACAGAGTGCAGCTCAAAACCATAGCCCTGCTTTGATTGCAAACTACACTTATGATTTGGTCAAAGCATTTAACTCCTTTTATCAAAGTGTTTCTATTTTTGCTGCGGATAATGCTACTAATAAAATCTTTAGAATTCAATTATCTAGTAAAGTAGCTAACGTAATACAATCGGCTTTTAGATTATTAGGAATTGAAATGCCAGAAAGAATGTAGTTAAAGTCGATTAACAAGTACTAATCATGTGCACTGACAATGTAAATTTGAGGATAAACTATCAATGAATTTTCACATTCTATAAGCTCTTCAGCGGTTGGGACGCGAAATGTGACCATTAGTTTTGTACCTGTTTCTTTAAACTCTTCAGCAAGATTTATTGCAACATAACTATTGTCTTGATAATTGTTAAACAATCCCGTTACATTTGAGTCAAATTTTATTATAAATGCATCTTCACAACTAGAGCTTTCTGCTAGGACAACTACATTGTAATTGGGTCCTGATTCGTCTTTGGGTTTTTCACAAGAATAAAACAAGAAAAACACAAAAACAATAATTATTACTCTTTTCATTAATGGGGGTTTAAATGAGTATGCTAAATTAATAAAAACTAATTGAATTAGATCAATTACTTATGTAACTCATATTCCAAAGCAACTTTTACAAGACCTGCGGTATTTCTCGCCCCTAACTTATTAAGTAGATTACGTCTGTGTGTTTCAATAGTTCCAAAACTAATACAGAGTTTATCTGCCATTTCTTGAGTCGTAAATTCTTCTAAAATAAGTTGTAATACTTCTTTTTCTCTACGCGATATTGTTGGGAAAGGACTTTTATTTTTCTTTGAACTATTAGCGATACTATTAACAACAATATCATTTACGGTTTCATCAAGATATATTTTACCATCATAGACTGAATTAATAGCATTTATTAACACGGATTGTCCTGCATTTTTCAGCACATAACCTTTTGCACCAGCACTTAACATCATTTTAATTAAGCTAGTTTCTGTGTGCATGGATATGGCAATTATTTTTAAATTTTCCTGTTCTTTAATCAATTGCTTGCAGGTATCAATACCATTAATTTTGGGCATGTTGATATCTAAAAGTACAACATCTGGTTTTGCAATCGGAATTTTTTCAATGGCTTCCTCTCCATTTTCAGCAGTTCCAATTACTTTTATTTTTGGGTTATTATCAAGTAATAGTTGTAAACCCTGAATAACCATTTTATGATCGTCTACTAAAAATACTTTTATCATAATGGAATATTTATATTAATAGCGGTTCCTTCGTTTGGTTTTGAATCCCAATCAATAGATCCATCGAGAAACTCTACTCTACTATTGATGCTTTTTAAACCGACACCTTCATTTTTAATTGCTGTACTGTAATTAAAACCAACTCCATCATCTTCAATTAAAAGGTTTAGCTCTTGTTTGTGATGTAATAATTGAATAAGAATATTTTTAGCTTGGGCATGCTTTCTAATATTTGAAATAATCTCTTGAATTAAACGAAATAGCATTACTTTTTTAGTTTCAGATAAAGACTCAGGCAAAGAATTAATTTCAAAAGTAGTAGTGTAGCCTTGTTCGTTTAGTTGTTCTCCTAAGTCTTCTAAAGCTCCTTTAAGACCAGAAAGAGTTAAAGCATGCGGCATCATGTTATGAGAAATTCGCCTAACTTCAAGACAAGCCTCACCAATTAAGTTATTGGTTTTATCAGCTAATGCATTTCCTTTTAAGCTTGTATTATCTTTTTGTATGGTTGAAAAGTGGGATTTTACTGTGCTTAGTAAACCGCCTAAACTATCGTGTAAATCTTTTGCAATCCGTAAACGCTCTGCTTCTTGTCCTTCAATCATACTGCTTAAAGAGCTAAGTTTATGCTTTTGTTTTAATTCAAATAATTTATTCTTTTGTATTTCCTCTTTTTGTTTTGCTATTGTTTTATGGTATTTTATTCTTTTTTTATAGAATAGGTAAAAACCAAATAAAAATAAACTTAATACAATCAACCCAAAGATAATTTGACTGTTTAGTCTGTTTTTTCTTTCGATAGTTAGTTGTTGTTCAATAATTTTACGTTCTTTTATTTCAGTTTGATAATTTGTTTCTAAATCATAAACTGTCTCATCTCTTTGCTTTTCTTTAATTTCTTCATATAAAGTTAAATACTCATCTCTGAGATTTAAAGCTTGTTCGTAGTTACCAAATTTTCTATAATAGTTTGATATGGACATGAGCATAATACTCTTATTACGTCCAGCTTCTGATGTTTTAATGGATTGAAAAGCTCGTTCTAAAATTGCAGTCATGCCAATTGTATCTTTTAAAGCTGTTTTTGCATCAATTAAATAGAAAAGATTTTTTTCAGAATTTCTGTTTTCAGGCTCTTGTATCGTCGCTTTTTGCAAAAAGGGAATTGCTTTTTTATACTCTTTTTGCCTGATATATAAGTTTCCTAAATTGGCGTTGATAGAATAATCGAACTCTTTTCGCAAAGGAATTGCTAAGGCTTCAAGAAGTAATATTTCTGCTTTTTTATACTCTTTTAAAGAAGAACTAACGGATCCTAGATTAATAATTGCTTTTTTAAGCAAAAGCATATCATCCTCTTTTTTGGCTCTGTTGTAGGCAATGGTATAGTATTCTTTGGCTTTACTATAGTTGTCCGAGGTGTGAAACATAACCCCTAAAGAATGATAGATAGAAGAAGCATAGTTTAAATTGTTTTTTTCACAAATTTTAATACCTTCAAAATAATACTCGCTGGCTTTTTTATAATCACCTTTATTGATTTCATAATGTAAACCTTTGGTTTCTAAAGAAATGGCTTCACCTAACTTGTATTTATTCTTTTTAGAAAACTGCAAAGCTTTATCAGCAATCACTATGGCAGAATCATTTTCGGTCATAATGTGTTCCCATGCTAAATCGGCATATAGCTGTACTTTTTTTTGTACATTATCTGTCGTATCTATAGCAACTTGTAATTGTTGTTTTAGTGTTTGTTCTTGAGAAAAAAGCACCAATGGAAAAAGTAGAAAAATAATATTTTTCAATGTGAGTATTTTTAGTTTGTAGTTGTAGCTTGTAAATATAGTATTTTTTCATTTAGTTAGTTTATACGCCATATATATCATATCATATAATACATTATTTATTCTTTTTATTATTTTTAATCCCTTACACAACGTAGGCTTTTTTGATGTGTGGCTTTGTTGTTAGTTTCATATACTCTTCTAATCTTTGAATTTGTATTTGAGAGTTCCCTTACTTGGGCAACAAATGAACCACTTTCTGTTGATGTCCAAAAATAGCTAGAAAGTGTAATCTTTTGAAAGCTAGATATTCTTTGACCAGCTGGCAATGCACTAAAGTTAGATGAATTAGTTGCACCTGTATTTGGATCAGCCCAATGTATCGTGCCGATTTCCTTCAGTTTTCCACCCTCATCAGTTCCTCTAGAATTAGACCCATTAGCTTGTTGTAGTGACATACCTAACCGCATTTCCAGTATTTTCCACTCATCGTCTGAAGGAATATGCCAACCTGTTGGGCAAATACCTTGTGCACTTTCATTAGTTGTATATTGCATCATTTCATCCCATTTATATAGTCCGCCATAAGTTGTACAGTTGCTTGCGTTATTGTCATAACAATACTTTTCAATGTTCCCATTATCTGTTTGTGCAGTATTAGCATTTATCATAATTCCGATATCTAAGTTTTCTGTCATCCAACATTGTGTACCAATTGGTGTAATGCTATAGTTTTTTCCTCCATAGGTAATTGGGTTAACACAAGGAGCAGGAGCACTACTAACATTGATTGAAAAGTTACAACTCTCTCCATTACTAGCAGTAGCGGTAAAAATATCTGTTTGAGATATAATAGGAGTACCTGATGCCGCAATTTGATAACTAACTGTGTTGGGGACAGAACCAGTATATAAATAAGTTCCTCTAAAGCCATAACCATTTACTGTATTGGTGCTTATGCTGAAATAGCCAACCTTAGTAAATGTAATATCAAGTAAAATTGACGAATTTTCGAGAAGAGAAAAACCTTCAATATAATCACCGTTAACTTGAATTCCACTACACATCCCTCCTGAGCCGATACTATAAGTGGCATCTACATAAATATTATCTTCGCCATATTTTATTTCTTTCCATCTGTTTTCCGAAGCAACAAAAACGAAAAACTTTTCATCCGTTATATTAAAAGCCAACAAGCCATTGGCAGGATTTGAAATATTTGTTATTTCCGCTTGAGACATTCGTGGCATCAAAAGTCCTTTTTCTGTACTTTCAATATCTAAAGCAGCGGAACTATTTGGGTTGTTGGTGCCAATCCCTACTTGGGAATGAAGCATTATTGTAAAAAAGGTAAATGCAATACTTAAAAACATCTTAGATAAGAGATTTTTCATATTAAAAATTTTAGTTAGTAGTTGTTGGTTAATATAGTATTTTTTCATTGTGTCAGTTAACACACTATTATATCATATAATACTGATTATCTTATTTATAGCAGGTTATTTTGATTTTGGAATAGTGCATCCTTTTCCATTCCAAGGAAATTGACCTGCTGGTAATGCTTCATCAACTGTTACAAGTGGTAAAAATATTTCAGCATCCATCTTTACAGTGCTGCCTTGCAGATTTAGCCCAAAAATACTTCTGAGTTGATTGGCTCCTGTATTGGCAACGCTAACTGCCGCATCTACATCGGCTCTACTAACTATATCTCTTCCTGCATAAATCTTTGCCCATCTTTCTGCCACAGGTATTTTTATGGATGCAGCTTCGTTATCTAAGCTATTAAAATCTACTTTTGTAGATTCATCAAGTATATCTTCTGCTGCCATCATCGCATTTACTTCTTTGTAATCGTATTTTGAATTACCTGTAAACAAATTGCTACTCAATACTATCTTTGCTCCTTTGTTATAGACGCCACCCATATGTCCAAATCCGAATACATTATTTTCAATTGTAGCAAATAAACTTTGATCTATCGCTAATGCACTTCCACCATAAGAAGCTATTGCATCGTGTTTCCAACTAAATAAAGAGGTGTTATTTTTAACAATAAACTTAGGATATAGACTTTCGTCACTTCCCATATACCCAGATCTTATTTGAATGCCATATCCTGTATTATTAAAACAGAAATTATTTTGAATTATACCCTTTCCTCCTTTGAATACACGAACAGAAATTGCTCCTTCGGTTGGTGCTGTATTCATTACCACACAATTTTGAACGGCTATATTGGTAAATTTACTTCCAACTATTACAATACCTCCTGACTCTGGAGAAGGGTTTTGCCCCGATTTAGGACTGGCTTGTCTTCTGATTGCCAAATTTTTATCTTTGTGATATCTATTTCTTGGTCCATTGTCAAAGATGATACCATCTACGACTATTGTTGAACCTTCTGATAATTGACCGTTTTTTTCTCTCTGTTGGTCAGTTCTGATATACAATCTAGGTGTTGTAAGTTTCATATATTCATTGACACCCGTAAAAATAGTTTTATGAGTATCCCACGGATCTCTTGTGGTAAAGGCTGTATCATATCCACCATAAATTTTAACTGGAACGTTGATTTCATCCGAGCCTCTTTTTCCTTTACTTAAATAAGTGCCTTCGGCAATATAGATGATATCGTTTGGTTT
Organism: Lutibacter sp.; assembly: GCA_015662775.1. Lineage (GTDB taxonomy): Bacteria > Bacteroidota > Bacteroidia > Flavobacteriales > Flavobacteriaceae > DQTL01. Next base: position 14,280 of record DQTL01000124.1, read on the forward strand.
TAAGTGATGGATAATGTTTCCTAAATCTTTGGCTGGTCTTTCTTTAGTGCCTTGTTGTCCTCTTCCTGTAGTTTTACTTACGTACCATTCTCTACCTTGGTTTGAAAATACAGCTGTGGTTCTTCCAGATGTAGCTTTGCTTTTTTTCGTAGTAGTCTGTTTTTTTTCTGTTTTCTTAGAAAGTTTATTAGTTAGTTTTTTGAGACTGAATTGACTGGTTGCGTTTATACTTATAAAGAATAAGCAAATTAATAGTAAGTTTGTTTTTTTCATTTTATTTATTTTTATTAGTTCGTTTTTAAGTGTTTAACTACCCTGCTAAAATATAATTAGTATATATAAATGGCCTCTATGAATTCCAATAGGCTTTAAAAATCCATGAATTCATAGAGGTTTATTTTGTAAACAGGTATTGGAATTAGCTTTTACCTTCCAAGTTGTAACCTAATAAAAATTCACCATTTGTTTTTTGAGATGTCATTATAATATAGTTACGTTTATACCCATCAGCAAATGTTAAAAAGCCATTAAAGGAATACATTAATTCTCCTTTATTAGGCTCTATAGTTCCAAAGCCTGTTCTTTTATAATCCATTATTTCGCCATGCTTATTAGTGAGATTAGTTACGTAATTGGTAAAACTATCTTCTGATTCTTCTTGATAATATATGGGATCCAACATTTTTGCAGCGAGTTTATATTCTTTAGCTAACAGTTTGTCAGAAAAATCTGTAAAGAGTTTTGATTGTATTAAACCTGCATTTAAAGAATTGGGTGTAAAGATGTATTTAATCGTATCTGAGTTTTTTTTAATATGTTCTATATAAAAATAATCATATTTCTTTCTCTCTTCTACTGTGAGATTTTTAAAAAGAATAAGAGCTACATTAGACAATGTCACACCTGATTTAAGGCTGTCTAGCATTTCACTATCGCTGAGTTGCACTTTAAAATTAGAAAGTGTTTTACTGTCAATAGTTTGAAAACCTTTTGAGAAAGAAGTGCTTGCTTTATAATGATTTGCTATTTCATCAAGTCCTTTTTGTTGGGTCTCTGTTGCACAGGCAAATAGCAAACTGAAAATTAAAATAGTAAGTATCGTTTTCATGTGTCTTATATTAGAATGGTTTTGTGTTTTAAAAAAACTTTATTTAACTAGAAGTTTTTTGAATGCAAATTGGTTTTTACTAGCTATTTTTAGCGTATAAATACCACTACTTAAATTCGAGACACTAAAGCTTTCCTGTGGTTTGTAGGTTCTAATCATTTTTCCAAATACGTTATAAATAGACACACTTTCTATTTTAGAATTAGATTGAATATAAAAAGAAGTGGATACAGGATTAGGATAAATTTTTAAATCGAAAGCTAATTTTTCATCAGCTATTCCCAAAGCATCACAAGCTGATTGGGTTGCTACAAAAGTTGAACTTGCATCAATATATGGGAAATTTGCTTGAGCATACGCTACATCATCTACAAAAATACAAGTTAGGTTTAGGTTATTAGTCGTGTTTAAATCAAGGAAGTTTGTGTTATTACCATTTCTAATATCTACACTGGTTAATAGATTGTTTTTACATCTCAAAGCAATTAAAGAAGTGTTTAAGCGTAAATCTAAAGTACTGATTTGATTGTCTCTACAGGTCAACCCTCTTAAACTCGTGTTAGCACTAAAGTCTAAATTAGTTATTTGATTTGTACTACAATCTATAGATTCTAAATCAAGATTATGAGATACATCTATACTGGTAAATTGATTGCTTTCAATATTTAAGTCCCATAAATCTGGATTTTGACTTAAATCTAAACTACTCAATAAATTCCATCCACACACAAATTTCCATAGTAGTGGATTGACACTAGTATCTATGTTTGTCAATTGATTATTATCACAGAATAAGGTGGTCAGTATTACATTTTGACTGATATCTAGTGTTGTTAATTGATTATTAGCACAACGGATATAATCTAAAACAGTTAGTTGACTAATATCTAAACTTGTCAATTGATTCTCTTGACAAAATAAGTTGGTAAGCAATGTGTTTTGAGTAACATCTAAAGAGGTTAAGAGGTTTTCTTCACATCTGAGATAATTTAAATTAACTAGTTGATTTACCTGTAAATTTGTGATTTGATTTTGATGACAAGACAAACTTGTAAGAGCTACAAAATCTTCAATACCTGTCATGTCTGCAATACTTTTATTGAAAACATTTAAAGTAGTAATTGAATTTATGTTTGCCGTTAGAACAACGCCATCTATTACATCGTCATAGCCTAGATTTATCAAGGCTTGTTCAAAATTAGCATCGGGAACATTGGTGTTCTGTGTGTATCCTATAAGGCTTGTTGTTGATAGGATGAGAATAAGTAATGTTGTTTTCATAGTTTTAGTTTTAAAATTAGTTTGTTTTAAAATAGTTTTTCTACCAATATGTAGAAGTCAATAGCATAAAAAAGAGATAACGTTTAATAAAACCGCTACCTCTTTTAAATCCCCAAAAAAAAATTATTGTACAGCTAGTGCATTCATTTTATACCCTAACATATTTCCAACAGAAATGTTTTTAAGTTCTATTTTTAATTCTTTATTAGAGTTTACTATAAAGATTTTTTTATTTTCATTTCTTTCAAAAGTTAAACTTTTGATGGCAGTGCTAGACCAACCCGAACCGCTTTTTTCAAAAACTCGAATAGTACCTCTTGCTTGACCTGATTGGCGTCTTACAATAACTCTTGTTTTCCCAGTACAAGACCCAGTAGTTTTTATTGATTTTTTCACTTGTCCTTGTGCTACACCTGTAATTGGAGCTCCGTCACCTTTAACAATAGACTTACTAAAACCTTCAATTTTAGCCTTATATCTAAAAGTATTGGCAACAGATTGATTGAC
>DQTL01000176.1 GCA_015662775.1 Lutibacter sp.
AAGCATCAGACGATTAAAAAAAATTGAAAATATTGCAATAAAAAACATTTTTAATTTTAAGGTGTTTTCTGACAGACACTATATACTAACCTGTCGACCAAGTAGGAAGACGTAAAATCTATTTAATTATGAAAAAAAATGTAGGAAGTATTGACAAAGTAGTTCGTGTATTAATTGCATTAGTTGCTGCTTATTTTGCCTATAAAGGCGGATTTGAACCCGCATGGATAGCTTATGTGCTTTGGGCAGTAGCCGGAGTTATGTTGTTTACAACGCTAATGGGAAGCTGTTTACTATACACTGCTTTTGGAACAAGTACTTGTAAAGTTAAAGAATAGTATATTTTCTTTATTAGAACTTTAATAGAGGTGTGATTTTTTTAAAATCACACCTCTATTTTTTTTATTCTTTTATAAGTTTATACATTTTAGTAGATCCTTTAGAAAATACTTTTACAAAATAAATTCCCTTATTAATATGTTTTAAACTAATGCTAGATTTTGAATTCGATATCAAATGAGTGCTAACTATTTGACCCGTAATATTTATTATTTGAAGAGAATACTCATTCTGATTGTTAGTATTCTTAATATTTAACTGATCCTTTGCAGGGTTTGGATATAATACAAAATGATTCAAATTATTTGATGAAATACCAGCCGTAGCATCTACAATATTTACAGTTAAATCATCAAAGAAAAATCCATCATGAACTACCCCATTATCTGAAACTAATATAAATCTAAACAACACTTCTTCACCCATGTAATCACTGATGTCAATTTCTTCTAAAATCCAATTGGGTTGTTCCCCATCGTAGAGCGGTTGACCATTTGCTGCTCCTTGATTAGAAACACCTGTATTTGTAAAATTCCCACATTGAGCTTCCCAAGTAATTCCATTATCAATTGAAACTTGAAATTGCACATAATCATAGTTGTTTTCAATACTCCACCTTGCATTAAATGACACGGTTGCTACCGTAGGAACATTTGTTAAATCAATAGCATTAGCAAGCACAATACTTTTATTGGAGTTGTTTTCGTAACCACCTGATTCTGAATCAGTAATAGAAGAAGGTGCTGAAACAAACCTATTGGTTGTTAATTCCCAATCCGAACTATTCCAATGATCAGTAGCTGAATCACAAGGGTCATAATAAATTTGAGATAGTGTTCCAAACACTTTTGTTACCTCTAATTCTGTATTTGATAGACCATTAGCAACAACCAATTTATATATAATTTCATCACCATATTGTATAGAATTATCTAAAACATATGAAATAGCAGCAGTAACTTCAACACCAATTTCTAAGTTATTATGTGTATTTAAACTTCCTACACTGATAATATTACTTGATACAGGAACAACACTAACCGAAAAATCACCAGTTCCGCTAATTCCAACTCTTTGTATGGTATAGTTTAAATCACCGTTTAAATCCTCCATTAATAATGGATCTATATCACTAACACTAGCATAATTATGAATAGCATGAGCTCCAGTAAGATTATGAAACATCATTTCTTTACAAATAGGAATTATATCACTTATAGAAGGCCAAAAATCATAACCTATTTCAGGAGTCATGGCAAATATTTTATTGTGTGTGCTTGTATCACCATACATCCAATCATCTGAGACACCAGAGGCTGGATATAGATCAGCAGAAATTTGATTGATATAGCCATTTTCAGAAACCATTAAACTAGAAATAGCTTCAAAAGTTGCATTGTCAGGAGTAGGCTGGTCGTCGTCATAACCAAAAGGATATAGTAATAACTGACTATATGTATGATTGTTTAATGCCATAACAAATTCATGTTCTTCGCAAAACCACTTAATAGCTTGTGTTTCAGGTTCACTAAAACCTGCGGTTCCAGGATAAGTTTCTCCATAAGAATCAGAAGTACCAAGACCACCCCATTCATAGGAGTAATTTCTATTTAAATCGACGCCAAAAGAGCCATCACCATTATTCCTCCTATTTTTTCGCCAATAGCCACCGCCATTAGGGTTTGTTGATTCATTATATAAATAACCATCTACATTTATTACAGGAACAAAATACATTTCTGTAGTATCAACTAAAGATTGAATCTCCGTATCCGAATCGTAGTTTTCTAGCAAATACCACATGTAAAAGATAAGCTGTTGCATAGAAGCAGGTTCACGAGCGTGGTGTATGGCAGTGTACAATATTTCAGGTTCTGTTTCATCAGTCGTAGGATTATCAGAAATTTTCACCCAATAGATAGGTCTATTTTCTATGGTTTCGAATGTGCTAATAGGTGATTTAAGAGTGATTAAATTAGGGTATAAGCTTTGCATTTCATCCAATTCATCAAGCATTTGGGCATAGGTTAAAAAACCTCCCATGCTACCTAAATTAAAATTGCTAGGCGTTTCATAAGCATTTGTTGCACCACATGGAGCAGGATTTTTTGAATTGTTCGCTACTTTATCACGAACATTCTTAAGGTAATGCTTTTGCATATCCTCGATAATAATATCGACTTTATAACCTAATTTCTTTGCTGTTTCAATTTCTCTATTTGAAAAAACAGACTCTATATAAGTATTTTGTTTTACAGTCCCATGATCTGCTGCAATACCGTTATCAATAAGTGCTTTAATATCTAAGTTAGAATTGATAAATATGCGAGATTTGGTAAAATATACGTCATTCTTTTGTGCAAATAGATGCATTGAAAAAAGTATAATAATAAGGTGTAGATATTTCATGATCGAGAAAATTGTTTTTGCGAATTTACTATTAAAAATGTGTTTTACGATAAAACCCACATTATCTATTATTTAGAAAACAACTTTTAAATTAATAACCCTACTCAGGTTAAGAAACCTCTAAAAGTCCATTTTCATTAAAAAACTGTTTTGCTTTGTACCCCTTAAGATTTGCAAGGCTTTGTTTCAAATTGACAATGATTCTATTTCAACCCGTCTTTGCGAGGAACGAAGCAAACTTTTGAAGCAAGACATTTCTAATAAATGATTAATAAAGGAAAATACGCGACAATCTACGAAAAAAAAGAAAAGAATTATTTCCTACGAACTTCAAACACAAAAGTCCCTTGAAACTCTTCACGTACTTTTAACCATATTTTATAGGCTTCTAGCTCGGTTCTAAAGGTGGTTGTTTGTGCTTTCCATTCGGGTTGCTCATAGAGTAAATGAGTCCCAATTTCGGGGAAAAAAGATAAAAAAGTTCCACGAATACCTTCAGCTCTAGTTTGACTCATGCCATTATATAATTGAATTCGAAACCCATTTTTAATTTTCTGTGTTTGATTGAAAATTCTTTTTTCTTGCAATAATTCTTGCATTTTCGTGTCAGAATTTTGAGAATAACCTCTGAAAAAAGAGAAGATTAATAGAAAAAAAAGAGATATTATTTTAAATTTCATGGCTTAATGTATTGAGGCAAATATAGTATTTTAAACTTATTTAAATGAGTTTTAGTATTTGCTAGGCTATTTAGAAACACTCTAAATTATATATAAGATGATTTTTATTAGGATAAATAAGTTAAATTATGTTAATTTCGCGTCATTATTCGTGTTATGTAGTTTTTTACTACCTAATGATATGAAATAATCGTACCAAACAAGATAAACACTTTTCAATATGAATATTGAGTATATAAACAAACAGTTTCCCAAGTTATTGATTTTCGTATTTTCATTATTTCTTTTCGCGAATACACAAGCACAAGATGCTGCAAATGGAAAAAAACTATTTACTGAAAAAGGATGTATTGGTTGCCATACTCTAGAAACTAGGTTAGTGGGTCCACCATTAAAAGGGGTTTCAGACAAAAGAGATAAAGAATGGTTATACAGTTTTATTAAAGATAGCCAAAAATTTAAAGAAACAGATGCTGATGCAAAAGCAATCATTGAAGAGTACAACAATATTCCAATGCCAGTTCACACAATGTCTAATGTTGAGATTGATGATATTATTGCTTACACCAATGGTGAACCAATAGAAGAAGAGGTTGTTACAGTTGTAGAAACCACTTCAGATACAACTATAAAAAATGTAAACGAAGCCTATGAAAGATTAGCACCTAGCAATAGTAATTGGTGGTGGCAACCTATTGTATTGTTGTTGTTTGTAGCCATTATATATTTCTTCGCGAAAAAGAAATGGTACTTCGGAGCTATCTTTTTTACAATCATAGCATTATTTAGCACTGCTTTTTTCTTATTTAATTATTTATTCCAAATAGGTGTTGATACGGGTTACAAACCAGTACAACCTATCGAATTCTCTCATAAAGTTCATGCGGGTGACAATGGCATTGATTGTGAATACTGTCACTCCTCAGCGAATCACAGTAAAACATCAGGTATTCCTACAACTAATGTTTGTATGAACTGTCATAAATCAATTACAGAATATAATGGTGAAGTATTTGGAGGCCACGATAAAGCATTTTTCGATGCTCAAATAGCTAAAGTTCATGCAGCAGCTGGTTGGGAACCTGCGGAGTTCGCTTACACTAGTGAAGGAAAAGCAGTAGAATGGACTCGTGTACACAATTTACCTGATTTTGTCTATTACAATCACTCACAACACGTAAATATAGCTGGTTTAGAATGTCAAACTTGTCACGGACCTGTCGAAGAAATGCATAGAGTAGAGCAATATTCACCCTTAACTATGGATTGGTGTTTGACTTGTCACCAAGACACAAAAGTAAACATGGATAATGGGTATTATGCTGGTACGTACAAACATCTTAAAGACGCACATGAAGGTGCAACTGTCGCTGAAATGGGCGGACTTGAATGTGGAAAATGTCATTACTAAGTAATTAAGACTAAAACTAAAGATTAAAAAAAGACCAAACAATATGGCATCAAATAAAAAATATTGGATTAGTACTGAAGAGTTAAAAAAAGACACTTCGCTTATAGATAATCTAAATAAAAAGGAATTTATTGAAGAAATACCTACAGACAAATTTTTAGGTGATAAAGAAACCCTAGAGGCAACAGAACCATCACGTAGAGATTTTTTAAAGTATGTTGGTTTTTCTACTGCCGCAGCAACCTTAGCATCTTGTGAAGGACCTGTTCGTAAAGCAATTCCTTATGTAATCAAACCAGAAGATGTAACACCAGGTGTAGCCAATTACTATGCTACGACTATGTTTGATGGCTTTGATTTTGCAAATATTTTAGTTAAAACTCGTGAAGGTCGTCCTATTTTAGTACAACCTAACAAAGAAGCGGGCAGTGATGCCAATGCAAGAGTACAAGCTTCGGTATTATCTCTTTATGATGGTACACGTTTACAAGAACCTAAAATAAAAGGAACAGATGCAACATGGAATGATGTTGACAAAGCAATTCTAAATAAATTAAAAAATGTTTTTGAAGCAGGAAAAGAAGTAGTACTTCTTACAGGTACATGTGCCAGTCCTTCTACAAAAAAACTGATGGGACAATTCAAAGAAAAATTTGGAGCTGTTCGTCATGTTGTCTATGATGCTGTTTCTGAATCAGCAGCATTAGATGCCTTTGAAGCCGTAAACGGTGTTCGCACTTTACCTACTTACGATTTTTCAAAAGCAGGAACTATTGTTTCAATAGGAGCTGACTTTTTAGGAAACTGGCAAGGTGGTGGATATGAAAGAGGTTATTCCAACGGAAGAAAACCCGAAACAGGAAAAATGTCACATCATATACAAATAGAGGCTAACATGTCTCAAACTGGTGCAAATGCTGATAAAAGAATTCCATTAAAACCTTCTGAGCAAGTAGCTGCTTTAATTCAAATATATAATGCTGTTACAGGTAATTCTATTGCTACCAAATCAACTCCTGCTGATGTAGCGATTAAAGAAGTGGCTTCTAAACTAAAAAAAGCAGGAAACAAAGGAGTTGTTATAACAGGAATCCAAGATAAAAATGCACAAATACTAGCTTTAGCTATTAATGATGCTTTGGGTTCTATCGTACTAGATAAAGTAAACACAAGAAATACAAGACACGGAAATGATGCAGATGTTGCTACTTTAATTGCTGATATGAAAGCAGGTAAAGTAGGTGCTTTATTAACACACAATACAAACCCTGTTTATACTTTAGCAAATAGTGATGAATTCACGGAAGCTTTAAGTAAAGTTGACTTAACGGTTGCTTTCTCCATGCAAAATAATGAAACTGCAAACGCTATGGAATATGCATTAGCAACGCCACATTATTTAGAATCATGGGGTGATGTCATGCATCAAAAAGGACATTATAGTTTAATTCAACCTACTATTAAGCCTTTATTTAATACACGTCAATTCCAAGACACGCTATTAAGTTGGATGGGTAGTGACGAATCATTCTACGAGTTTATAAAATCTAATTTCGAAGGAAATTGGAATCAAACACTACATGATGGTTTTGCAAAAATCGATATTGAAGAAGAAGCTACCTTATTTGAAAGCACGTTAGATATGGTAGCAGTAGCTGCTACACTAGCTAAAACTAAATCGAATGATTTAGAAATGGCTTTATACACTAAAGTCTCAATGGGAGATGGGCAAATGGCAAATAATCCTTGGTTACAAGAATTACCAGATCCAATTACTCGTGCTTCATGGGATAACTACTTAACCATGTCTCCTGCCGATGCAAAAGCCAATGGTATTGTCAATACAACTGCAGATAATGGAGCCTTAGATGGCGATATGGTCAATGTGACAATTGGCGATGTAACTATAGAAAATGTACCCGTTTATATACAACCAGGTCAAGCAGATGGTTCTGTTGGTTTAGCCATAGGTTATGGACGAACAGCAGGTGTAAAAGACGATTTAAAACAAGGTGTTAACGCCTTTAAATTTGCTAATAATGTAAAAGGAAATGTAAGTTTAAGTGCTCCAACAGGGACACATTATTTTGCATGTGTACAATTACACCACACTTTAGCAGGTCGTCATGATATTTTAAAAGAAGTAAGTCTAGAGGATTATAATAATGGTGACAGTCATGAATGGAATCACAAACACAAATATTCATTAGATCATCAACCTGTAGATGCAGAAAGAGTTGATTTATGGACATCGTATGATGATTCAACAGGACATAAATTTAATTTATCAATTGACCTAACAGCTTGTACAGGATGTGCAGCTTGTGTTATTGCCTGTCATGCAGAAAATAATGTACCCGTAGTTGGTAAATCAGAAGTACGTAAATCACGTGATATGCACTGGTTGCGTATCGATAGATATTACTCATCAAAGGTGCCAACATTTGAGGCAGCAGACGAACTAGGTTTGAGTCGTGTTGAAAAGTATCATGGTGTAGAAAGAGTTGCAGCAGATCCGCAAGTATCTTTCCAACCTGTTATGTGTCAACATTGTAATCATGCACCTTGTGAAACAGTTTGTCCAGTACAAGCAACTTCTCACGGAAAGCAAGGTCAAAACCATATGGCGTATAACCGTTGTGTAGGAACTCGTTATTGTGCAAATAACTGCCCATATCGTGTCAGACGTTTCAATTGGTTTAAATACAATGATAATGAAGAATTTGATTTCAACATGAATGACGATTATGGTAAAATGGTATTAAACCCAGATGTGGTAGTTCGTTCTCGTGGTGTTATGGAAAAATGTTCTTTGTGTATTCAAATGACACAAGCGACTATTTTAGAAGCTAAAGCAGCAGGACGTACCATTAAAGATGGTGAATTCCAAACCGCTTGTACCATGGCTTGTAGTTCAGATGCCATGATATTTGGTGATGTCAATGATAAAGATAGTAAAGTAGCTCATTTAGCAGAAGATAAAAGAGCCTATCACTTACTTGATTTTATTGGTACAAAACCAAATGTAATGTATCAAGTAAAAGTAAGAAATGAAAATGCCTAAATCTCAAATTTGTTATTTGAAATTTGATGGTGTACAGTTTACAATAAAGAATAAATAAATTTTAAAAATATGTCTCATTACGAATCATCCTACAGAGAGCCGTTGATTTTAGGAAAAAAATCCTATCATGATGTTACTGTAGATATTGCAAGACCTGTTGAAACAAGAGCCAATAAAAAATGGTGGATTGCCTTTACCGTTGCCCTTATTGCTTTCTTGTGGGGAATAGGGTCTATTTCCTATCTAATAGGAACAGGAATTGGTGTTTGGGGGTTAAACAAAAATATTGGTTGGGCATGGGATATTACCAACTTTGTTTGGTGGGTAGGTATCGGTCACGCTGGTACTTTAATATCAGCTGTATTATTGTTATTCCGTCAAGAATGGCGTATGGCAATTAACCGTTCGGCAGAAGCCATGACGATTTTTGCAGTATTCCAAGCAGGACTATTTCCAATGATTCATATGGGTCGTATTTGGAATGGTTACTATACTTTACCAATTCCTAATCAATTTGGTAGTTTATGGGTAAACTTTAACTCGCCATTACTTTGGGATGTATTTGCCATATCAACTTATTTATCAGTATCAATGGTCTTTTGGTGGACAGGTTTGTTACCAGATTTTGCCATGTTACGTGATAGAGCAAAAAGACCTTTCCAAAAGAAAATATATAGCTTAGTTAGTTTTGGTTGGTCAGGTAGAGCAAAAGATTGGCAACGTTTTGAAGAAGTATCTTTAGTACTTGCTGGTTTAGCAACACCACTAGTACTTTCAGTACATACCATTGTGTCGATGGACTTTGCTACCTCAATTATTCCAGGATGGCACAGTACAATTTTTCCTCCTTATTTTGTAGCAGGAGCTATCTTTTCAGGATTTGCCATGGTGCAAACCTTATTAGGTATTATGCGTAAAGTAACAAACCTTGAGAGTTATATTACTCGTAAACATATAGAAAATATGAATATGGTGATACTACTAACAGGTGGTATCGTAGCTGTAGCTTATGCAACTGAATTCTTTGTGGGTTGGTACACAGGAAGTCCGTATGAAAACTTTACTTACATGTCCGTAGGAGCTGCAACAGGTCCTTATTGGTGGGCATTTTGGTCATTAATATTATTCAACATCTTAATTCCGCAATTATTATGGTTTAAGAAAGTACGAACAAGTTTTATCTGGTCTTGGTTAATATCCATTGCCATAAATATAGGAATGTGGTTTGAACGTTTTGATATTATTGCAATAGTATTGAGTAAAGGACATTTACCATCTACATGGTCAAGATTTGAACCTACATTTGTTGATATAGGTGTATTTGTTGGAACATTAGGTTTCTTTTTTGTACTATTCCTACTCTACGCACGTACTTTCCCAGTAATAGCACAAGCTGAGATTAAAACAATATTAAAGAAAACAGGAGAATATCATAAAAACTTAAGAGACAAAGGCAATGAGTAACAAGTATTATACAGTATATGCTTCGTACAAAGATGACGAAGTCTTAGTGGATGCAGTCAAAACTGTACGTAAAGCAGAGTATGACATTGAGGAGGTTTTTACACCTTTTCCAGTACATGGTTTAGACAAGGCAATGGGTTTAAAAAACACCCGTATCGCTATTACAGCTTTTCTATTTGGTGTTACCGGTTTTTTAACTGCTGTATTTTTAACCAATTATACGATGATTGTAGATTGGCCACAAAATTTTGGAGGAAAACCAAATTTTAGTTATTCTGAAAACGTATTGAGTTGGGTAACTATAATATTTGAATTAACTGTATTTTTTGCAGCACATTTAATGGTGATTACTTTTTATATGAGAAGTAGACTTTGGCCATGGAAAGAAGCAGAAAATCCGTTCCCAAGCACCACAGATGATACTTTTGTAATGGAGTTTGAAGTAACAGACAAATTACAAGACTTAAAATCTTTATTAGAAACAACTGGAACCAGTGAGATTAATGTAATCGAAAAGACAGAAGAAGATGTATAAATTATTTTTCACATTAGTGATTGCGACACTCATCTTGACATCTTGTTCAAGAGATCGTAGCAAACCAAACATTCAGTATATGCCAGACATGTACGAGACTATTCCTTACGAACCATACGGTATCAATACCGTAATGAAAGACGGTATGGCAGCACAAACACCACCAGTTGGTGCAATTGCTAGAGGAAAAAAACCTTTCGAAATTCCTGAAGGACTAGATGGCTATAACCTAGCAAAAGAAACTTTGCAATCACCACTAGCTAAGAGTGCAGCTAATGTAGCAGCAGGTAAAAAAAGTTTTGATATCTATTGTGCAATTTGTCATGGTTATACAGGAGATGGACAAGGTAACTTAGTAAAACGTCAAAAATTCTTTGGAGTACCACACTTTAAAGATAGAGACATTAATGAAGGAAGTATTTACCATGTTATCTATTACGGACGTAATATGATGGGATCACACGCTTCTCAATTAACAGAAAAAGAACGTTGGCAAGTAGTGCAATATGTCCAAAAGTTAAAAAGAAAATATTAATAGCATAGAGCAAAATCTATAAATAAGAATAATACTTATGTACGAATTTTCAAGCAAATTAAAAATTACAGCAATAGCATTGATGGTTATCGGTGCTTTAGGGATAGCTTTTGGATTTTTCGATGGTGCTGGTAAAACAATCGATGACGCCAAAGAAGTGATTGCACATCATGAAGCAGCTGTTGCAGAGAAAGCAGAAGCCGCTAAATTAATACCACAATACGGTCGTAAATCACAAGCAAAAGCGGTGACAAAGGAAACGGTATCTCACAATGACGATGCACACGGACATGAGGATGCACATGCAGGAGAACAACATGCCGAGCATGTTTTAAGCCAAATGCAAAACAGACCTTGGGCAGCATTTTTTGTTGGCTTGTTCTTCCTCTTTATGATTGCCTTGGCAATTTTTGCTTTCTATGCCATTCAAATTGCCGCTTCGGCAGGTTGGTCTATTGTTCTTTTACGATTAATGGAAGCCTTGTCAGCAAGTATTATACCTTTAGGAATTATTATATTACTCTTTTTATTAGCATCTGCTTTTGGAATGAACCATATATTCCCTTGGATGCATGCAGAAGGTGATGCATTAATAGAAGCAAAAGCTTGGTGGTTAAATACTCCTAGTTGGTTAATGCGATCTTTTGCCTATATTATTGGATATATTTTATTTAGGCACATTATTATTAAAAAGAACAGACAACAAGACGATGCTACAGATTTAACAGCACATAAAAAAGCATTTAAGTATTCTATATTTTTCTTAGTCTTTTTTATGACAACTGAATCTATGTTATCATGGGATTGGATTATGTCTTTAGACCCGCATTGGTTTAGTTCTTTATTTGGTTGGTATATATTTGCCACATCTATAGTATCTGCCATTACAGTAATTGCCATTGCAGTTATGTATTTAAAATCTAGAGGTTATTTAGAATTTGTCAATGACAGCCACTTACACGATTTAGGAAAATATATGTTCGGATTTAGTATTTTTTGGGCATACCTATGGTTTGCACAATATATGTTAATTTGGTATTCAAATATGCCAGAAGAGACAACCTACTTTATGCAACGTATGGAGCAATATCAATTTATATTCTTCTTTATGGTGGTGCTAAACTTAGTATTCCCATTGATTGTATTGATGGATTCAGACGTAAAGAGAAAATTTAGCATTATGCTAATTGTAGGTCTTGTGATACTAACAGGACATTATATTGATGTATTTGTGATGATTATGCCTTCTACAGTAGGAGCACATTGGCACTTTGGTATTCCAGAAATGGGGTCTATCTTATTCTTTGTAGGTCTCTTTATCTATTTCGGATTTAGTGCTTTAACAAAAAGACCATTATTACCAAAAGGAAATCCTTACTTAAAAGAAAGTGAACACTATCATTATTATAATTTAGATCATGGAGATGATCATTAAAAGATAAAAACAGTTTATTTAAAAAAGCCAAGCATTTATTTGTTTGGCTTTTTTGTTATGTCCCTCTCCAAAGTCTAAATTAGAATAGTATGTGCTCTGCGAATGTCTCCCGACTCATATCTTTGTTTTGTAGCGTACGAAGTCAGCAGGGTGATTGTTTAGTATAGTCCAATAATATTACAGTTTTAGTAAAAAAGTACTTATTCAAGTACTTTTTTGTATCTTTGCACTATGGAAGTAATAAACTATACCGATTTACGCTCAAATTTAAAACATTGGTTAGACAAAGTAATTGATGACGTTAGTGAGTTAGTAATAAAGAGAAAAGGGAAGAAAAATTTAGTGTTAGTATCATTAGACGAATATAATTCCTTAAAAGAAACCACCTATTTATTAAAAGGTGAAAACCGAGAAGTTTTATTAAAATCTATTGAAGAATTAGAAGCTGGGAAAGGAGAACCAAAAGAGCTTATAGAATAATGAAATTAATTTGGTCTTCATCATCTTGGGATGAGTATTTATATTGGCAGAAAGTTGATAAAAAGATTGTAAAGCGAATAAATATACTTCTAAAATGTTGTGTGCGAACCCCTTTTGAAGGAATAGGAAAACCCGAATCCTTAAAGGGAGATTTACAAGGGTATTGGTCAAGAAGAATAACCTCAGAACATCGTTTAGTTTATAAGTATGAAGCTAATGAAATTTGGATAGCATCTTGTCATTATCATTATCAAAAATTGAATAACTATACTACTAACACCTACTAAAAAAAATTAATAACCACATACGTAATATAAAAGCAAATGTTAGATATGAATAAGTTGTGGGTCATTACTCACAAAGTGCTAAAAGGAAAAATACAATAAAAAATGATTGCTAAAATTTTATCATTACTTGCAAAATACATATGGATTAAAAAATTGGGAATTTTAAATGGTTTAGCTTTGATTATCTCTATTTATGCTCATGAATATGGTCATTACTTCAAAGCAAAAGAATTAAATTATAAACCTCAAACCCCAAGATTTGTACCATTTTTAGGAGCTTATGTAAAACATGAACCCTTAAACAGCAAAAAACATCTATTTGAAATCGCCTTTGCGGGTCCTTTATTTGGTGGTATAGTCGGAATAGTATCTTTCTATCTTAGTTTAATCTTTAATTCAGATTTCTTACATCAAATAGCTCTTTTCTCTTTGATAATGAATCTATCAAATCTTGCTCCTATTTCAATTTTAGATGGTGGAAGGATTGCACAATCATTATCCTATACAATTTTACAGAACATTCTAAATGTAGTAATTATTATAATTGGGTTTGTTTTTAAAAAATATTTTTTTGTAATATTGGGTGCAATAGGAATATTATTGTTTTTCATTATTAAACATAATGATGAATACGAATTGAAGGAGATGAAAAAAGAAACGAAAATTAAGAATAGGAATATCTATCTTTTATGGATAGCTGTTTTGTTAATTCATACACTATTAATCCTTAAAAAAACTTAAATGGAAAACGAAAAACCAACTATCAACGAAATTAACGAAAACATCAGACAACATAGGTTGTACAGAATTCAAACAACAGAACAAAAGATACGAAAATTCAAAGGTGTTTATGATGAAATAAAAGAGCATTTAGTGATTAAGTTTACAAAAAACGCCTCATTAAACGTTATTAGACTGGTATTGGGTCTGACAACTCTATTATTAATTGGTGTTTCAATTCTACACTTCTATCCCGAAAAACTAATTAGTTTTATGGAAGCAAATGGGGAAATATTAAGTCAAAATGAAAAAAATGAAATTTATTTAGATGCTAATTTCTTAGGAAATATGTTTTTTGGTTTAGCATTAATTTCATTTTACATTGGGTATCTATTAAAAAAGAATATACGAAGTAGAAATAGCATATTCAAGTTAAACAAACTAATTAAAGAAGTTATTGAATACATGGAAACTTCATCTTATGATGAGAAAAGGAAATATGAATTTTATGTAGATAATTTACAAGAAATTGAAAATCAAAAAAGAAAAACGCCCCACAATAAATAGGACTATGAGCGGTCGGCACGACCGAGCGAGTAGTCCAATGTTGAACTACATCTGACAAAGGTTTTTCTCTATGTAATTTACGATGCCCTTTTTGTTGTAAAAGAGGTTTTATCTGTAGGTTTCCAAAAATGATTTTTCACTAATAAATCATTTTTGAAGTTTATTTTAGATTAGTATCTATTTTGATCGTTTTTAAATTCAAAATAACTTTGTTTTGAGCCATTTTCTTAAATTTAAGACGTCATTATCTTATTCTCTAATTTTTTAGATTATTAGAAAATTATTTTAACTAGTTTAATAAAGAAAGTAATATAGACGGTAAGTGCCCAGCTGGTGAACGGATTCTAGGTAACTCCTTAACCACAATCATTTTTCCTTTTTTGCAAACTGGACAACAAGGTGTTTTGGGGATTTGTAGTTCTAATTCTTTCTGTTTTTTATCAACTAATATTTCAAAGTCACTTCTGTCTGGCGAAAATTGTAATTTCAAATTTCTTTGGGTCGTTGCATTATAAACGCCATATCTTCTAATACGCATAAAACCTTTAGGCAGTACGTGTTGTACAAACCTTCTTAAAAACACCTGACCTTCTAATTTAGCTTTTTTTACCGTAGCATTATCTCGATAATCTTTGGCTAAGAACCGAACTTGATTGGCTGTAACTCCTAAAATTCGCTGGTTACTAATTGCTATTCTGTGTGTGTATTGTCCTAAGTATTTAATTACTTGGTTTACACCAGTCATAGGAGCTTCGCAAAAAACAACCCAATTTTTAGTATAAGCTTCTTTAATGTGAGCAGAAAACCCAGTATGGTTTAAGGTTTTAAGTTCCTTTTTTAAATAATATAAAAACTTACCTTTAAAAGCAGCACTTAGTTGTTTTACAGGATAAAGATATTTATCGTTTTTTCCAATAGGTTTCCAAGCTCCTTTTAAATCTACACCAGCCGATGGTACAATACAATGCACGTGAGGATGCAAAGTCAAATTTTGTCCCCAAGTATGCAGTACTGCAATAGCACCACTTTGAACTCCAATATTTTGTATATCCAAAACTTCGCAAGGTTTCCCAAACACTTTTAAATAAAATGCTATAATAAAGTTTATCATTCCACAAACAAACCTTATTTAAACTATGAGGAACTGTAAAAATGATATGGTAATGCTTAACAGGGAAAGCCTGTATTTGTAGTTTGTCAATCCATTTTATTTGTTTACTATATTGACATTTAGGACAATGTCTATCACCACAACTGTTATAATGATACTTTATCTGCCCACAATTATTACAAACTTCTTTGTGTCCGCCCAAAGTAGCTGTACCACAAGTAACAATATTGTGTAAAACCTTAGTTTGTTGTGGCGATAATAAAGTATTTTTTATAAATGATTTGCCAAATGTTTTAACTACTTGTGCTAAATCGGTGTTGGTTTTCATTTTTGATTGTACAAACTATCAAACGGACTGTGTGCTTGTATAGTTTCGCATTGTGCTATATGCAAATAAATCATTGTTGTGGTAATGTTTGAATGCCCTAAAAGTTCTTTTAAGCTAACAATATTTAAACCCTGTTCTAAAAGATGTGTAGCATAAGAATGACGTAATGCGTGTAAACTAACTTGTTTAGTTATGCTTGTTTTTTTTAAGGTCTCTCGCATAATCCAAGATAAGCCTTTACTACTGTATTTACTTCCTATTTGTTTACCGTTAAAAAACCAAATATGTGGGTGTTCTGCTTTGAGGTATTTTTTTAATCCTATTGCTATGCTTGGTGATAATGGTACTATTCTATCTTTTTTATATTTGCTTTGTCTTATATGAATGGTCATACGCTCAAAATCAACATCTGATATTTTAAGATTAATAACTTCTTTTCCTCGTAAACCTGCTGAATAAATTAAGGATAATAGAACTCGATGTTTTAATAATTTTGGAATTGAAAAAAGTTCTTTAAGTTCTGACCTATTGAGTATAAT
>DQTL01000131.1 GCA_015662775.1 Lutibacter sp.
CCTAGAGACGTTTGGGCGTTTGTACAAAGAACTTGTGGAGTGTGTACAAGTATGCATGCTTTGGCTTCTGTAAGAGCGGTAGAAGATGCCCTTAAAATAGAAATACCACCAAACGCTGAGCTAGTTAGAAATATAATGCTTCAAGTCTTATATATGCACGATCATGTTGTGCATTTTTATCACTTACACGCCTTAGATTGGGTTGATATTGTAGATGCTTTAAACGCTGATCCTGTAAAAACATCTGAGTTAGCTCAAAGTATATCTCCATGGGCTAAGAGTTCTCCAGGATATTTTAGTGATTTGCAAAAAAGACTTACCAAATTTGTTGAAAGCGGTCAGTTAGGAATTTTTGCAAATGGTTATTGGGGACACAAGGAGATGAGATTACCAGCGGAAGCTAATTTAATGGCTACTGCTCATTACTTAGAGGCTTTGGAGTGGCAAAAGGAAATTGTAAAAGTGCACGCAATTTTTGGAGGTAAAAATCCTCATCCAAACTATTTAGTTGGAGGAATGGCATGTGCTATAAACACAGATGATCCAGGTGGATTAAATATTGAGAGGTTGTCTCTTGTAAGACGTTTACTTGAGGAAGGAAAGCAGTTTGTAGAACAGGTATATTTACCAGATGTATTGAAAATTGCTAGTTTTAATAAAAATTGGGGTAGCATAGGTGCAGGGTTTAAGAATTACATGTCGTATGGTGAATTTCCAACAGGTAGTTATTATGATGTAGATACATACAGATACAGACCAGGAGTTATATTAGATGGTGATTTAACCAAAGTTCATGAAGTTGGAAATAGAAATACTGAAGAAGATTATATTAAAGAGTATATTAACAATTCATGGTATGATTATAGTGGTGGAGACAACAATGAGGGAAAAGCACCGTGGGATGGAGAAACAAATATAAATTATACAGGTCCAAAACCTCCTTATGAGCATTTAGATATTGATCAAAAGTATAGTTTTATTAAAACTCCAAGATGGCAAGGGAAACCTATGGAAGTAGGTCCTTTAGCACGAGTTTTGGTTAATTATGTTAGCGGAGAGAAAAGAACAGTTGAGTTGACTGATTACGTGTTAGACTATTTGGACGTACCTGCTACTGCATTGTTCTCAACCATAGGAAGAACAGCAGCAAGAGCTATTTGTGCAGTTCAAGCTTCAGAGTGGGCAATTGATGACCACGATCGACTAATGGCTAATATTAAAAATGGCGACACAAGAATGGCTAATACTGACAAGTGGGATCCGAGTACTTGGCCTGCAGAATGCAAAGGGGTAGGATTCGGTGAAGCGCCAAGAGGTGCATTAGGTCATTGGATAAAAATTAAAGATGGAAAAACAGATAATTATCAACAAGTTGTTCCTTCTACTTGGAATGCATCACCTAGAGATCCAAAAGGACAACGTTCTGCTTACGAAAGTACACTTTTAGGAACGCCAGTTGCTGATGAAAATTTACCACTTGAAATATTAAGAACGATACATTCATTTGACCCTTGTATTGCGTGTTCAGTGCATCTATATGACGAACATGGAAAACACGTAACAGGGGTTGACAACATATCTATGTGTACAATTTAGTTTTAACCTTAATAACTAAAAATGAAAGTAAATAGTAGTTATAAAGACAAAGCTCCAACTAAATCTTACAAAAGAATTTATGTTTGGGAGTTACCTGTACGAATATTTCATTGGTTAAATGCACTGTCTATTGTAGTGTTAGCCATAACAGGTTTTTTAATTGGTGACCCACCAGCTTTCATGTCACAAAAAGAAGCATGGAATAGTTATTTGATGGGATATATCAAAATAACACATTTTATATCAGCTTATGTGTTTTTTGGTGTCTTGATTATGCGGACTTATTGGGCATTTGTAGGTAATGAGTACGCCCATTGGACTGCTTTTTTACCAATTACTAAAAAATTCAAAATAAATAAGAGAGCCTTTGCAAATATTTGGCACGTTATAAAGTACGATCTTTTATTGTTGAAAGAGCATCAACACAAATTATCAAACATTAGTATAGGACATAACTTTATGGCTACTTCAACGTATGTTATAATGTTTTTAGTAGCTCTGGTTTTGGTTTTTACTGGTTTTGGTTTATATTCCGACTTATCTAATTGGTGGTTACCTAAATTGTTTTCTTGGGTACCTTCAACCTTAGGAGGTGATTTTTTAACAAGACAAATACACAGAATTTCAATGTGGTTGATATTGTTGTTTATCATTATACATGTTTACTTAGCTGTATTTCATGATTGGTTAGAGGCAAGAGGTGAGGTTTCAGCAATGATAAGTGGTTTCAAATTTGTTAGAACTGAAAGGGTTGAAATAGAAGAGAAAGTAACTGGAAAAATGATGAACCCAGGTAAAGGTATTCATCAAGAAAAGGAATATAAAGATGAGCATAGCCTTAAAGAAGATTCTGAAAAAGAAAATTAACTTAACTAAATAGTATTAACAAAAGGTATTTTTATTAAAATACCTTTTGTTTGTTAATGAAATTACAATGAAAAAAAAAAATATTGCTTCTATAACAACCAATCTAAATAATATTTTTATAGTAGATAAAAAAGATAAAATTTTAGTTTTAGGAATAGGTAATTACCTTATGGGAGATGAAGGAGTAGGAGTACATCTCATTCATCATATGGAAGCCATGAAATTACCAGATTACGTTGAAGTATTAGATGGAGGAACGGGAGGTTTCTTTTTAATGAATGTTTTTGATGAGTATGGTAAAGTAATATTTGTTGATGCAACAATGGATGGGAAAGAGGCAGGTTATATAAAAGTTAGATATCCAAAATTCGCATCAGATTTCCCTAAATCTTTAAGTGTTCATGACGTAGGGCTAAAGGATATGGTTGAAGCACTCTATATCTTAGGAGATTTACCTGAATTACATTTAATAACGATATCAGTAGAACAGATTCATCCAATGCATGTTGGAATGACAAAAAAA
The DNA here is from genome assembly GCA_015662775.1 of Lutibacter sp. Classification (GTDB taxonomy): domain Bacteria; phylum Bacteroidota; class Bacteroidia; order Flavobacteriales; family Flavobacteriaceae; genus DQTL01. The sequence goes on from DQTL01000131.1 coordinate 2,987, forward strand.
GTAGAAGCGTGTATTCCAAAAGCTATTGAAACTATATTAGAACTTTGTGAAAAAATTCACAATAGAAACACAAAGTAAAACGGCTCATAGATATTTTGAAAACATATTATATACAAGTTCAAGGTATAGTACAAGGGGTTGGTTTTAGACCTTTTATATATAATTTGTGTACAAAAAAAAAACTTAAAGGTAAAGTTAGTAATACATCTAATGGAGTACAACTTTATGTCAATATAAAAAGTAGTGAGGTTAAATCGTTTCTTCAACAAATTTTAAATAATGCACCACCTTTAGCTAAAATAACTAAAACCAAAATTACACAAATAGATTATATCAAATTTAGCGATTTTTTAATTATAGAAAGCACAAAATTATCTGAAAAAAACTTAAAAATTACACCTGACGTTGCAACTTGTAAAGAATGTTATGAGGAGTTGTTTGATAAAAAAAATAGAAGATATCACTATCCGTTTATAACTTGTACAAATTGTGGTCCAAGGTACTCTATTGCAACTAATTTACCTTATGATAGAGAAACAACTACTATGGATTCTTTTTTACAATGTGATAAGTGTGTAAAAGAGTATACAGATCCTGAAAATAGAAGATTTTTTTCTCAAACAAATTCATGTAAAGATTGCAGAATTGAAATGTCTTTATTTGAAAATGGTGTTTTACATAAAAATTTTACTGATTTAAAATACATTGTTGATGCCTGGAATAAAGGGGAGATTGTTGCAATTAAAAGTACAGGAGGCTACTTGTTAACTTGTGATGCTACCAACCCAACAGTTATAAAACGCCTACGAACCCTTAAAAATAGACCTTTTAAGCCATTCGCGTTAATGTATCATGATCTTTATGAATTGGGTGAAGATGTTGAAATGGGGATAGGTGAAATGCTTGAGTTAGAAAGTGTTTCAGCACCAATAGTTTTACTATCAATAAAGGCTGATAGAATGACACCAATAGCAATTGATGAAATAGCACCAAGATTAAGTAATTTAGGTGTAATGTTACCAAGTACACCATTATTTCATCAATTAATGAAATTGTTCAAAACCCCAATTATATGTACAAGTGCTAATCTGTCAAATTCTACCATAGTTTATAAAGATTTTGACGCTATAAAAATCTTGTCAAAAATTTCAGATTTAATTTTATTAAACAATCGTGATATAGTAATACCTCAGGATGATAGTGTTGTCCGTTATAGTTCAATTAAGTCTTACAGAAGTGTTTACAGACGTTCTAAAGGGCTTGCGCCAACATATATAAACAGCAATTTAAAACTGCCTAAAAAAGATGTATTGGCAATGGGAGCAATGTTAAAAAGTACATTTACTTTACTGACAAATTCAAATTTACATATAAGTCAGTATATTGGAAATACAATAAATTTTGATGCTCAAGAAAATTATAAGTTATTACTAAATCATTTTAAAAAACTTTTTGAATACAGTTTAAAAACTATCATAGTAGACAAACATCCTGAATATTTTACAACAAAATTAGGTGAAGAATTAGCTAATAAAAACGATTTGGAATTAGTTAAAGTACAACATCATAAAGCGCATTTTTATGCCGTTTTAGGAGAGAATGATTTATTAAATTCACAAGAAAAAATTTTAGGGGTTATTTTTGATGGAACAGGATTAGGTGATGATGGACATATATGGGGAGGTGAATTTTTTATTTACATTAAAGGACAAGTCGAAAGAGTACATCATTTAAATCTTTTTCCCTTTATACTTGGAGATAAAATGATAAAAGAACCAAGGATATCTGCATTAGCAATGTCTGCCAATTTGGATATTGAAGAAATTAAGCGTAAATTTACAAAAACAGAACTTAGTGTTTATCAAAAGTTAATAGCATCTTCAAAACTAAAATGTACAAGTATAGGTAGACTTTTTGATGCTGTATCATCAATAATTTTTGATGTTGACGTTCAAACTTATGAAGGTGAAGCAGCAATGGTACTTGAAAGTGCAGCCTATAGATATTTTAGAAAAAACAACTTTACTAAGTATTATACATATATTCAAAATAATGAATTTATTAATAACTTTATAGAAAATATTATTACAAGTATATTAGAAGATAAGAAGAAAGGGTTTGAAAATGATTTTATTGCAGCAAAATTTCATATTTCCATAGCCCATTATATTATGATAATTGCCAAAAAACAAAATGTAAAAAAAGTTGTATTTAGTGGAGGAGTTTTTCAAAATATGTGGTTGATTGAACTAATTTTATCGTTTATGAAACAAGACTTTGAATTATTTTTTCACAAAGAATTATCACCTAATGATGAATGTATATCTTTTGGTCAATTAATGTACTATCGTTACTCTAAAGAATTATAGATTATGGAAGAAAAAAAAACAAGCAAGTTAAAGATTTTTTTAGATCGAAGAGCGGAAGGATTAAAAAGAGAAGAAGCTGAAAAAGCAGGTAGAGAATACGTAGAGAAAAAAAAGATAACAAAATATGAAATTGATAAAAATATAGGAATTAGAACTTATGAGGAAGAAGTAGAAGAGATTGAAGAAGAAAATCCGAATTTAACAGATGAAGAATTTTGGGATATTTCTAATCAATATATTAAAGAGAGTAGAAATTCAGATAAAAGCCAAGTAGAAATATTACAATCTATCTTAGAAAACTATACCCCTCTAAAAATAAAACAATTTGAACAACGATATAAAGATTTAAACGAATGAAATATTTGACGGAATATAGAAATCCTGCTTTAGCACTTAAAGTTTTAGAAGAAATAAAAAAGACAATTACAAAACCATGGAAAATTATGGAGGTTTGTGGTGGTCAAACACATTCATTAGTGAAAAATGGTATTTTAAATGTACTACCAAAGGAAATAACCATGGTTCACGGACCTGGTTGTCCAGTTTGTGTTACACCTCTTCATTTAATTGATAAAGCAATTTATTTGGCAGAAAATAAAAATGTAATCCTATGTAGTTTTGGAGATATGATACGTGTACCAGGCTCTGAAAAAAGTATATTAGAAGCCAAAGCTTTGGGGGCAGATATTCGAATTTTATATTCGCCATTAGAAGCTGTAACTATTGCAAAAGAGAACCCTGATAAAGAAGTAGTGTTTTTTGCTGTAGGATTTGAAACCACAGCACCAGCAAATGGTTTATCTGTAATACATGCTGAAAAATTAGGATTGAAGAATTATTCTATACTAACATCACATGTATTGGTGCCTCCTGCAATAGAAACTGTTATGGAAGACCCTGATAGTAATATTGACGGTTTTTTAGCAGCAGGACATGTATGTACAATTATGGGGTATTGGGAGTATTACCCGCTAGCAGAAAAATTTAAAGTTCCAATAGTTGTAACTGGTTTAGAACCATTAGACCTTTTGCAAGGTATTTTGATGACTGTAAAACAGTTAGAAAAAGGAAGCTATAATGTAGAAAACCAGTACTCTAGAATAGTAACAGAAGAAGGCAATCAAGCGGCGCAGGAAGTAATTGCTAAAGTTTTTGAAATTACAGATAGAGTATGGAGAGGAATGGATAATATTCCAATGAGTGGTTATAAATTAAAAAAAGAATATGCTTTTTTTGATGCTATAGAAAAATTTGATGTAAATATTAAAGAAGCTGAAGAAAGTAAATCTTGTCTTGCAGGTGATATAATGAAAGGAATTATAAGACCATTTCAATGTCCAGAATTTGGTAAAAAATGTACCCCTCAAAATCCATTAGGGGCACCTATGGTTAGTAGCGAAGGAGCTTGTGCAGCATATTATCATTTTTCTGATATTGAACACCAATAATTACATGCTACTTCCTTTTTTTGTTAGAAAATAAGCTACTACAATTCCAAAAATATTATACGGGAACGAAAGTAATATAATAAGCCAACCTATTAGTAAGCTTTCAGAAAAACTTCCAAATAACTTATCGCCCCAATTTTTTGGAAACCAACCTGCTTTCATACCATAATAATGCCAAAGCATTCCGCCAAAAGGCGAACTTACTAAGATTGTTAAAGTGACTATAATAAGCGTTAGATATAGCTGTTCTTTTCTACTTTTTTTAGCAAAACTATCGGCAAAATAATTAGCAATAATCCCATAGAAAAAAACAGGAATTACAATAAATGAAATAGGATTATCATTATGATATTGCATCATTCTAAACCAAGATCCAAATACACGATCGGTATACCCTACTTTTAAAACGTAGTACATTGTTACAGCAATTGTAAAGCTTGTAATCCAGTAAAATAGCAGTCTTTTAGTATTCATTATCTCTATTTTAAACCCTTCTTTTATTAATCAATACCAAGCCTAAAACAAACAAAGCAGCAAAAGAGAACATTGATTTATACGAAGTTTCATAAGCATAATACCATTCAGTATGTACCGTATAAGTACTCCAACTAGCTTCTCTGTCTATGAATATACCATTATTCATTAGAGAGAAAAAAACAAGTATGCCTAATGTTAACAGTATGTTTTTAAATGTATTCTTAGTATTTATTTTGGTTGTTATATACGTTAGTAATAACATAAACAAAGCGTA
>DQTL01000047.1 GCA_015662775.1 Lutibacter sp.
AACTAGTTAATTTGATAAAATATAACAAGAATTGGGGAAAATTCATCAAATCCAAAGGAAATGCAAAGAAGAGGTCGAACTCAGGTTATTAGTAAAGGTAAGCACAGTTTTGAGACTCGGAAACATAGCACCAGTTATGGTGAGAATCGAAAAACAAGCATTGCCTTTAATGATGGGCAGTTGATGTTTGTAATAGAAATACACTTGCGGATTTAAGGTAACATAAAACCTGTTAAAAACTTATTTTAGTTTTCTCAATATCCAATTCCATTAATTGTATTTTTGACACATATAATCTTATGAAATTTTAGTACTGACGCAATTAATTACGTCACTTACTAAGTACAGACGCAATTAATTGCGTCTCTTACTAACTTTTAACTCATTTAAGTGTCAAAATACATACAAGATCTTAACGAACCTCAACAAAAAGCTGTTTTACATAAAGATGGCCCTATGATAATTATCGCAGGTGCGGGTTCTGGTAAAACACGTGTATTAACCTACCGTATTGCTTATTTAATGGAGCAGGGAATTGATCCTTTTAATATTCTTTCGCTGACGTTTACGAACAAAGCAGCACGCGAAATGAAAGATCGTATTGCATCAGTAGTAGGTGAAAGTGAGTCTAAAAATTTATGGATGGGAACATTTCATTCTATCTTTGCTAAAATTTTACGTTTTGAAGCAGATAAATTGGGCTTTCCAAGCAATTTCACCATTTATGATGCTCAAGACTCACAAAGATTGCTCTCAAGTATTATTAAAGAAATGCATCTTGAAAGAGATATTTATAAAACCAAAGCAGTTGCTTCTCGTATTTCTAAATTTAAAAACAATTTAATTACCGTAAAAGCTTATTACAATAACCCAGAATTGATAGAAGCTGATGCCATGGCAAAGCGTCCTAAAATGGGTGAGATTTACAACAATTATGTAGAAAGATGTTTTAAATCTGGTGCGATGGATTTCGATGATTTATTACTAAGAACCAACGAACTTTTAACTAGATTTCCTGCTGTTTTAGCTAAATACCAAGATAGGTTTCGCTATATATTAGTAGATGAGTACCAAGATACCAATCACTCGCAATATTTGATTGTGAAAGCTTTGGCAGATAGGTTTCAAAATGTATGTGTGGTTGGTGATGATTCGCAGAGTATTTATGCTTTCCGTGGAGCAAATATTCAAAATATATTAAATTTTCAAAAAGATTATCCTGATGCAATAACTTATAAATTAGAACAAAATTACCGTTCGACTAAAAATATCGTTTTAGCGGCTAATTCAGTTATTGATAAAAATACGGTTAAGTTAGATAAAGATTTGTGGACTGCCAATGACGAAGGTGAAAAAGTAGTGGTTATGCGTTTGCTTTCAGATGCAGAAGAAGGTAGGTATATCGCCGATTCTATTTTCGATAATAAAAATGAAAAACAACTAAAAAACAGTGAATTTGCTGTTTTATACCGAACCAACGCCCAATCAAGAGCTGTTGAAGATGCTTTGCGTAAAAAGAATATTAAATACCGTATTTATGGAGGTATGTCCTTTTATCAAAGAAAAGAAATAAAAGATGTATTAGCTTATTTACGTTTGCTGATTAATCAAAATGATGAAGAGGCATTAAAACGTGTCATCAATTACCCTGGAAGAGGAATCGGTCAAACCACTTTAGATCGGTTAACTGTTAAAGCAAATGAGATACAGGAATCTATTTTTTCTGTATTAGAAAATATAGAAAGAATTGACATACAAATCAATGCAGGAACCAAAAGAAAACTAGCCGATTTTGTGATGTTGATTAAGAGTTTTCAAATTTTTATGCAAAAGAATGATGCCTTTGAAGTAGCCAATGAAGTAGTAATAAAAACGAGAATTGTCAAAGATTTAGAAAAAGATGGTGCTCCAGAAGACATCAGCAGAGTAGAAAACATTCAAGAACTACTCAATGGCGTTCAAGATTTTATACAAGTTCAATCGGAATTGGAAGAAGGCGATACCTCAATGGCAGCCTTTTTAGAAAATGTAGCCTTAGCCACCGATTTCGATATTGATAAAGAAGAAACCAATGTGGTCACTTTAATGACCGTACACATGGCTAAAGGATTAGAATTTCCAGTTGTTTATATTGCAGGTTTAGAAGAAGGCCTTTTTCCTTCCGCGATGAATATGAATACCAGAGAAGACTTAGAGGAAGAACGCAGACTCTTTTATGTAGCCTTGACAAGAGCCGAAAAACAAGCTTATTTACTACATACACAAATGCGTTTTAGATGGGGAAAACTAACCGATGGCGAACCCAGTCGTTTTTTGGTAGAAATAGACGAAAAATATTTAGATGTAAAAACACCTATGATTTCAGAATCTAGAGGTAATTCCTTTTTAGATTCTAGTATTTTTGGTGATTCACCCAGACAAAAAGTGCGGTATAAAAAACCAGAGAAAAAACCCGTTGAACGCTTTCAACCACCCAAACATTTAAAGAAATTATCTAAAACATCATCAAGTAACACGAATCTATTTGATACCCAAATAACTGTTGGAAACATCGTTTCACACAGTAGATTTGGAAAAGGAGAAGTCTTAGAAATGGAAGGTACAGGTGTCAACATCAAAGCAAGTATTAAATTTGGAATAGGAGTTAAAAAGCTATTGTTGTCTTTTGCTAAATTGAAGGTGTTGAGTTAAGGCTTATTGGAAAAAACATAGTAAACCTGAATTGATTTTCTTGTTTTATCAACGGCGCGTATATGCGTAGTTGCGACTATTTTTGTGTAATATTGAAAAAAAGATACGATTTTTGTTTTAACGAAAATGTTGCTATGAAATTACTTGTTTTTTACCACAGCTCTTTGTTACCCACCGTATCTATATCATGTTCAGTTATTTAGATACGTTGGCAAGACATACTCTTTTGCAATTTTTGGTCAAGCGTTGGCTCGTGTGAAATGTTTACATTCACGAACACCTAAAAAGATAAACCCTCTGTGAGTAATTGCAAATGTGTATGGCTTTCGGGTCGGCTTTCATTTGTTTCGTCCTGAATTTAGTTTACACTTTTGCAAATTTAATGACAATTTTAAAAACTATATTTCGCTTTTATCCAAAATTCAGAATTATTTTTATACAATCCAAACATTCCCTTATCTCCCTGAAACCAGTCGTAACCAAGCATTATATGAATTTCATCTGACAAAGCATAATCAATACTTGTTCGGTCAAAAAAACCACTGTTTGTTATATCCACATAAGCAAATGTTGAAATTGATAATGTGCTTCGTAAAAGTTTTTTTGTAATTCCTGCCGTTGATAAAATTGTGTTTTCATTTTCTTGTAAAACATCTAAATAGTCGGTAATATATTTGTGCGAATATTGAGCTGTTATTGTCCAATCGTTGCCAGGATACCAGTCAATACCAACCAGCCAGTTTAATGAATTCTTTTTTACAGGCTCTAAATTTCCTGTTTGACTATTTGCTGCGTGAAATTCTCCAATATAATACGCTCCTTCTCCCCTAAAAACAAATTGACTTTTTGGCACAGAAAAATCAAGTCCGAGCATATCTAAATTGTAATAATTTGCTTTTATAAAAATAGTATCGAAAGTTGGCGATAAGCTGCGTGTAAATACAGGCATTTTATTCCAAGTGTGCAAGGCAGATACCGAAAAATCTATTCCTGAAAGAAAAGATGAAAATCTTGCTCCATATTCGCTATTTTTGAGTGTTAATTCGGGTTTATTATCCATATTAATATCAAGAATAGGGTTTTCACTTATAGGAAATACCGACCAAGGATTTTCTGCCTCATAAGGCAATATTGAAAATGTAGGGATTGGAACATAAATTAGTTCAAAATTATATTTTGGTTTTACCCATCTTAATTTTATAGCATTTACAGGCATTATTATATCATCGTAATCTTGTGCCAAGAACTCAGTCATATCCATTGCGGTAATTATGTTAGTAATCCGCATACCATCGGCGACGCCCCAATTTACAATTTGTCGCCCTGCTTTAAAATCCCAAGATTTGGCGGAATATTCAAAAAAAGCTTCTCGCAGTTCAATCCCTGTTTGCGAATTTAAAATACTGTTATGCACAGCATTAAACGAAGTGAAAAAGTATGATTTTCCTTTTAACATTTTCAACTCTCCACGAAAACGTGAGCGTGAACTCATAAAATCATTAGGCGATTGACTTCTTACAGCGTGGTATGTATCAACAAAGCCTGTAAAATCTAATTTTGTTTTATCTTCTTGCGAAAAGGCAAAATTTGACCACAAAAGAATAATTAATAATATATATTGATGTTTCATCTCATTATAATTTTAAATTTTCAACGGTATTCGATGGAACTCGCTTATAATGATCATCCTGTGTGATGCTTATTATCATGCTCGTTTCATTTGCATTTATTATTATTTAAAAAATCCCTTTCTCTAATTTAGCTACCGTAAACAGTGTTTCGTCAATTTTAATATTGTATTTTGTTTCGCTAATTAATAGAATAGTTTGATGGTTTGTTTGATGGTTTACGATGTGCATTTTTTGTGCTGTCCAAAAGCCTTCAATCTTTTTAATATTTGAAATAGTAAGTGTTTTTAGCAAATTCCCCATTTTATCGTAGTATTCAACTTTATGAGCCACAAGGCAATCTCTTCGTATCCAAGATATTTTTTTGGAATACATATCTTTTGGGTCTATTGGTTTAGAAACAATTTTATAGCAATCGTAACCATCTGTTTTTTCAACTTTTAACAATTTGTGAATGTCTTCATCAATATTTCGACCACCCATATCATCGTAAGTAAAATCTGAGCCCATAAAATAATCTTTCTTTGCTGATGTTCCGCTGATGCGACGTGTTTTTTTCATTGCAGGAAGATATAACCAGCGGTCGTCATCTTTATTTGTATCGTCGTATTCCCAAGTTAAAAAACCTGTGCCTTTAACATCGGCAGGCGATTTAAAAAATATAATACTTTTTTTATCTTTCCCAATATCCATAGAATAAGAAACAAAGGAGCGTATTCGTTTTTTACCACGCTTATTTATTAATTCCATTTGCATTGTCGATTTTCGGTTATCACCGTCAGGGCGGTCTTTTACCTTTTGCATTATTTGTTTTCCCGTAAGGGTTTGAGCAAATGTATTTGTATTACTCATCATAAATACGGCAATTAGTATTGCTATTCCTGTTATTCTTTTTATTGTATTCATTATTCTAAATTTATTTAGTTTGTAAAATGTTTTTTGCTTTTGGCTGTTAGGTGTTGGCTGTTGACCGTTAGCCAATCGCTAAACTCCAAAAGCCAATCGCTATTTTTTCTCTTTTCCAAAAATGTTAAATTGTTTAAATAATATTGGTGTTATAAAAAAGTCGGCAAGTAAAGCGGCAATCATTCCTGCTGTTGTAAGCACGCCGATATGAATAAACATATTTGCGATAGAAGTTGTATAAGCGAGGAAGTTTGCAGAAAGTATTAATGTTGTAAGCACCAAGGCAACGCCAACTGTTCCGAATGTTTTGATAATTGATTTCCTATAATTACCTGTTTTTTCAAATTCAAGCCTTCCGTGATTAAAAAAGTGAATGGTGTCATCAACTGCCAATCCAAGTATCATTGGTATAATTGTTACGGTCATCATATCCAAAGGAATACCCATATAACCCATTATACCGCCTACTGTAAGTGCCGGTGCAACATTGGGTGTTAAGCCAATAAGCCCGGTTTTTATGCTTCCGAATACTACCATTAACATAATTGCGATGATGGCTATGGCTATTAGAAATGAATTAATTTGCCCTTTTACTACATAATCAATTACTTTTGAAAACTGCGGAACAATACCAACTACTGAGAGCCTTGCATTTGGGAATAATTCTTCGGCTTTTTTATGTAAGAGTTCATTTTCATAGTTTAACTCTTTTGAATTATATGATCTTACTTCTATCATCATTCTGAGGCGTTTATATTCATAATCTATCCAATATTCGGCTTCTGTTCCGCCTGCATTTTCATACAATAAAAGCATTTGTGCTACTTGCTCACGATTATCAGGAATTTTGTAATAATTTTCATTGTCTTCGTTAAGCACTTGGTTCATATCTTTTATAATATCTAATACAGTAGTAGTGCGTTTTGTGAGTTTAAACGAATTAACATAATCTGTGAGTTCATCAAACTTTTTTAGTGTTTCGGGCTGTTTTGCCATTCCTTCTTTGGGAAATTCAATCATTAAATCGTAAGAATAAAGCGAACCGAGTTCGGTTTCTGATATTTCAAGCAAATTCTTAACATAAGGTATTTTGCGGCCCATTGTTTGTTCAATATCAAAAGCGGCATCTACTTTGGTCATTCCGTAAATCATCACAATAGCAAAAATTATAGATGTAACTATAATAGTTTTAGGATAGTTAAGTATCCAGATTCCAAATTTTTCTAATTGAAAAGCAAGTATTGGTTTGGCATCTCTCTTGGTATTGTTTTTGGGTTTTGTATCTTTTCCGAAACTAAGTAGGGCAGGCATCAAAAACATAACAGTAAGCAGTATTACCAAAACATTTGAAGCCGTTAATAAACCAATATGGCGTATTGATTGTATTGGTATTATAATAAATGAAAGCAGTGCACCTATGGTTGTAAAACCTGTAAAAAGTAAGGGCCAACCGGTTTCTTTCATTGCAAAAATAATAGATGCTTTGCGTTTTCCTGTTTTACGTTTGTGTTTTTTGAAAAAGGTAAAAATATGAATTGAATAACCAATAGAAATAGCAATTGAAAGCATTATTGGCACGGATAATATTGCCCCGTCTATGGGTATATTTAAAAACCCTACTGCCCCAAACACAATAATTACAGAACCTATTGTTGACAATATAGGAACAATAACACCACGCACCGAACGTGTTGAGAATGCAAGGAATATAAATGCAAACAAAAGCGCTAATCCTATTACCTTTGGACCTTCTGCATCAAAGAAATTTGCTTTTTTATAATTAAGGTAGGGCATTCCTGTGCCACGAGGGTGCAGGGCTTCGTATTTTTTCTGTGTAATAATTTGTTCCACTTTTTCGCCAACTTCAACATCGGGCAATTTTTTTCCTTCTATCTGTTCAGGATAGTTAAGCAGTTTCATTGTAATCCAAGTGTATTTACCGTCTTTTGAAAGTAATTTCTTGGCAAAATTCTTTTTGCTGTATGCCCTTTTCCTTATTTCTTCCAAAGCGGTTTTTTCCGAAGGTATTATTTCGGGAACTACTTGTATAATCTCCATACCATATTCATTTCCAACAGTAAATTCAACATCGGTTAATGAAGTAAGTTTGTCGGCATAAGGCACGCTGTCAAGCAATTCATTACTGAGTTCACGCAGTAGTTCAAGGTTGTTTTTTGTAAAAAGATTATCGGTTTCAACAAGCACGGCAACATAACTGTCGTTACCAAAAATTTCTTTAAACTCATCGCCCATTACAATCATTGGGTCGTCGGGCAAAAAGTAACCATCGGTTGAGTATTCCACCACCAGTTTTTTAACTCCAAAAAAACTACTTACCACAGCAAGTAGAAAAACAGCAATTATCAGCCACCTAAATTTAATTATAGATGATGCTTGTTTTTTAAACCATTCATTAATTTTTGTAATTTTCATGTGTATAATTTTTAATTTTTATAGGTGACACATGGTGTTCGCTATTAGTCATTCCCTTGTGTGTCAAAATTTGGTATGCTCGTTTCATGTTATATTTATTTTAATTATTTACTGTTTAAAAAAAGAACAATGTTCTGTTTTGTTCAAAAAAATTATTGGTTTATGTATGTTTAATTAATTCATTGTTATCAGCACAAGTATCATATTCCATTTGTAATGTGATATGTTGTATTTTAAAATGATGCTTTAAAATATGTTCCACTTTTTGTTTTATCAGCATCATTTTTTCCATATCAATATTATTTTTAAGATTTATATGTGCTTCAAAATGGGTTTGTTTATCGTCTAATTTCCATAGATGAACGTGATGGATATTTTCAATTTCAGTTGTCTTTTCAACTTTGCTTTTTATTTCATCAATATTAATATTTGAAGGTGTGGTTTGCATTAAAATATCAACGGTTTGTTTTACAACTCCCCAAGTATGGTAAATGATAAACATACTTACAGCAACGGTTATTAAAGGGTCTAACCAATAAATTTGATAAAACCAAATACCTATTCCGCCCAAAATTACAGCAACCGACGAAAGCGTATCGCCCATTAAATGTAGATAAGCGGCTTTTATATTTAGATTATGGTTCTTGTCTTTATTCAAAACCAAAACTGAAATAAGGTTTGCCAACAGCCCAAATATTGCGACAATAAACATAATCTTGCCTTTTATTGGCTCGGGTGTAATAAATCGTTGGAAGGCTTCAAAAAACAGATAAATACTAATGGCAATAAGCACAACAGAATTAAATAATGCGGCAAGTATTTCTATTCGTTTGTATCCAAAAGTCCGATGTTCGTTTGCAGGTTTTCGGCTGTGCTTGCCTGCCAAAAAGGCTATAAATATTGCAGAAGCGTCGCCCAAATTATGCAAGGCATCGGAAATTAAAGAAAGACTGTTTGAAATTATTCCGCCAATAATTTGAACTACTGTAATTGCAAAATTAAACAGGGTTCCCCAAAGTAATTTTTTACCTTGTAGGTTAGTTTCGTGGTGGTGATGATGATGATGATGATGATGTTCTTGTGCCATATTTTTATTTTTTAATAAAGAACAATGTTCTATTTTGTTCAAAAAAATTATACTTGCATTAGTTTTCTCCAACCGGCAGTTCCAAAAGCCATATATTCGGCAATAAAAACTTCAATATCTTCATTGCTTAATTCATCGTGAGTTGCAATTTCGCCAATTATGCTTAGCCACCACGAGCTTATAGTATGAATAAAAAAATATGAAATATTGTTGTTGATTTGCGGATATTTCTCTTTCATTTTTTGTATATATTTCAATCCTAAATCTGTATGTTTATCGGTAAACTCATCTTTAAAATTTTCGAGCGATGAACCATAAGATTGAAATAATAACAATTTCAATTCTTTTTTAAATGGAATAATTAGATTTATAAACATATCAACTTGTTTTTGGGTATATTCTTCGGAACTAAAAATATCTAAACTTATATGTTTATTATCGTTATGTTCGTTCAATAAATTATTGAAAGTATTTAATAATGGTGACAGCACTTCAACATATATTTCATTTTTATTTTTAAAATAATTATAAATATTGCTTAAACCAACGCCCGATTTTTTTGCAATATTCCGCATTGAAGCATTTTTAAAACCTTTTTCAAAGAATTCAGTTTTTGCAACTTCTAATATTACTTTACGGATGTCAGTCTTTTGTGTCTGCATAATTTTACTAATTATTTACCTTGTAAAGAACGCTGTTCTTTTTTTAATGTGCAATACCTATATGTAGTTATTTATTATTTTTTTTATCCCTTAAAGATGGGGTATAGTAAATAATTCATTATTTGTTGAAACAGTTTGTGTATTTGGTAAAAAATTGCTCTTTTGTTTTTTCAGAGTTTACCTGTTTATCGTCAAAAAAAAAAATGTGCTATTTGTGGTTGGATTTTCTAACTTTCCTTGTATCTATTTTCATTTTTCCCATATGGTGGGTAACTAGCATTTATAATTATATCTTATTAAATTCCGTAATATTCTTCTCACGCATCGCAAACACAAACACCTAGATACCTGATGTTTATGTAAATATGAGTGTTTTTAATAGGTTTATAAAACAACTAAGAGTAGTTTATCAAGGGTCAACTTTAGCTTAGTTTTTTATTTCTACTCTATCTTTGTTGTTGTAAATCAAGTTAAATGAAAATAAAAAAAAATAAAGATTTAAACCAGTTATTAAAAGATAATGAAGTTAAAAAATCGGCATTACTAAAAATTATAAAAAGATTAAATACAAAAAACAAAACTAAACTTTCTTAATTATGAAGACAATTACTTTTTTTATTGCATTACTATTATCAATAACTACCTTTGCTCAATGGACAACTGAAACAGATGTAAACACACTAGTTACAGACCATACAAGTAATGATATGAAAGCTATTAGTACTTCTGATGGCTATACTTATGTAGTTTATTGGAAAGAAACAGATTTAGAACTAAGACTGCAAGTTTTAGACCTAAATGGAAATAAACTTTTAGGATCAAATGGTTCTTTAATTACCAATACAATACCAATGAATAGCTATACTGTTTATTGGTCAACAGTAGTTGATAAAGATGATAATTTGTATGTTGGCGTAACTGCAACAGGAGATTCAACAGGTTATGTCTTTAAATTAGATATTGATGGAAATCACTTATGGGGAACTAATGGCGTAGCGCTAGGCTCTGCTTATCTACCTACCGTTTTACCATTAGAAAGTGGTGAAGCAATTATTTCCTGGATTCCAGGAAACCAATCCTTTATGCAAAAATATGACACAGATGGTAACCCTGTTTGGAATAACCCACAAGAGGTAGTTAGTGGTTCTAGCAAAACAGCTCCAGCCAATCTCTTTGAACTCTCTAACGGTGATTACATCTTAGTTTTTCATTCTTACTTTACTGGCGTATCCTCTACACTTTATGCTCAAAGATATAATAGTGATGGTGATGCTCAATGGGCTTCTCCAACACAATTGTCTGATAAATCTACCGCATATAACAAGTATTATAGTGGCTTACAAATTGATGACACAATCTATTTTGGATATTATGCTTCAACAAGTACACGATTTGATTCCTTTTTACAAAGAATAAATGAAGATGGTAGTTTACCTTGGGGTATTAATGGGATAGATTTTGACATAGAAGAAACTGACAATGAATTAGATACAAGCATTGCATACCAAGCTGGTTCTCAATATATATGGGCTATTTGTAACATGGCAAATGGAAATCAAGCTGAAATTGGAGAATATGTTCAAAAATTTGATAAAGATACGGGAGCAAGACAATTTTCAGAATATGCTAAAGAGCTTTATCCTATAAGTACAGAACATAATAAACATACAAGTTCACTATATATCATCGAAAACAAACCCTTCTTTGTAGTAAGCAAAGGCAATGATGATGGTGTCTCTCCTACCCTTTTAGAAGCAGTAATGCTAGATAATGATGGCGATTTTTTATGGGCAGAGGAATCCAAAGCCTTTGCAAGTTTTTCAGCTAATAAAAAAAGAACACACCTTTTAAAACCTACTAATGGACAAGCTGTTGTTGTATTTGTTGAAAATAAAGCAAGTGGTCTTAATATCTATGCTCAAAATTTTATGGATCCTGACCTGGTTCTTGCTACTGACAAATATAACACTGATCATACACCAGTTGTCTTTCCAAATCCATCTAAAGGAGTATTTAATTTTAAATTTGACAATAGCATAATGGAAGACGTTCAAATAGCTATCTATAATTCAGTAGGAAACTTAGTATTTTTCACTGATACTATTAATACAGAAGAAAACAGCATCAAATTAGATTTAAGAAAATTACCATTTGGAAGCTATTTCTACCAAATAAATGGAGTTCATTTCAATACTAATGGTAAGATTTTAATTTTAAAATAATCATCCTTAAAAAAAACTTAACTTTAAAATGTGTGCATTATGAGATCAATAAAG
>DQTL01000243.1 GCA_015662775.1 Lutibacter sp.
AGAGGATACAGAACTTTTAAAAACTTTAGAAGTGCAATACTCTTTTTTCATGGTGGCTTAAATCTTTACCCACTAAATTTGTAGTAGAACCTTTTAAATTAATGATTCTACACCTATTTTAATAGATGAAGTACCTTATAATTTGAATTCTTGTTTAACAGATTGCTCCCGAAACTTCGGGGTTCGCTCTTACAGGCTCATCGCAATGACGTTTTTATTTATCGATCCTGCCAAACACCTGTTGCATAACCTTCTTTATTAATAAAAGGTTTTATTTCATCGGGAATATTAATAGCTCCTTTAAAATTAGTAGCTTCAAATTCAGTTCCAAAGAAATTACAACCTTTTAAATCTGCTCCTTCAAAATTTGTTCCTTGTAAATGTCCACCTTGAAAATTTGCATACCACAATCTAGAATTTATAAAACTAGATTCTTCTAAACCTGCACCAGTAAAATCGGCATAAGAAAAATCACAACTATCTAATTTTGATTTTAATAAAACGGCTCTAAATAATTTTGCTTTAATTACAGTAGAACCTGTTAAATCACTTTCTAAAAACTCAGAGTCTTTCATTAAAGCGCCTGAAAAATCACAATTACGCATAGAAGTAAAATGTCCTTCCATACCAAACATATTTGCACCTCTAAAATTACAATTGTTCAAAGTTACTTTATTTACATGTACATGAAACAATCTACTTTGCTCAAAATTAACACTATCCATTTTAGAACCATCAAAAATAGTCCAACGTATATCAGCTACTCTAAAGTCCGCATTTCTAAAATCACTATCTTGACATCTTCCCGATCTAATTGAAGCTCCTCTAAAATCACCTTCTTTAACACTAACTTTTGGCCAATAGACTTCATCTAAAGAATCACGTCTAAAATCATCGCCATTTTGTGGTATAGAAAGTATCCCTTTATGGCGTTTTTTTCCATTTGAAAGTATCGTTTCTAAATCAATTATTTTATTTAACTCATCACTCTTTAAGAAAATAGCCAACTTAGGCAAGTTCGTTGTATCTGAGACTTTTCTAAATAAATTATTTGTAGCATTTCTATTTCCACAAGAATTAAATAAGCTAATTAGCATTATTAATCCTATAAAATAAGTAGGTACTTTTATAATATTAGTATTCATAATCTATAATAATTAAACAACGTCGTTTCTGTTAAAATATCTGTTTCCTAACCAAGCAAATAAAAATCCTAAACCTATAGGATATAATATAGAATATGCAATAAAAGCTCCTCGAGTAACGGTATCTAATACATAGTAAGATGCTGTTCCCATTACGGTTAATTGCGGGTCAAATAGTATTAAACTTCCTGTTCTAAATACTTGTAACGGATTTAACATTCCTAAGCCTATTATTAGGCTTGGATTTCCTCGCATACGCAACATTATTCCGATAAGGATTAAATCGATAAAAGCGACTAAAAATAGCCAAATAATAAAGGCTGTACTTACTGCAATGTCTTGCGAAGTTGCTCTAGCCGAAATAAACATACTCAATCCTAAAAAGAAAAATACCAATGAGGCTAATAAAGCACTATATAAAGCAAATAAATCCCAAGGAACATCAATACCTGTAATTAATGCCCAAATTGTAGAACCTAGCAAGGCGATAAAAACGGGTGTATAAATAATGATAAATCGTCCTAATAGTTTTCCCCAATAATAACTTGTGAAAGATATTGGAAAGGATAAAATATACTCCATAACCGAATTCTCTCTATCTCCAACAACCGATCTAACCGTTGAAATTAGTACATAAATTGGTAGTATTGCCATACTTATTTGCATAAATGTTACCATTAATCTACTTAGACCTACAAAACCAATAATTTGAGATTCTGTAATACCTGATGTAAACATTACGGCAACAAAGCCTCCAAATAATATACTGTATGCCCAAAACCAACGTGAACGTAAATTTTGTCGTATATCTGAATGTATTATCTGTTTTAAACTTGAAAAACTTTTCATCTATTATTTGTTTATTAGCTTTAGGCTTTTAAGCGTTTGCTTTAAGCTTTAGCTCTTGTTTATTTAGTTAGTTTTAATTTAATTGCAAAGTTCACCTCCCAGTTTTAGGAACGTAAAGTTGCAAAGTTTTATTTTATGTTTTTGGAAATTTATCATTTACATTAGTAACTAAAAACTGCCAACGGAACATTATTTCTTACTCTTTTCTACTTCTAATTTCTTCTTTAATTTTTCTATCTTTTTTGGATTGTCTTTCATCATCAGCATTTTTTCTTTAATATAAGTTTCACGCATTGTTTTGCCTTCATTTATACGTTGCAATACATCTTGAAAAGAATATACATCTCCTTCTGGTTTAACTTCATTTGCTGAATAACCATAACCCATTGGTGTATGCTTACCGTAATCATAAAAAGCAGTTTCGGCATCTATCCAATTTGAAGGGTCGTTTAGTTTAGTTGCATCACCAATCCAAAATTTAATTTTATTTCCTTTCCATTTATTCCAATTTTCTGTATCTCTCATTTGCTCTGCTAAACAGCCAATATCATCATAAAAATATACTTCACCAAACTCATTCATAGCTTGTACATTAAAACGCTGATCGGTTAATCCCATTTTACAAACATAACAAGCATCTCTATCAAAATTGATTGCTTGTGGTTTAAATTCTATTTCTTTATTACAAGAAATTGCTAGTAAAAGTATTCCTATTATTAAAATTAATTTTTTCATTTTTCTGTTTATTGTTATATTGTGAAGACGATAGCGTGTATTTACTTGGCTATATTTTTATTAATCACTTAGAGATAATACCACCTACACCTCTTTATCAATTATAATTTTACCCATATCCATCTCAATCAACCTATTTACTAAACCTTCTACTTCATCAATTCTATGGCTACTAATTATCATTAGTGCATCTTTATCAAATTTATGTAAATAGTCAAAAAGTATTAGTCTTGCTTTTGGATCTAGATTAGCTGCAGGTTCATCCATTAATAAAATTTTAGGTTTTCTACCTAAAGCAAATGAAACTAATAATTTTTGTTTCATTCCTCCTGAGAGTTTCATAAATGGTTTATCTAAGTTAGCTTGTACATCTAAACCTAATTTCTCACTAATAGTGATAAATTCTTGTTCATCTGTATTGGTTAAAGTACCAAAAAATTCTAACATTTCACCAACAGTCATTTTAATTGGAGGCGGAATTTGAGGTACAAAACCAATATGATGTAGTATATTTTCTCTTTCTGTTCTTGGGTTCATTCCCATTACATCAATACTTCCATCATAATCATACAAACCAAGAATACTACGAATTAGTGTAGTTTTTCCTGCTCCGTTTTGCCCAACCAAAGCAATGCGTTCTCCTGCTTTAAAATTATGACTTAAATTCTCAATAACCGATGTCTTTTTAAAGGACTTAGTTAATTGATTTATTGTTATTATATTTTCCATTTTTAGTTAGTTGTTTCAGTGTTCAGTGTTCAGTGTTCAGTTTTGGATTGTTAACTGAATACTAAATACTGCCAACTGATTATGTTATTTTATCAAATCCTTTAATGGTTAAACTTAATGCGTCTCCATAACAAATATCAACACAAAGACCACAATTAGTACAATCTGCACCTGTAAAATGCACTTCTTTTGTAGCTTCACCACGTTTTACAAACCATAATTCGTGTGGTACTAAACATACATCTTGACAATCTTTACAGTGTCCACATTTATCTAAATCGAATTTTACAGAAACTGGTGATACTTTTTTAAGAGCACTATACGTTACTCCTATCGGACAAACATAACGACACCAGAAACGTTTAGAATACACAATTTCGAATAACAAAAGTGCAACAACCCAAAGTAGTAGAAGTCCTGGCCCATATATAATTGCTCTAGAAATAATTCCTACAGGATTTATGGTTTCAAAAACCAATATTTTTGTGAAAAATGCTAATAGTAAAAAGCCAACCCAAAAAATATATTTTATACCAATATTGTATGAATGTTCTTTAATTTTTTTCTTTTTAACTAAGTAATTGTGCAACTTCTCTGCATTTTCTGCTAAGAAATGGTACGGACAAAGCCACGAACAAAAAGTTCGTCCACCTAATAAAAAGTAAAACATTAATATTACAAAAAAACCTATAAAAAAGTTGGTTGTAAGCATAGCATAATAACCAGTTCGATTAGCAATAAGCATCTCTTGCATGGCATTATAAGGATCCATTAAATAAATACCAATAAAGCGAGAACCACTAAACGAACCTTCTAAAATACCTATATGAAAAGCAAATGATGTCCAAAATAAAAAATTAAAAAATAATAATACAGCCCAACGTTTGTTACGCCATTTATTTTTATTTGGTTTTTTAGCTTTCCATTCTTTAAAAGTAATTCCTAATTTTGAATTAGGCATTTCTTCTCTTCTTTTTGCTGGTATTGGCTCTAATTTTTTGAATTTCATAATATAAAATTTAAACCGTTTTTAATTTATCAATAACAATAGTATCTTCTGAAGAAGGACAAACCATAACACAAACACCACAACCTGTACAAGCATCTAATACTTTTGGGGTCATTATATTTCCATTATTTTCCATTATAATGGCAGTTTCACCTATCGGACATTCCGTAACACATAAATCACATATATCACGATTAAAAGCGTGATCATTAACAAGTGAAGCTTTACGTTCTTTTCGTTTAGGATTTGGTGATCGATAAACACCATCAAAACCATCCTCTCTAGGAGAACCTTTAAAGCCTTTTCCTTTAGCAGCAAAACAAGTATCTAAATTTATTACAGCAAGTCCCATTGTTGTATTTGCTTTCATTGCTTTTGATTGAATTGCAATGGGATTATAATCTTTTCCAATATTTGGGTTTGCTTTATTATAAGCTATAAAAGCTTCTTCACCAGCTGTTTTAAACGGAATAAAATCTAATGCCGAAGTCGGACAAGTTTCAATACATTGTAAGGCATCACATGAAAAATCACAAGCTTGAGCTCTTGGATCAATGTATGGAGTACCGTAAGACAAACCGTCTTTAATTGTTGCTAATTTTATAGCATTAACAGGACAAATTTGAACACAAAGGCCACATTTAATACAAGCATAAATAAACTCATCCTCATTTACTGCTCCTGGCGGACGCAATAATGATTTTGAATTTTCAACATTTAACTTCTTTAAATAATTAGCACCAAGACCAACTGCAGTAAGTGCAGTAACTGCCACAGCACCATTCATTAAGAACTGTCTTCTGTTTAATTCTGGAGTTTTTGGTTTTTTCATGGTTTTATTAGTATTGAGATTTTAGTATTGAGAATTGAAATGTCATTGTTAGCATAGAGAATTAAACGACATGACAATATGTTATTTTAAAATTTATCTCCATATTGTTTTTTTATTTCTATTTAGAATATTCTATCTAATATCTTATTTTTATTATAATTAAAATCCTCTTTCTTCATCAAATTCCCATTTATACAAAGGTTTTTTATCTCTTAATACAAATTTTGGCTTAGAAAAAGGTGCTAATCGTTCTAAGAAGTCTAAAACTTCTAAAATTGGTGCACCATAAAAGAATTTTATATTTTTATTAAATGCCCATAAATGTTCACTATAACTATATAGACTATAAGGCACATCACCTATATTATCTTCATCTTTATCATATCCTTGATAGTCACTCCAATAATTACCTTCAAATTTATTTCCGTTAGCTGTTTTACCACGAGTATAAACTTGGGTTAAATTGTTATGAATATAATTACCTTTAAGTAGATTTCCTTCCAAGTCCGAATGAAAAAGCATTCCAACATTACAAAAAGCAATTTCATTACCTATAATAGTATTTATTTTTTCAGCTACAAATGGAGATACATCAAAGTGTAAGCCGTAAGAAGAATATAGTAATCTATTATTAAGTATCTGGTTAGATGAGGTCTCTTTTAATCCAATACACATTCCTGTTGTACCTGTTGATGATTGAATTAAGTTTTCTGTAATAATAGTTTGCTCACTATACATTAAGAAAATTCCAACTGAATTATTATAAAATTCATTATTATGAATACGGTTATTATGTGAATACATAAAATGAAGACTATATCTATTACCAACACCTTTATTTCCTTCAAAATAATTGCCAGATGAGTACCAAATTACAGTATCACGTACTTCATACCAAGTATTAAAGTTAATATTATTCTTTGTAGAATACCATAAACGTACAGCATCGCCTTTTAAGGCTAATGGTTTTCTACTAATTGATGAGATGTCATTGTGTAAAACACTACAACCATCTGATTTATAAATATCCACACCAAATAAACATTCATCAATTTTACAATTTTGTATTAATGTATTATTTGCTTCAACAATTTTTACTCCTGCATCTAAACGATCAGGAGAATCTCC
>DQTL01000301.1 GCA_015662775.1 Lutibacter sp.
CAATTTTTTGAATTTTTTCAATTCAAAAATAATATGTCAAAATTTGAAAAATTTTGCGGAACTTCGTTTTACAAAACCAACATTGAAGTTAGCAATTAGCCATTATTGCTTATACTG
Source organism: Lutibacter sp. (assembly GCA_015662775.1). Taxonomy (GTDB): domain Bacteria; phylum Bacteroidota; class Bacteroidia; order Flavobacteriales; family Flavobacteriaceae; genus DQTL01. The sequence goes on from DQTL01000301.1 coordinate 118, forward strand.
ACTGTTGGCAGTAGGATTTCTATTTTATAACATTTAAAAAGTTTCGGTTTCCGATTTCTTTAAAAGGTATTCTAAATTCTTCATACCAATTTTTAAAGTCAGTTGATTTTTCAGGAACTCGTTTTTTATATTCTATAATTGCCATTAAAATAAAAATTAAAGCATTATGTGTAGCCAATTGCACATCATCGTAATCTCTAATTTGAATAATAGAAGCCATATTGGTATCCTTATCTTGAACTATTTTCTTTTTAAGCACACTTGTTGCGTGAACCTTACCAGATAAATATCGATAATAAATTTCATATGTAGCGTGCATTTTAAGGTGTTTAGCAAGACCTTCTATGTTTTTTGGCCCATCATAAAGAGTATACCAATTTGGGTTTTTTTTTATTCCGTTTGTTCTAACGTATTCTGTATCAATTGATTTATAAATTGGTAACTCTAATAATTCAATTGAATTTTTTTTAAGTATATCAAATTGCTCTGTTTTCTTTATTGAATGATTATCTCCAATTAATTCATCTTTTAGTAATTCATTTTTCAACTGTTTTCCACTTTGAGTTGTTTCATCAAATTTTTCACAAATTTTCAAATCTTTATGAGTTAACCAAACCATATAAGACAAAGATCGGTTTTTAAAGGTATCTTCCGTTTCAAGTAAATATTTTAAGGCAAGTATATTTTCGATTAAACTTCTCTGTAAAGTGTGACAAGTATCAATAGAACTATTCTTAATTAGAATTGAAATACCATCTGTTATTTCCAAAATATTTCTAAAAAACATAATAGGTGCAAGATGTTCATCTCCAACTAATTTCCTTTCAATATCCCATTTTATTAGGTTAGTACCAAAATTTACTGCATTATCAATTGTTTTGGAAAAAAAGTCTAATATTGGCTTTAATTCAGAAGGGATTTCTCTTGGAAGTAAATCGTTTATTTCTTTGTATTTCATCCTGTTATCTTACTGCCAACGTCACGTATATGTTTAGTGCGATAAAGATAAGAAATAATTTGAAGTTTCGCGAGTAGCGAAATTTTTAATTTTTTCTTTTCCGATATTAACGCAAAATTGAAAATTTTGCGGACTTTATAAATAAGCCAAAACTTCGGTTAAGCACAAACTTTAGCATTAAATATATACCTTGTTGTGCTTAGTGTTTTGCATTTCATTCAGCCAATTTTATTCCGTTTGCGTTAGCATCTTTTCCGTTTCAGTTTATTTTCAGTTTTTACATTAAGCATAATGATTGTGTATATAGTTTTTTATTCCATTATTATTGGTGTTAATTCGGCTTTAAATTTATTATACTCTGTTTGAGTTATTAATTCTAAATCCAATAAATCTTTAAATTCTTTCAGTTTCTCAATCGCTTGCTTTCTTGTCATTTTAGTGTTTGAGTTTTTAATTTCCCCAAGTTCTAAAGCAGTATCATAATCAATTAAAACAGGAAGCAAACCATAACCTTTAAAATGGGCATAAATTTTATAACCATTATTTTTGTTTCCGTAAGTTTTTAATTTATCCACTACAACTTTTTTATCAGATAGTGTATTCGAAACTCGTTGTCCTCCTTGAGAAATGTAAGTAAAACCTTCATCAGATGTTGGTATTCCAATAGTCAAAGTATCTCCAACTTTCAAGGTATCTCCAGTTTTAGTTAGATATATTTGATATCTGGCTTTTTTTGTCAATTTTCCATATTCCGCAATTTGGGAATAACTCATTGTAAAGGTTAACAATAAAATTAAAGTTATAATTCTCATTTTTTATTCGGTTTTTTCATTAAGCACAACGTTGGTATAAGTGCAGTAATGGTTAAATATACACTTATTTTGAAGTTATAAAATTAGTGAAATTTTTTGAATTTTTCTAAAATTCCGATAGAAAAGTAAAATTTGAAAAATTTTACGGACTTAAAAACACAAAACCAACTTTGGGTTTAAAAACCAAGCCATTATTGTATTTATACGCTGTTGTGCTTAGTGTTTTGTATTTCATTCAGCCGTTATTTTCCGATTGCGTTAGCACCTTTTTCATTCAGTTGAGTATTTCCGTTTCTGTTTTGGTTTTTATTATGCTTTTAAATTCCATTATTTATTTTCCGATGTGATTGGAATATTCCGTTTTCTTATTTTTACATTTTTTTTTCATTTTATAAGTTTCTATTTTAATGTAAAAAATCATAAAAACTATATGGGAAGATTTCAGCAAGACTATATGATATTATACATAAACTAATAATTATTCCTGTTTTTGTTAAAATTTCCTTTCTACTAATTTTTTTATTTTGAAATGTAGTTGTTTTGAAATATAAATAGGAATACAAAATAATTTGTATAATGAATAGTAAATCATCGATATTATAGAAACCATATCTACCATAGATTAAATGATAGAAATACTTTCCGAAAATAATAATGTTATATAGAATAATAAAAATTGGAAATATGAATAAAGATGTAAGTCTTATATCATATTCTTTAAAAGTTTTATATGCAAAATAAAAAGATATAATACCTGAAATTATTTCAAAATAGGCTAATTTTATTTGCATCATTACAACCCATAATACTCCAGGTGTTGAATAGAGATACAGATAGTAAAATCCAGTGTAAAAAAAAGGAATACCAATTAGTATCCAAATTATTCCAATAATAATTTTCAATTTTTCCACTATCTTTTTTCAGTTTTTCACATTAAGCACAACGGTTTGTGTAAGCCCGTTTTTTTTGTAAAGAGCTATTACACTTGATTGTAA
>DQTL01000245.1 GCA_015662775.1 Lutibacter sp.
CTAGAGTGTTGTATCCTTTCTCTTGAATGCTGATTTGTTTTTGCATTCGAGTGGTAGACTTGTGACATATAATCCTTTATGGTGAAAGATTTCATATGGTATCAAGCTATTGCTTTTAGTTTAGTTGAACTGGTATAACGTGGTGAAACTGGACATGTATCCTTTAGAGCCACTTTCAAATTCCCAATAAATAGGTTACATTTAAAGTTTAAGAAAGTTTAAAAGAGGCTCATTCAAGCCGGGTTTTCCGATGTTTAAGTAAAATAGCTTTACTACAAACAATTCACGAAACAGGAAAAACCCGATGACTAAAATTATATCTTTTCTATCAAAAATGTGGCTGAAAGTGATTAACTTAGAGCAGTCACTCTTTTCAGAACTTCAAGCATCATTAGGTGCATTAAGTACCAAAGAAGAGACCTATAGGACGCAGGGTATGATGCAGATATTATTAGAGAATATTCAAAACTCTTAGGTCATCGTCCCCTTATTGATATTGCGTATAGCTTTCCAATATATTATCTATTATTTATTTCTTGTTTTAAAATTATTAAATCTTTATTTTTCATTTAATTAATTTTGTAAAGTACAGTGCTTGTATTTAGGTTATTGTCTTTATAAAACTTCATTGTGACCTCATAAGGCAAAGACGCTTCATCAAGAAAAATTCTATTTGTCATATGTTGAGAAGCGTATTCATAAAGCTTCATAGGGTTTAGATAAAAATGACCTTTATATTGGTACTCGGCATCTGTCTTATGACTAAGAAAATTTATAGTTAACATGTAATTAGTTTTTTCAAATAATTTAAGAATATTAGTAAAGACATAAGATTCCATAGTCGCGTAGTCGTTAATCCCTATAAGGTTAAATGTGCCACTAATAAGAACAATGTCATAGAACTTATCTATATCATCTACTGAATCAATTAAAAAAATATTTTCTTCGGGGTATCGATCTTGAGCTTCTGAAATAAAGTCTTTATTAATATCGCATCCATTATAAATAAAATTATACAAGTTGCGATCAATAAAACTTTTTAGATCAGAGGTGCCACATCCATAGTCTAATATAGACAGGGTTGAACTTTTTAGTTTTTCAGACAAAAGTATGTTGAAGCGTATGTCTTGTTTGTCTTTTGTCCAAAAAAGAGATCTACGATCTTTTAATCCATACTTCTTAATCTCATTCGAATAAATATCTACAATTTTACTTTCTATCATTTACTTCTTACCTTGTGTAAAAGTTTTTTGTTCAATAGTATAAAATGGTCTATTTTTTGTTTCATCATAAATTCTGCCAATATACAAACCAACAATTCCAAGGCTGGCAATTATAATGCCGCCCATAAAGAAAATAGAGACCACAACAGTTGTCCATCCTTCGACTGTAACGTTGCAAGTATAATATCGTATCAATATCCATAGGCCATATGAAAATGCTATGAATGACAATAAAAAACCAAATCTTATAGTTATTTGTAAAGGTTTATTTGAATGTGAAATGATGATGTCTGTTGCCAGTGTTAATAATTTAGAAAGACTATATGAACTTTGTCCAATTGTGCGTTTTTCATGCTTAATTTCAATATTGGCACGGTTGAAACCTAGCCAGTTCACCATCAGCGCGTAAGGACGACTGTTCTCATTAAACTTTTTTAATTCATCAGAAACTTTTTTTGAAATAATACTAAAATTCCCAATTTGACCATTGGTGTTACTTTCTGTAAAATAATTGTATACCAAATAAAAAGCTTTTGAACCTAGACGCTTAAACCATTTATCTTGTCTGTTTTCTCTTTTTCCAAAAACAACATCATACCCTTCTTGTGCTTTATTGTAAAGCTTAATTATCTCTTCAGGTTGATCTTGTAAATCACAATCCATCACAACCACCCAATCACCTTTTGCATAGTCTAAACCCGCTGTAATGGCACGGTGTTGTCCAAAATTACGGGAAAAGTTAATGCCTTTGACTCGGCTGTCTTTTGCTGCTAATTCTTTAATGCTTTCCCAGGCATTGTCAGGACTGGCATCGTTTACCATGATGATCTCGAACTCGTTAGTGATAGTTGACAATGTTTTTTCTAATCGTATATAAAGTTGTGCTAGACTTTTGGAACACCCGTAAACAGGGGTAACTACAGATATATGTACGGGGTTAGACATTGTATTTCTCCAAATACCATTTTATAGTTGCCATGATACCATCTTTAAAACTATGTTCTGCTTTCCATCCTAAATTATGTTCAATTTTTGAAGCATCTATCGCGTAGCGCTGGTCATGTCCAGCACGGTCTTGCACAAAGACCATTAGGTCTTTGTAATGTTGAATGCTTTGGTTAGTGTCTATAGGCACTGTTTCATCTAGTATGTTGCATATTGTATCAACGATTTGTAAGTTTGTTCTTTCATTTCGTCCACCTATGTTATAGACATTACCCTCTTCTCCTATATGATAGACCAAGTCTACACCCTTGCAGTGGTCAAGTACATACAGCCAGTCTCGTATGTTTTTACCATCACCATAAACAGGGATGGGCTCTCCGGCTAAACATTTTCTTATAATGGTCGGTATGAATTTTTCATTATGTTGTTTGGGTCCATAGTTATTTGAGCAGTTGGTTATGACTGTGTTAAGACCATAGGTATGCTGATAACTTCTTACTAACATGTCGGAACTTGCCTTTGATGCAGAGTAGGGTGAATTTGGTGCGTAGGAAGTCTCTTCTGTGAAGAGGTCTGTTTCATTCAGGGTACCGTACACTTCGTCGGTACTAATATGGTGAAACCTTGGAAGAGAGAGTTGTATCTCAGTTTTTAACGGGGTTAAAGTCCCATTTCCTAAAAACTTATCTTTGTATTTAAATGGTGCATCCATCCAGTATTTGTACGCGACATCTAGTAGGGTAAAGGTGCCATTTACATTGGTCTCTATAAAAACAGAGGGATTCTTGATAGAGTTGTCTACATGAGATTCTGCGGCAAAATGGATGACCCCCTCTAAGTTGTACGTATTAAATAAGTGTTCTACTAAGTCACGGTCACAAATGTTCCCCTGAACAAATATATGACGAGGATGATCTTTGACCTCAGATAAATTGTCAAGACTACCGGCATAGGTTAGAAGATCGAGATTGACAATGCTGTAGTTGGGATACTTTCTTAAAAAATAGGGTATGAAGTTGGAACCTATGAAGCCTGCACCTCCTGTGACCAATATATGTCTCATGTTTCATGGACCAGATTGATAAGATACTTCCCATACGCAATTTTCTTAAGTGGTTCGGCAAGTTTTAGAAGTTGATCTGATGTGATCCATTGATTGTTGTA
>DQTL01000115.1 GCA_015662775.1 Lutibacter sp.
ATATTATAACTAAATCATTAATTAAATATTCATACAATGAAAAAATCCAATTGGTTTATCAGAGTTTTTGTAGGATTATTACTAGTAGCTTTTGGTGCTACAGACGTAGTAGGGCAACAAACACTTGATGATGTAAAAAAAGCACGTGGTCTTACCGACGCTGATGTGCTAGCTGCAGTAAAGACGTTCATGCCACGTGGTGGTCGTGACGAGTACTTTTCAATTGTAGGAACAGGTAACTCTGGTACTATGATTGTTTATGGAATTCCATCTATGCGTATCTACAAATACGTTGGTGTGTTCTCTCCAGAACCTTGGCAAGGTTACGGTTTTGACGATGAAAGTTCGTTAATGCTTAAAAAAGCTTCTTTAGATAATAGAATTAGTACTTATGGAGATATGCGTTATCCTGCATTCTCAGAAAAAGGAGGTAACTATGATGGTCACTTCGCATTTTTCTCAGATGGTGCAAACTCTCGTGTAGCTTTAATGGGATTAGATGATTTTGAAACCAAACAAGTTTTATCAAATCCTTTATACAAAAGTACCTATCCAGGTATTGCTGTAACTCCAAACACAGAATATGTAATTCAATCAAGTCAATATCCAGCTCCTTGGGATGCTAAAACTACATCGGCTAATAGATCTGGTGTAACTTTCTGGAAATTTGTTGAAGGTGAAAATATTCACAAAAGTAGAATGATTAAAGAACAATCATTTACTGTTGAATTACCTGACTATACTTTAGATTATTTTGATGCTGGTAAAAGCTCAAGTAATGGTCTTGTAGTTGGTTTAGCAGAAAAAGATGGTAAAAGCTATATTTATGTTTTAGACTATACTAAATTAGCCAAAGCGCCAACTACAAAAATAAACGATTTTAAAGTAGTTTCTTTTGAAGAAGCTAAAAAAGCAAATGCAGTAGGTTTTATTGAATTGCCTGCTACTGGAAATATGGTAAAAGTAACTCCAAATGGAAAATATTTTGTTGTAGCCGCTGATAACACGTTAGTATTTGATTTTGCAAAAGTAAAATCAGCTTTAGCTAAAGGAAGTACTATTACAGATGTACAACACAAAAGTATAGCTATTGGTAAAAATGTTATTGATGTAGCATTTGACCAACGTAAAAATACAGCTTATGCTTCTGCACATGGAGACAGTAAAATAGTTCGTTTTAATTATGAAACTGGTAAAACAGAAAAAGAATTAAAATTAAGTTTTAAACCAAGTTTTTTAATGACTCCTCAAGGAATGTCTGCTACACCTCACTCAAACTATTTAACGGTAGTTGATAAAGAGGCTTTATATGATAATATTCCTAATGTTGGACCAATTAGACCAAGTTTTAATCATTTAATTGATATTTCTTCTGATGAGATGACTGATGTTTATACCATGATGTTGCCACAAGCAAATATGTATGGTTCAGTTGCTGTATTAAGAACAACTATCAAACCTATTATACGTTATCCATTAGGAACAAATACACGTACTGGTGAGATTTCTCGTTATAAAACAGTTGCTGGTCAAGAAAAAATTGAAAGAGAAGGAAACAGAGTACACATTTTTGGAACTTTAATTCGTTCACATATTACTCCAGAAATTGTAACCGTTAATGAAGGTGATGTAGTAACATTCCACTTAACTAACTTAGAACGTGCAGAAGATGAAACACACGGTTTTACAGTTGATACTTATAGTGTTCACGGTTCATTTGAACCTGGTAAAACAGCATCGGTTACTTTTACAGCTGATCGTCCTGGAGTTTTTCCATATTACTGTACAGAATTCTGTTCTGCATTACACTTAGAAATGGAAGGGGTTCTTTTAATTCGTCCAAAAGGATATGTTGATAAAGTTCAAAAAGACGTAGTTATTACTAAAGAACAAATGCTTGGGTATAAGAAAAATTACGAAGATAAATTAGTTGTAATTGATCAAACTCAAGATATTATTAATGGCGTTGTTACTTGGTTAAAAGAAAACAATTATGCTGATTATCCTTATGTTGCTGCATTAGTAAAGGATGCATTTGATCAATTAGATCAAGCAAAAGATTCTAAAGAAAAACACGAAAGATATGCTAAAGAAGGTAAGTATAAACAAGCTTTCTTATGGGCAGAGCAATACTGGCAATATCAAGTAAAAACTGCTGATGTTGGTTTACGTGCTAAGAAACTTTTAGGCGAAAAAATTAATAAATAATAAGTTAAGTCAAATTAAAATTTTAAAATAATGAAAAATATATTAAATAAATATGGCTCACTTTTTATAATGAGCATGTTTGCAATCACAATAAGCTTACTTACTGTAAGTTGTAAAGGTGATGGTGAGAAAAAAGGAGGTCACGGTGGCGATGAATACGCTGGTGGAACTAATATTTCTGGGAAACCTTACGGAAAGGAATCTTTTGGAGATGTAGTAAAACGTAGAGGTTTAAATGCAGGAGATGTATTATCTGCTGCAAAAACATATACACCAGATAATTTAAAAGATGAATATGTAGCTTTAAATTCAGGTGGACAAGAAGGGAATTTACCTATGTACACATTACCATCAATGAGAATGTTGAAATATGTACCTACAAATACACGTCAACCTTATTCTGGTTTTGGATATAGTGAAGAAACTTATGGATTGATGGAAGATGGTTTTATTGAAGGTCAAGAAATTCTTTGGGGAGATACACATCACCCTGGTTTTTCTGAAACGGATGGTGTTTATAACGGAAAATGGGCTTGTATTAATGATAAAGCAAATCCAAGATTATATGTATATGATCTTAAAGATTGGCACGTTAAGCAAGTAGTAAAAAGTAAAATTTTCCGTGCTAATCACGGTGGAGCTTTCTTTACTCCTGATTCTCGTTACATTATGGAAGCAGCACAATATCCATCTCCTTTAGATTGGAAATACCACGAATTAAGTGAACAAAATTTTGAAAAATATTGGAGAGGTGGTTTAACTTACCATAGATTTGATAATGAAAAAGGTAGAATTGATGAAAAAGCATCATTTACTTTTGAATTTCCTCCTTATACACAAGATTTATCAGATGCTGGTAAATTAGCTTCTTACGGTTGGGGTTTCACCAATTCATTCTGTACAGAGATGTATTATGGTGGTATTGAAAGTGGTCGTCCTCCATTTGAAGCAGGTTGTTCTTCAAGAGATGTTGATTACTTACACGTAACTAACTGGAAAAAAGCAGAAGAATTACTTAAAAATGGTACTATTAAACCAATGATGGTTCGTGGTCATAAAGTAATTAGAATAGCAGATGCAGTAAAGCATGATTTATTTTTCTTAATTCCTGAACCAAAATCACCTCATGGTGTTGATGTTGATCCAACAGGAGAATATATCGTTGTTGCAGGTAAATTAGATTCTCATGCTTGGGTTTATAAGTTTGATAAAATAATGAAAGCTATCAAGGATAGAAATTTTGAAGGTCAAGATAAATATGGTGTTAATATTATTAAATTAGAAGATGCATTACACGGAAGTGTTGAAGTAGGTTTAGGACCATTACACAACCAATACGATTCTAAACCAGGAGTAATTTATACTTCTATTTATGTAGATTCTAAAATCACAAAATGGGATTATATCAACCTAAAAGTTTTAGGTAATGTACCTTCTCATTATAATGTTGGTCACTTAGTAGCTGCATCTGGAGATACTCAAAAACCTCATGGTAAATATTTAATTTCATTAAACAAATTATCTATTGATCGTTTTAATCCAGTAGGACCTTTGCATCCACAAAATCATCAATTGATTGATATTAGTGGTGATGGTGACCCAACAGTTATATATGATTTACCATTACCAATGGGAGAACCTCATTATACTGCTTTAATGCATGTTGATCAATTTAAATCTATTTCTACTTATCCGTTAGGAACAAATATAGCGACTAATAAAAAATCTAAATATTTTACAGCTTTAGGTGCTGAAAAGGTTTCAGGTAATCATGTATATGGTACTATAAAAGATGGTAAAGTAACACCAGCAGACTTAAACTTTAAGCAAGGTCAAATGGTTTACTTACACTTAACTAATCACGGTACTACTAAATTAGATCACTATGTGTATCAAGTTTCAGCTTATGATGCAATGTATCATTTTTCTCCAGGAGAAACAGCTACAATTAAATTTAAAGCAGAAAAATCAGGTACTTATCCGTTATTATTAGACTCTCAAAACTCACCTTCTAAACGTCAATTAGTTGGTACTATGAAAGTGAAATTTAATCAAAAAGCAGAGAACGATAGAGTACTTGCATATACAGATCGTATCAATTATGATAATAAAATGCAATCGTTTAAACCATCTGCAGTTGAGTTAGAAAACTTATTGCCAGGTGAATTAGAGTACTTAAACTATGGTTGTAGTGCTTGTCATAAATTTGGAGAGCCATTTAATGGTCCTGATTTATTTATGGTTGCCGATCGTAGAAGTGATAAATGGCTGACTGAGTGGATTTTAGATCCAGAGTCGAAAATGCACGATAAAGATATCGAAGCTATGCGCCAACAATACAAATTAGCTATGCCTAATCAAAATGTATCTAAAGGCGATGTTGCTAAAATTATTGCTTTCTTGAAAGCAAAAACTAAACAAGTTAAAGAAGAAATGAAATCTGATACAGGAAATGTTGTAGCTACAGGTGGAGACTTCGGAAATGGAAAAGCTACTTATGATACTAAATGTATGGCTTGTCATGCAACAGGAGTTACAGGTGCACCAATGTTTAAAGAAAAAGATCGTTGGACTAAGATTGCAGCTCAAGGTATGGACAAAATTATGGATCATACAATTAAAGGATTCCAAGGTAAAATTGGTATGATGCCTCCAAAAGGTGGATTTGCTGATTTATCAGACGAAGACATGAAAAATGCAGTTAAATATATGTCACATCAAGCTGGTGTTTCAGTTAAATAGTTAATTAATGATTAAAACCGAGTAAGAAAATCTTACTCGGTTTTTTTAAATCAAATTATTATATTTATAATCAATCTTATTTTTTACTATAAAACATAATAAAATCTATTAAAAAATAATAGATTTTATGCAACATTTAGTACATACTATAATACTAATATTTGTAGATTTGTAGTATAACTTATAATCAATAATCTAATGAAAAATCAATCTAATAATTTCGGATTACTCTATAAAATATTTGGTGTAACTGGAGTTTTATTAATAATTGCTGCCTATTTTATGCCTATTTGGTGGGTTGCACTGCAAAGTCATCAATACCCAAAATCAATGTATCCAAAAGGAATTCGTATAGAATTCAAATACAATGGTGTTTATAATGGTTGTGAAGGTGTTCAAGAAAGAGCTGAAATTACAACTAATGAAGGTGCAGATTGCTTAATGGAAATGACAGCAATTAATCACTATATTGGAATGTTTCCAATTGTACAAGGAACAAATAGTCGTGTTTATGAAGAACTAAAATCTGGGCAAAAGAAACAAGTGCCAGAATATTATGTTTTTGATACTCAAAAAGATGCCGATGGTGAAGATGTAATAGATCCAGAAACAGGATCAGCTAAACAAATAGATGTAACACCAGCTTATTTAAATTTTTTAAATGGAGTTTTAGTTAATTCAAAATATATTTTTGGTTTTCTTATTTTACTAGCTATTTACTTTATTGTAACACCTAAAAAGAAGAATTCAATTTTTGCAATTATACCAGCACTATTACCATTCTATTTCTTAGCATTATACATTTATTCTATGTATTGGTATGGTCATCATTTAGACTTGCATGGTGGTGGCGCATTTTCCGGTATTAAACCATTTATGCCAACTATTTTTGGTCATGGTAAAGTAGCTCAATTTGAAACAGTAGCTTATCCTTATTGGGGATTTGGAGTTACTATGTTAGTATTTGTATTCTTTATTTTCGCTAACTTATTTAAGAAAAAAGCACTTTTGTTACAAGAAAAATAAAACAACTTAAAGCCAAATTCTGATAAATGTAATTATTAGAGTTTGGTTTTATTTAAATTGAGAATTTATACATTTACTAACTAAATAATTTTCATTTTGAAAAAATATCTTTTTATATTAATAGTTCTACTACACTTAATTTCTTTTTCTCAAGAAAAAGAAGAAACTTATGGGCTATTAACCAAAATTACTCCTGTTGAAGAAAATAAGGATCAAATATTTTTAAAAACACTTTTAAAAAATTTAAAACCAGGAGATACATTAAATTTAAAACCAGGTTTTTATACAGGTCCAGCAACTATAGAAGTACCAAATGTAGTAATTGATGGTGGTGGAAAAGCTACTATTTCTGGTATGGGAAATGAGTCTGTTCTTTTTATAAAAGCAGATAATGTTACCATTAAAAATTTGCATATTACTAATTCTGGAGATTCTCCTGATCGTTTAGATGCAGGAGTAAAAATTGTTGAAGCAAATAATACATTAATACAAAATTGTAAAATTGATGAATGTTTATTTGG
>DQTL01000028.1 GCA_015662775.1 Lutibacter sp.
ATTACGTTTACATTTTGTTGTGTTTTCGTACTTTATTTTCACGTTCTGCTGATAGCGTAGGCAAGACATACTCTTTTGCAATTTTTGCCTTGTGCTGTTGGCATTGAGCGAATTGCAAATGTGTATGGCTTATGCGTTGGCTATTCATTATGTTCGTATGTTATTAATTTACATTTTATCAGTTTTGCAGGATTGTTTGGGTCTTTTACTTCAACTTCCAAAATATCAAAGCCTTTAACCTTAATTCCTTCAATTTTGTTTCTACTTTCCTTGCTAAACGAGTTGTATTTTTCAATTGGAATTATACAAACCAATTCAAATTCCTTATTTTCAGATTTATGCAAATAGTCAAATACTTTTCTTGGATTTTCAATTTGCCACATTCCTCTAATTCTGAGGTTTGTAATTCCTAATGGATCAACTTGATTTACTCTGCCTAATTCTTTCGTTTCAGAGAAAACTACGTCTGGAATTGTTTTAATTCCATCTGAAATAGTGTCTTTAATTCTCTGATAAGTTTCATGTTTGGCAGCAAAGATATTTCCATAAACAACCCAAAGAGATTTTAATTCGGTATCGGTTGTGTGACCAACACAATAAATCAAATCTTTAACAATCCATTCCTCACATTCTTTACATTCCTTTGTAATCATTGGACTTGTGTGTCTTAAATCTGCCTTTGGATAACTGCTATTCAGTGCCAAACTGCTTTTTGCACTTTGAGTTTTCTTAACTTCAATTGCATCACCACCTTTTATCATAATATCAGGTGGATTATTTTGAGAACCTAACCAAGAAAATTTTTGATTATAAACTTTCATTCGTTCTACCTCACTTTCTAAATCAAATGTATCGGCAAAAGCATCTTTGATATATTTCTCAAGTGCTTCACCCATACTATTTGCTCTATTTCTACCTGAATATAAAGCACGAATTTTGAAATCATTTTGGTTTACGATATTGTAAACTGCTTCTAAGATATTTGTCATACTGCTACACTTATTTTTTCAACTTCCTTAATCTCTGATTTTTCTTGTTTAGATACATTTGCTGTTAATTGTGCTTTTATATTTTCTGCTAAAAACTTTGCTAAGTTTACTGGAACTGCATTTCCAATCATTTTATAACCTGCTGGCACATTTGTATAATGAAAAGTAAAATCATCTGGAAATGTTTGTATTCTTGCACATTCTCTAACACTTAATCTTCTATATAAATGCTCTTTTCCTGGAACAAAAACTCTAATATTTTGTTCTATAAATTTCATTTTTGGTGCTTGTGGATGAATTGGTGCGTGTCGTCCACCTGCTTGAATTGTGAATGATTGTTCGTCCCAACTTCTTACACGATTTCTTGACATAAACATAGACGAAAAACTACCAATCATATATTCGTGATTTGTTATTGTACAATCACTTCCGTTAGTTTTATTGTATTCTTTTGCAGGTAAAACACCTTCTTTTAAATCTGAAATTGCATTTTCTAATGTTAATTTAGGAAATTTAATATTTGGAAATTCAAATTTAAAATTCAAATCTTTTCTAATTCCAATAAAGAATACTCTTTTTCTGTCTTGAGGAACATTATAATCAGATGCATTTAACATTTGGAATGAAAGATTATATCCAATTCCTGTATTTCTAAAAAGTTCTTTAATTCCTTCTAAAGCCTCACTGTGTTTATTAATAAGCATTCCACTTACGTTTTCTGCTAAAAAGAATTTTGGTTGTTTCGCTTCTAAAATTCGTATGAAATCATAGAATAATTGACCTCTTTTATCTTTAATTCCTCTGGCCGCACCTGCTTCACTCCAACTTTGACAAGGTGGTCCACCAATAATACCGTCACATTCTGGAACTTCATCTGCTGGAATATTTACAATACTTCTTTTATCAAGAATTGTTTTAGGGTGGTTTTTTTCATACGTTTCCCAAATTTCTTTGTCATATTCATTTGCCCAAATAATATCAAACCCTGCTTTTTGAAATCCAAGGTCTAAACCACCTGCTCCTGAAAAAAATGATACTATTTTCATATGGCTTTTGCTTTTTTATATTGATTATTTAATTGTCTTCTGTATTCTGCTTTTTCTTCCGCAACAACAAGCATTTCTTTTGTGCAATCACATTCATAAATTTGTTTTGCTATTTGGTCGCTCACAAATTCCTTTTTGAGTTCCTTGATGTTTAACTTGAATACTTTTGCTAATTTTAAAAGTCGTTTTTCGTCAAAGTCTCGTTTTCCGTTTTCGATTTTACTTAGATTAGCACTATCCAAGTCAAGTTTTGCGGCAAGTTGAGTTAAAGTCAACCCGTTTAGATTTCTCAACTCTCTAATATATTCTCCAAAAGTTACTTTCATTAGACTTGTCATTTATTGACAAATTTAAACTTTTTATTTGAATATTCGGTATGCGGTGGAAAAATTTTACTCTTTTATTTTTTAGCATTGGATATTGAGGATTGGCAAAAAAATAAATGTGTAAAATGTGCGGTTGGCTCGTTTTGGTATGAAACACAACGTTTGGTATATGAAAAGTAGCAGTTAAATACAAAATTACTTTTCGGTTTAAAAATAAAAATAATAGAAA
>DQTL01000049.1 GCA_015662775.1 Lutibacter sp.
TCAAAAATATAACTTCGAATTGATTAAAAATTCATTCAAACTGTAAACAAAGCTTAGGTCGAACTCAGGTTTAAACAAAGTAAGCATTGCGTATTGGATAACATTTGTATTTTTGCTTCCTAAAATAAGTTTTAAAAAATGCCAAAAAACAACAACGAATCTAATACACCTCTTGATAAATTAGGAGAATTTGGATTAATAAAACAACTCACTAAAGACTTTAAAATTTACCATAAAAATACGGTAAAAGGTGTTGGAGATGATGCTGCTGTCCTAGACAAAACCAATAAGCAATCTGTTATCACCACCGATTTATTAATAGAAGGTGTACATTTCGATTTGGGCTATATGCCTCTTAAACATCTAGGTTACAAATCAGTTATTGTAAACCTCTCTGATGTATATGCAATGAATGCAGCTGCAAAACAAATAACTGTTTCTATTGCTGTTTCTAATCGTTTTCCGACTGAAGCTATTGAAGAATTATATGCAGGTATCAAATTGGCTTGTGACACCTACCAAGTAGATTTAATAGGTGGTGATACTACCTCATCAACTAAAGGTTTATTGATAAGTATCACTGCAATCGGCGAGGCAAACAAAGAAGATATTGTCTATAGAAATGGTGCAAAATCCAATGATTTATTAGTCGTTACTGGTGATTTAGCTGGAGCATATATGGGTTTACAAGTACTTGAAAGAGAAAAACAAGTTTTTCAATTAGATCCTAATAGTCAACCCGATTTATCAAAATATGCGTATATAGTTGAACGCCAACTAAAACCAGAAGCTAGAAAAGATGTTGTTGGATTATTTAAAGACTTAGGTGTAAAACCAACTGCAATGATTGATATTTCAGATGGACTTTCTTCTGAAATACTGCATTTATGCGAACAATCAAATGTTGGGTGTAATCTATTTGAAGAAAAAATTCCATTAGATCCGCAAGTGATTTCAACTCTAGAAGAATTTGAATTAGAACACACAACCATTGCTCTTAGTAGTGGTGAAGATTACGAATTACTCTTTACCATAGCTCAAAAGGATTATGATAAGATACAAGCAAATCCGAATTTTACTGTTATCGGTCACATGACTGATAAAACAGAAGGCATACATTTAATAACACGTTCTAATCAAAAAATGGAATTGATAGCTCAAGGATGGCGGTCGTTTTAATTAATTGTTATTTTGTGTAGTTGTTGATTTGTGTAGTTGAATGTGGATTGTTTACATTATTATCACATTTTTAAATCAACCTATTCGTAAACCATTTGTAGTTGTTTGTTCTGTTTTTAGTAATGTTACTTCTCCATCATCTGCAACTGCTCCTAACACCAAACATTCACTCATCATATTAGCAATTTGTTTGGGTGGAAAGTTTACAACAGCTACAATTTGTTTTCCTAATAAATCTTTTGGTGTGTACAATTTGGTTAGTTGTGCTGATGACTTTTTAATTCCTAATTCACCAAAATCTATTTGTAGTATGTAAGATGGATTTTTTGCTTCTTTGAAGAATTTAGCAGCAAGTATAGTTCCTACTCTGATATCTACTTTCGAGAAGTCTTGCCAATTGATTGTATTTTTCACGTATACTAATTTAACCCTGCAAGGGTTTGAAACCCTTGCAGGGTTAGTTGAGTTTGTTTACTATTTTATTTCATCAAAGCTTCAATCTCCTCAACTGTTATAGGAATTCCAGCCATTAAGTTAAAGGGTTCTCCTTTTTCTTGGATTACATAATCGTCTTCTATACGAATTCCAAATCCTTCCTCTGGAATATAAATTCCTGGTTCTACTGTAAAGACCATTCCTGCTTGCATAGGTTCTGTAAGTATACCATAATCATGTGTATCTAAGCCCATATGATGTGATGTTCCATGCATGAAATACTTTTTATAAGCAGGCCATTTCGGATCTTCATTCTTAACATCATCCTTAGTTAATAAGCCTAAACCTAATAGCTCTTCTGTCATTAGTTTGCCTACTTCTATATGATATGCTGCCCAAATAGTCCCTGGAATTAACATTTTAGCTGCTTTATCTTTGACACGTAAAACTGCGTTATACACTTCTTTTTGACGTTCTGTAAATTTTCCAGAAACTGGAACCATTCTAGTCATATCAGAGGAATAGTTAGCATAAGAAGCTCCAACATCCATAAGGATTATGTCTCCTGCTTTGCACTCTTGGTTGTTTTCAATATAATGCAACACATTGGCATTATTTCCACTGGCAATAATCGGTGTATAGGCAAAACCGTTAGAACGATTTTTAATAAATTCGTGTGTAAACTCTGCTTCGATTTCATGTTCCCAAACGCCTGGCTTTACAAAACCTAAAATTCGTTTGAATCCGCCTTCTGTAATTTTACAGGCTTTTTGTATTAAGGCAATCTCTTCCGCTTCCTTAACAGAACGCAATCTTTGTAAAATAGGTTGACTACGTAAATAGGTATGCCCTGGATATTGATTTTTTAATTTTTTTACAAATCTTGCTTCTCTAGTTTCAGTTTCTATATTAGCACGGTAATGTTCATTTGTGTTGACATACACATTTTCGGCTTGCGTCATTATTTCAAACAACACTTTATCCATATCTTGTAACCAGAATACAGACTTAATCCCTGCTGTTTTAAAAGCCATTTCTTTTGTTAACTTTTCTCCTTCCCAAACCGCAATATGCTCATTCGTTTCTTTTAAAAATAAAATTTCTCTATGTTCCTCTTTAGGAGCATCTGGATAAATGACAAGTACACTTTCTTCTTGATCTACTCCTGACAAGTAGAATATATCTCTGTGTTGAGCAAAAGGTAAGGTGCTATCGGCACTTACTGGGTAAATATCATTAGAATTAAATATTGCTAATGAATTTGATTTCATTTTTTTTGCGAATTTCTTTCTGTTTTTCACGAAAAGTTGACTGTCAATTGGTAGGTATTTCATCTGCGTTTCTTAGTGTTAAATTTTAAATATTGAATTTTAAATGTAAAAATCCCTACAAAGTTATAAATTTGCTGACACTAACTATTGATTTAACTTAATAATTATTTTATATGAAACTATTTAGCACACTTTTCCTTTCCTTTCTGTTTATCATAAATGTACAAGCTCAAAAGAAACCCGCTTATAAGCTGTATAACGCTAAGGGCAAAAAAACATCTTATAAAAAATTATTAAAACAAGCTAAAAAAGCAGATGTTGTTTTATTTGGCGAATTCCATAATAACCCAATTTCACATTGGTTGCAATACGAATTCACAAAAGACATGAATGAAAAACGTAAATTAGTTTTAGGTTTTGAAATGTTAGAAAGTGATAATCAAAATGAAATAAATTCCTATTTAGAAGGTAAAATTAACCAAAAAGCTTTAGATACTCTTGCACGCTTATGGGGAAATTATAAAACGGATTACAAACCTCTGGTTGATTTTGCTAAAGACAATAAATTAGATGTTTGTGCCTGTAATGTACCTAGACGATATGCCAGTATGGTTTTTAAAGGTGGTTTTGAAGCTTTGGACACACTTCCAAATAAAGAAAAAGATTGGATTGCTCCTTTGCCTTTTCCCTATGATGCCACTTTGGCTAGTTATGTAGCCATGACCAATATGGAACACATGAATCATATGCCTGAGAAAATGAAACAAAATATGCCAAAAGCACAAGCTATAAAAGATGCAACTATGGCTCATTTTATTCTTGAAAATCTAAAGAAAAGACACTTGATGATTCATTACAATGGCGCTTATCATTCTAATGACTATGAAGGTATTATGTGGTATTTGAAAAAATATCGTCCTGAATTGAAAATTTTAACCATTACTACAGAATCTGTTTCTGATGTAAAGAAGTTTAATAAAGAAAATGCTAAAGCAGATTTTATTATTCAGGTTGATGAGAATATGACTAGTACTTATTAGAAAAAAAACAATTTATAATTTGGTGAAAAATGAACACAAAAGCTCAAATAGCATTAGTTCTTTTAACAAGTTTATTCGTTATATCATCATGTAGGGAAAATGAGTCTAATGAACCAACAGTTACATGTAATTTTGTAGATTTTAGATATTATCACGATGAACAAGTCTCAATTGGTGAGATGTCAAATGAATATATTCTTCTTGCTTCTGACACCATTAATAGTGATTTTTTAATCACATCATTAATAGAGTCAAAAGATTATTTTGATAAAACCTACGATTACGAAATTGTAAAACCTTCTAATTATAAATACAAGCATATAGTCGTTAAATTAAATACAGAAAGCAACTGTATTAAAATAACGAAATTTATGCAAGATTTAGAATTAAGTTCCATTATTGACTATGTTCATTACACAATGGATACGGAATTTTGCACTAATTTTTTAGGTGAACCAATGGGAGAAAAATGTGTTGTTAGTTATGGTTCAAATTTTTATGTTAAAGTAAACGACGCTGACGATTTAACAGACTTATACGATGTCATTCAAGAAACAAATACTTATTTTGAATATCAAAATGAATTTATGCCTGAATGGTGCAGATTAAGAGCAGATAAAAACTCTAAAAATAATGCTTTACAAATGGCTAATTATTTTTACGAAACGAATAAATTTTTAGCTGTTGATTATGGGTTTTATAGAATTCCTGTTTAATAAAAATATAGTTTATAGACTGTCATCAGCTATTCTAAATCATTAAACTTACACTAGCAAATGTTACAAACTTGCATGTTACAAACTTGTATGTTACAATAATGTTTCCTATTTTTGCTGCAAACACAAAACTATGCTACTCCCTTTTAAACATGGAAAAGTAATCAATGGTTCCTATTTTGTCAACAGAAAAAGA
>DQTL01000014.1 GCA_015662775.1 Lutibacter sp.
ATAAAGAAAAAATAATAACTATTAATCATTGGGGAGATCAAACATGGTCTTCAATGGAAAATGCTTTTTTTGGATGTAGTAATCTTGAGCTTAATACTAATGATAACCCGGATTTGTCAAATACTATTAATTCAAACGGAATGTTTAGAGGCTGCTCTATTCTTAATGAAGACTTAAACGCTTGGGATACATCAAACATACAAAATATGAGTAATATGTTTGAAAATTGTACTTCCTTTGATCAAAATATTGATGGTTGGAATATTTCTAGTTTAACTGATGCTACTGATATGTTTAAAAACGTAACATTATCTACAGCAAATTATGACGCTTTATTAATAGGTTGGGAAGGTAACTTACACAATAATAATGTGCCTTTTAGCGGAGGAAATAGTAAATATTGTTCAGCAGAAGATGCTAGAACACGCTTAATAAATGATGATACTTGGTCTATTATTGATGGTGGTTTAGGGTGTGCTGTACTAAGTTTAGACGACTTCGTAATCACTATAAAAACGGATAATACTGGTTCATCAAGCGATACCGAATTTACCATACCTACTTACTCTGGAGCAACATATAATTACGATGTAGATTGGAATAATGATGGTATATTTGATCAATTTGGACTAACAGGTAATGTAACTCATAATTTCAATACTTCAGGAATATATACAATTAGAATTAGAGGTGTATTTCCTATTATATATTTTTATGGCGGTGGTGATAGAAGAAAAATATTATCTGTAGATCAATGGGGTAATCAAATTTGGACTTCTATGGCAGGAGCTTTTGCAGGCTGTAAAAATTTGCATGTTAATGCTTCTGATGCTCCAGACTTATCTGTTGTTAGCGATATGAGTTTTATGTTCACTGGAGCTGATGTTATGAACGAAAATATCAACCATTGGGATGTTAGTAATGTACAAAATATGGGAGCTCTATTTTCTAGTGCTGATAGATTTAACCAACCCCTTAATAATTGGAATGTTTCTAATGTTACTCATATGCAAAGCATGTTTTCTGCGACGGCCTTTAATCAAAATATCAATAACTGGGATGTTTCAAATGTACAGAATATGTATACTATGTTTTCTGATGCAAGAAGTTTTAACCAACCTTTAAATAATTGGGTAACAAGTAACGTAATAGATATGAGTGGAATGTTTCAAAGCGCCTATAAATTTAATCAACCCATAGATGATTGGGACACATCTAATGTTGTTGACATGTCCTTTCTTTTTAGTGTTGCAAAAGAATTTAATCAGCCTTTAAATAATTGGGATGTTTCAAATGTTACACGTATGAATTACATGTTTCAAGTAAATCGTGTATTCAATCAGCCTCTTGATAATTGGGATGTTGGTAACGTTCAAAGATTTGATAGTATGTTCCTTTCATCTATTTCTTTTGATCAAAATATCGGTGATTGGAATATTTCAAATTTAACGAACGCTACATACATGTTTAAAAATGTAACACTATCTACAGCAAACTATGACGCTTTATTAATAGGTTGGGAAGATAACTTACATAATAATAATGTGCCTTTTAGTGGTGGAAATAGTAAATATTGTTCAGCAGAAGATGCTAGAACACGCTTAATAAATGATGACGCTTGGTCTATTATTGATGGTGGTTTAGAGTGCCCTACAGTTCCTACTTTTTCTCAAGTTCCTCCTATTTGTTCTGGAGAAACCTTAAATCCACTACCTAATACCTCTATTAATAATATTACAGGAACTTGGTCTCCTGCTATAGATAACCTAATAACAACAACGTACACTTTTACCCCAGATTCTAATCAAAATGCCAGTACTGTACAAATGACTATTACGGTGAATCCATTACCAAATTCTGGTATTATATGGAGTAATTATACCTGCGAAAGTAATTTAATCCTTACATCAAACACTTATACAGAGACATCTGATTATTTAACTAACATACAACAAGAATTAGGCACAAACTATGTGGTTGCAGATTGGAATGATCTTATTGCTATTATAGATGTTGATGCTTTTGTTTCTTGCATGAATATACAAGAAAATGATACTTTTCTAATAACCAAAGATGGTACTAAAGTTCAATCAGGAACTAGAAATTATTTTGTTAGATATTCTACTGATGGTGTGCCAAATTATTTTTTAATTTTTGATCAATTTTCAGATTTCTATCTTGGTTCATGGCGTAATTTAAATGCAAAAATACTTGCAAAAATGACTTGTTTGAAATTATGTGAAGGAGATTCTGCAACTTTTTCTAGTAGTGGAGATTCTGGAGGAATTTGGTCATCTTCTGATAATTCTATTGCTACTATTGATGCCAACGGAAATTTAACTACTATTACCGATGGGAATGTAACCATTTCATACACAGTAACTAATGAGGCTTGTACAGATGTAAGTTCTATGGATGTTGTGATAAATCAAAAAGTAACACCTACTTTTGATGCTGTTACTGCTATTTGCGATGGCGATACTTTAACTGCATTACCAACAACATCAACGAACGGAATA
>DQTL01000142.1 GCA_015662775.1 Lutibacter sp.
GCATTTAATATATCTGCTATTTTACTATTAAATGCATTTAATATCAACAGAATGATAGATATGGTAGAGTAATTTAAAGTTCAGTCTTATTGAATCTGTCAAAAAATGAGTATATTTTGTTAATCTTTCATCTCTTAAAGATTCTTTTGTTGTTGTATTGTTTGAATCTATAATGCCAGAAATTTTTAATAACTCTAATTTACTCATTTTTTTATCTTCAATCAACTTCTCAACAAACTTTTTTCTCTTTTTATCAACAAGTTCTACAATATCAAAATCATTTAACTTATGCCAATTTCTTTGAATATCTGATAGCGAAATGGAATTCATAGTAATTGTTATACCTTGTTTTCATATTTATGCCGATTATATATGAAAATAATATTTTTGTTAAAGTTGAGGAATAAAAAGGAATAAAATAGAACAAAATGGGCGATTAGCCCCAAAATACTAAAACGCCTCTTTTAATACTGCTTGCATAAGCATTTGTGCATTTTCTTCACTCTTTTTTATCTCATCTTCCATTGCCGATACTTTTTGCATCAAGGATTCTACTTTTTCTACTATGGCTTTTTGCTCTTCCTTTGGTGGTAAAGGAAATACCATATTTGCAAGTGATGTAGAATTAAAAGTTTGTCCCATTAAAACTTTTTTTGATACAGATAAGTTTGTAACAACTGGTAAAACATTAAACAAAAATGATTGTAACACACCAGTGTATGGATAAATTGAAATTATTGCTTCATTATGAAATAAAGGTATTTTATTTATTGAGACTTTACCAACTGTTAATTTAAAACTCATTAATAAGGTGTCAATAGGAACAATACTCTGAGTTTTAAAAACATCCTTAACAGCTTTTTCTGTGATTTTTTTACTAGTTTTGTAAATGAATCCACCATCAACCATATCACTAATATTTAACCAATCAATAGTTCCATTTGTCCAATAGCTTGTTTGCTTTGATGATGGTGTTTTTCCTAACTGAAAATTAACTATTTCTTTAAACCTACACCAAATCCATTTTTCCGGTAATTCAAAAGGAATTTCCTCTTTGGTAATTGGCGGAAGCGGTTTTTCTTTGCGTATTTTTTTCTCTTTAATCAATTTTTCTTTTTCTGCTTTTATCCGTTTTAACAGTTCGCTTGCAGGTTCTACATTAGGATTTTGTTTTCGCCAATCTTCGGTCAGTTTGCCTTGTATGGCTTCTTGTAGTATGGATTGTTTGAGTTGTTTGACAACTTCTGAATTTTTAAAAAGATATTTATGATTTGATAAAATATTATTAAGAACAGAATGATTAACTTCTAAATCCTCAATGATTTCATCCAAAAAATTTTCAAATTTGCCTTCATTTTCTTTAAAAAGTTTTAAGTATTCTTTAGGATTACCTATCTCGATTTTAACAACATTTGGATTTTTAATATCCAAATCCCAGTTTTTCAGCTCTTCAATATTGACTTTCCAAGCTACTTCACTCTCTTTGCGGTTATTCCACCATTCAATGAGAGGTTTAAACTCTTCAAAACGTATAGGTTTTGTTTTGCTATATGATTTTTGCCCTTCGGGTAAGCGGTGTTCGTAATACCAAATCTCTTTGGTCGGGCTTCCTTTTTCAAAAAAGAGCAAATTTGTACTTACGGTTGCTGGAAAAAAGGTGCTTTGCGGTAAGCGTATAATGGTGTGTAAGTTGCATTCGGTTAAAAGTTTTTCTCTGATTCTTGCCTTTATGCCATCGCCAGTTATTGAGCCATCGGGTAAAACTATGGCAGCCCGTCCTTTTGGTTTTAAAAGTTGTAGCATCAATACGACAAACAGATCAGCAGATTCTTTGGTGCGATAGGTAGTGGGAAAGTTTGTTTCAACACCATCGGCAATAGTGGCACCAAAAGGTGGATTAGCTAAGATGACATCTACTTGATCTTTTCTGCTAATGCTGTTGTATTCGGTTTTTAGACTATCTTTATAGATATAATCGGGCAGATCTATTTCGTGTAAAATCAAGTTTGTAAGCCCTAAAACATAAGCAACAGGTTTTAACTCCCAGCCGGTAATGCTTTTTTGTAAAATATGCTCATCATCAACGGTTTTAACATAGTTTGTTCGTATATGATCAATTGCCGAAGTTAAAAACCCGCCCGTTCCAGCGGCTGGGTCAAGCACCTTTTCACCCAATTTTGGATCAGTCATTTGGGTCATTAGTTGCGTAATGGCTCTTGGTGTGTAGTATTCACCTTTATTTCCAGCATCTCTAAGTTCTTGTAAAATGTTTTCATAAATATCACCGAAAATATGCTTATCTTTCGAATTGTTAAAGTCTATCTCGTTTAGTTTATTGATGACTTTTCGCATTTCGTAGCCGGACTTCATATAGTTGTTAGAGCCTTCAAAAACCTCTCTTACGATTGCGGCACGTTTGGGGTTTTTGGTGTTTGTGAGTTCCCTTAATGTTGCAAAAAGTCCAATGTTCGCGTGGGCATTGCTATCTATAAAGTCTAAAAGTTCATCACCTGTAATGCCTTCGGGATCAGCAGCCCAATTTCGCCATTGAAATTTTTCAGGGATTACCGATTCGTAATCATCTTTTATGATTTCAAGTTCTTGGTCTTTATCGTCAATGATTTTTAAAAAAAGCATCCAACCAAGTTGTTCCAATCGTTGAGCATCTCCGGATATTCCACGATCTTGTCTCATTATATTTCTAATGCTATTTATTACTGCACTTACATTTGCCATATTATGCTACCTCGTAAAGTTTTTTTTCTAACTCTTTTACTGCTTCAAGATATTTTTGTTTAGAACCAAATGCTTTTATCAGTTCGAGCGGAGTTCCCAATTTATTTAGCGGGTCTAATTTTAATACTTCTGTGCTTTCAATTGTTAAAAGTCCGTCATCTGCATATTTTTCCAGTAGCTTTTGTAACACTAATTGTGCTTTTTCTCCATATTTCTCAAAGTAATTACGCTTTTTAACTCTGTTTGCTCTCTCTTTTCTTGTTAACGGTTTTGCATCATATGCAATATGACAAATCAAATCAAAAGGATCAAAATCTTTACCTACCTCTTCTTGGAGAGCATCAAAAAAGATTCCTTGATTTTCCAGCTCTCTTATAATCGCCTCTTTTTTATCTGCACTGTTCCATCTGTTTAAAAACTCATCTAAACTTCTAAATTGTTTTAACATACTCTTTTTTGTATAATCTTTTAGGCTTTCTGTAATAACTTTACCATTAGTGTCAAGATATTGAACCCGTTCATTGATGATATTTACATCTATGCCATTTACATAATGTTTTGATTTGGGGTCGGAAATTATTTCTTCACCACCTTTGATTTCCGCTGGATAGGATGTAGTAGGCTCATCAGTCGTTTCATCATCAGCTTCCGATAAATCATCTTCCTCTTTTACCTCTTTTATCATTACGGGTTCTCCGTCAAATGAAGGGTCTGCAAATAGATCTGTAACATTACGAAAATCCATAATGGTAAAATAGGTTTTCCCATATTCCTCATTTATTCTAGTTCCTCTACCAATGATCTGTTTAAATTCTGTCATAGATCCGATATTGCTATCTAAAACAATGAGTTTGCAGGTTTGAGCATCAACACCGGTTGTCATCAGTTTTGAAGTTGTAGCAATAACCGGATAAGTTTCATTTGGATTTATAAAACTATCTAGCTCTCTTTTACCTTCCTCATTATCGCCTGTAATTTGCATAACATATTTACTATTTTCTTTAAACAGATCAGCGTTGGCATTAGCTAAAGCAGTTCTCATACCTTCTGCATGCTCAATATCTACACAAAAAACAATGGTCTTTGCAAAACGATCGAAACCTTTTAGAAACTCTGTAATCTTTTTGGCTACTAACTCTCTTCTTTCATCAATTACAATATTTTTATCAAAATCAGTTCGGTTATATATTCTATCTTCAACCAGATTTCCATCTTTATCTAAAAATCCTTTTGGTGGTCTCCAACCTTCAGCATCAATATCTAATGTTACTTTTATAACTTTATATGGTGCAAGAAAACCATCATCAATTCCTTGTTTTAGTGAATAGGTATATATTGGTTCTCCAAAATAGTCAATATTTGAAACCTCAGTTGTCTCTTTTGGTGTAGCAGTAAGTCCAATATGAGTAGCATTTTTGAAATATTCTAAAATTTTACGCCATTTGCTATCCTCTTTTGCACTACCTCTATGGCACTCATCTACTATAACCAAATCAAAAAAATCTTGGCTAAATTTTTTATAGGCATCTTCACTTTTGCTGTCTGATAAACCTTGATAGAGAGCCAAATAGATATTGTAAGCAGTATCAATTTGTCTGTTTTTAATAATTGTCATTGCTTCTTTAAAAGGGGCAAAATCTTTTCTTGCTGTTTGATCAATCAATGCAGTTCTATCTGCAAGAAAAAGTATCCGTTTTTTTGCTCCACTTTTCCAAAGTCTGTAAATAATCTGAAAAGCGGTATAAGTTTTTCCTGTTCCAGTTGCCATTACCAGCATTATCCGCTTTTGTCCTTTAGTAATGGCTTCAACTGTTCTATTTATCGCTATTTGTTGGTAATATCTTGGTTTTTTAGAAGTTCCATCATGAAAATAGTCTTGTGAAATGATTTTTTCTTCTTGTTTATTTTCAATCCCTTTGTATTTTTTGTATTTTTCCCAAAGCTCATTTGGACTTGGAAAATTGTTTAACGACAGCTCTTGTTCAATTTTTCCATCTGTTGCTGTTTTATCATGAAAATAGAAACCATCACCATTGCTACTAAATACAAAAGGAACATCTAAAATATCAGCATAATCTAAGGCTTGTTGAATACCGCTTTTTAAAGAGTGTTTATTGTCTTTTGCTTCAATGATAGCTATAGGGATATTTGGCTTATAAAAAAGAATATAATCAACAAATTTTCTTTTACCTCTTGTTGTAAGTTTTCCTTTGACATATATTCGTCCATCGGTAAAATAGATTTCTCTACCTATTTGAGTATGTTCATCCCAACCGCTTTTTAAAATAGCAGGTGTAATAAACTTTGCCTTAATATCAGCTTCCGATAAATCTTTTTTGTTCAAAATTGGCTCCAGTTTGACTTTGATTGCAACTATTAAAGTAATAAAAGCATAATAAAATTAAGCTTAAAGTCATAGAGTGCAAAATTTCAATGCAACATTTAAATTAAGGGAAATTAACTTCAAGAAC
>DQTL01000029.1 GCA_015662775.1 Lutibacter sp.
AAAAAACATGATATTATTGTAAATCATAATGATATATTAGTTACTACAGGCGGTTCAGAAGCACTACTTTTCACTATGGGAAGTATTACAGATGTAGGTGATGAGGTAATTATACCCGAACCTTTTTATGCTAATTATAATGGTTTTGCTACAGCTAGTGGTGTGACAGTTGTTCCAGTGATTTCTTCGATTAATGATGCGTTTGCATTGCCTCCAATTGAAGAATTTGAAAGTTTAATTACGCCTAAAACAAAAGCAATAATCATTTGCAACCCTGGAAACCCAACAGGTTATTTATATTCAGAAGAGGAAATAAAAAAGCTAAAAGCATTGGTGTTAAAACACGATTTGTTTCTAATTGCCGATGAAGTGTATAGAGAATTTGTCTATGATGGGTTAACACATCATTCGGTAATGCAAGAAACAGGTTTGGAACAACATGCTATTATGATTGATTCGGTTTCTAAAAGATATAGTATGTGTGGTGCAAGAATTGGTTGTATTGTTTCCAAAAACAAAGAAGTCATGGCAACAGCATTAAAATTTGCACAAGCAAGATTAAGTCCTCCGACTTATGCGCAAATTGCAAGTGAAGCGGCTTTAGACACACCAAATTCTTATTTTGTAGAAGTCAATGAAGAATACGAACAAAGAAGAAATATACTAATTAAAGAGTTGCAGAAAGTGCCAGGCGTAAAAGTATCTAGTCCCAAAGGAGCTTTCTATTGTGTAGCCGAACTACCAGTTACAGATTCAGATGATTTTGCTCAGTGGTTGCTCGAGGTGTTTAACGATAACGGAGAAACAGTTATGGTTGCACCAGCTAGTGGTTTTTATTCTACACAGGGAGCAGGTAAAAACCAAATACGAATAGCGTATGTGCTGAAACAAGAAAAACTAGTTAGAGCAGTTGAAATTTTGAAAAAGGCATTAAAGGTTTATTCGTAAAGAAAAAACTTTGATGATACTCAGTACTTCAAAAGAGATGTAAAGATGTTGCACTGCAACGTCTCAACAAATAAACAAATAAACAAATAAACATTCAAAAAAACATAGCACTAAAACCCTACAACACCTTTGGTATTGATGTCAAGGCCAAAAGATTTGTTTCCATACATTCAACTACTGATTTATCCAAAATTATTGCAGTAGAAAAGGATTTTTTATTGATAGGCGGCGGAAGTAATATGTTGTTACTCAATGATATTGAAAAATTAGTCATCCATATAGATACAAAAGGAAAAGAAATTATCAAACAAGATAAACAACAGGTTTGGGTGCAAGTGCAAGCAGGTGAAAATTGGCATGAATTTGTACTATGGTGTTTAGAAAATGGTTTTGGTGGAGTAGAAAATTTAGCTTTAATCCCTGGAAATGTTGGTACTTCTCCCATACAAAACATTGGAGCTTATGGCGTAGAAGTAAAAGATGTAATTGAAAAGGTGCATTATATTGATATTGCTACAAATAAAAAACAAATACTTTTAAACAAAGAGTGTCAGTTTGGATACCGAGAGTCTATTTTTAAAAAAGAACTCAAAGGAAAAACTGTAGTTACTTCGGTTGTCTTTAAATTGAGTACGACAAATCATAAAAAAAATGTAGCTTATGGAGCTATCCAAACAAAGCTAACGGAAAAAGAAATAAATAATCCAACGATAAAAGAGATTGCAAATGCAGTTATTTGTATTCGAGAAGAAAAGTTACCTGATCCCAAAAAGATAGGAAATAGTGGTAGTTTTTTTAAAAATCCAATAATTTCAATTAATAAATTTAAAGACTTACATGAAAGATTTCCTACTATTCCAAATTATCCAGTTTATGAGTTACAACCAAATTCAAAATCCAGAATGCAAAATTCAGAATTAGTAAAACTGGCTGCAGGTTGGTTGGTTGATCAATGTGGTTATAAAGGAAAACGAATTGGGGACGCTGGAGTGCATGAAAAACAAGCACTTGTTTTGGTGAATTATGGAAATGCAACTGGGAAAGGAATTTTATCTTTAGCTCATTTTATTCAAAATAGTGTTAAAGAAAAATTTGGTGTTACTTTAGAAATGGAAGTTAATCTTGTTACCTAAAACGTATTAAACTAAAAAACCCACCTATATATATAGATGGGTTGGTATAAATAAATTGTTTATTTATTTACGACTAAAATAATTTCATTTTATCTAAAGCTTCCATAACGCTTCTTACATGACCTGCTGATTCTTTCATCAATGCTTTTTCGGAATCGTTTAGTTTGAGTTCAATAATTTCCTCAATACCATTTCTTCCTAATTTTACTGGAACACCTAAGGCGATGTTTTTCATTCCGTATTCACCATCGAGCATGGCACAAACTGGGAAAATACGTTTAGAGTCTTTTAAAATAGCTTCTACCATTTGAGCAGCAGCAGCACCTGGAGCATACCATCCAGAAGTTCCTAATAAATTGACAATCTCACCACCACCTTTTTTAGTTCGGGTTACGATTGCATCTATGGTCGCTTCATCTAATAATTCAGTTACAGGAATTCCAGCAACTGTTGTATAACGAGGTAATGGTACCATTGTGTCACCATGACCACCCAATAATAAAGCTTGAATGTCTTTTGGAGAACACTCTAATTCTGTAGCTAAGAAAGCACGGAATCTAGCGGTGTCTAAAACACCAGCCATACCAAACACTTTAGTTGCTGGTTTTTTTGCAGTTAAGTAAGCTGCATAAGTCATTACATCTAATGGATTAGAAACAATAATAATAATTGCTTCTGGTGAATGTTCAATGACTTGTTCCGTAACAATTTTTACAATTTTTGCATTCGTTGCAATTAAATCGTCACGAGACATGCCTGGTCTTCTTGGGATACCAGAAGTTATAACGACTACATCAGATCCTGCAGTTTTTGAATAATCATTGGTAGAACCAACAACTCTAGTGTCATAATAATTTACGGCAGATGATTCCCAAATATCTAATGCTTTACCTTCAGCATAGTTTTCTTTGATATCTAGTAATACAACTTCATTTGCTACATCTTTTTGAGCGAGTACATCGGCACAAGTTGCCCCAACGTTACCTGCTCCTACTACAGTTACTTTCATATTGTTGTGTTTAATTAATCTTAAATAAATTTAATTGACAAAGATAGACACTTTACTTGTACTTCAAAACTGATTTATATCACTTTAACAGAAATTTTTAGGATTCCATGATATTTAACAACTAACAAAAGTCTCATAATCATTTTTTTTATTGCTATCTTACAGAATTTCACTACTTTTGCAGCCAATTTATAGAAATTATTATCTAAACAACTAATTCAAGTTATGGAAAACATACAATTTATTTTACCCGTATTAGCAATTATCGGTTTTATATTCATGTTCATCAAATC
>DQTL01000316.1 GCA_015662775.1 Lutibacter sp.
ACTCGTTATTCCTTAAAATTTATTCTTCAAATCTCACCTCTTCTTTGCATTCTGTATAGTAAAGCTTAGGTCGAACTCAGGTTTATAATATTGCAACGGTCTTAAATAGTTCATTTTAAAAATAGTATTTTAGCCATATATCTTAATATAATAATCAAATGATGAAGAAACTTCTTTTTATAACTTTGGTTCTTTCTTTTACTTTTGGCAATGCTCAAGGAAAAAAGAAACTCTGGGCAAAATCATTTATCAATAAAAAAACACCCGAACTTATTGTTGAAACCTGGTTAACAGATGAACCAAGTACGCAAGGAAAGTTTGTATTAATTGATTTTTGGGCAACATGGTGTGCCCCTTGCAGAAAAATTATTCCTGATTTAAATAATTTACACCAACAATTTAATACTGATTTGGTAGTAATTGGTTTAAGTGATGAAACGGAAACAAAGTTAAGAGCCTTCAACGCAAAAATAGATTATCATCAAGCCACAGACACGAAAAAAAGAACAAAGAATACTTTTAAAGTAAAAGGCATACCTCATACTGTACTCATTGACCCTGATGGAATCGTACGTTGGGAAGGCTATCCATTACTGCCAGGTTTTGAACTTACAGAAGAGATTGTCAATAAGATTATAACAGATTACAATTCTAAAAAATAATTATTTTTATGCGTTTAGGTATCTCTCTTATCATTGTGCTTTTTGTTTTAAATTCCTGTAAAAAAGAAATAAACTATACCCATTTACAAGGAAATGCTTTAGGAACCACTTTTTCTATTAAATATAAAAACAACACCAATTATAGTCAATCCATAGATAGTTTATTTTCTGTAATCAACAACTCGCTTTCAACGTATCATTCTAACTCTATTATTTCAAAAATAAATAAAGGTGACAGCATGGTAATGACCGATTTTCATTTCGAAAAAGTCTATCGTAAAGCCAAAAGAATCTTTACAGAAACAAACGGAGCTTTTGACCCAACTGTAGGAAATTTGGTTAATGCTTGGGGTTTTGGTCCTGGAAAGGAACTTAAAAAACTCGATTCAAGCAGCATTAAAACATTGATGAAACATATAGGATTTGATAAAACTAAGCTATCAAATCATTATATTAATAAAGAAGATAAAGACCTATTTTTCGATTTTAATGCTATAGCTAAAGGCTATGCCGTAGATGTAATAGGCGTATTTTTTGAAAGTAAAAATATCATTAATTATATGGTAGAAATTGGTGGAGAAATACGGGTACGTGGTGTAAATTCCAATCATAAACTATGGAAAGTAGGTATTGAAAAACCTTTGACTGATGGAACACGTGCCATAGAAACGACTCTAGAGCTCAACAATCAATCTATGGCTACTTCTGGTAATTATAGAAAATTTAGAATTGATGAAAACGGAAAAAAATATGTGCATACCATTAATCCTAAAACAGGTTATACCCTACAAAATGACTTGCTCAGTGCTAGTGTTATTTCAACCTTAGATTGTGCCGATGTAGATGCTTATGCCACCGCTTTTATGGTGATGGGTTTTGAAAAGACAAAAGCCTTTTTGCTAAAGCATCCTGAGCTAGACGCCTTGCTTATTTATGTAGAAAAAGATCAAAACATCCATATTTTTGACTCAACTGATGAACTTACTAACCTGAGTTCGATGTAAGATTTCATTCACAGAAGTAAAAGAAAAAGTGAGGTTTGAAGTGAAAATGCAATTTCAATAATAGTTCCTTGTCATCGTATTATTGGTAGTGATGGAAAACTCGTATGATATGCAGGAGGAATAGCACAAAAGAAAAAATTACTTGAACTCGAAGGCTTTTGTAATATCTCGAAGGCTTTTGTAATATAATGAACCCTTTTTGCTTTTTAGACAAGGAGTTTATTTAAAATTTGATGTATTAAAACTTGACTTTGTCAATTATTTTACCGTACTTTGAACAAAATTTGATATTAGTGTTTCAATTAAAAATTAGAGTATATTTAATTCTTTACTATTCTTACATTAGACGTTGAAATTAAACTACGCACCAATAGGAGGCTATCTATATCTCTAAGATTTATTTACAAAAGTTACCAAAGTTTGAATCGCTTCAACAATTAAAATTAACAAGCCAACAAACACCAATAAACCTGTTATCACCATTCCTACATAAACAGCGTGCAAACTAGTTTGCATTTCACCAAAACTTGCTCCTTGATTGGCATACATCCATTTACTACGTGCAATACCAGCAACTACAAAGGTTATTAAAAATAAAAACAAAGAAGCATTCAATAATTTATAGGCAAAAATTACTCTTTTTCGTATTTGAAACAAAGGTTGCGATACGCTAATAATATAACCAATAGCCGCTAATAATATCATGCTATTAATACCTATCATGGTTCCCATGGTATGTGCCACCGTAATATGCGTACCATGTGTAAAGTAATTAATGGCGGGAATTGACATGAGCAATGCTAAAATTAAATTGAGAAAAACCCAAATATCAGCTGCTACTAAAAATCGAAATGCCATACTGTTTGCTTTTCGTTTTTCTCTGGGTAAAGATTTAATAAAGCTGTAAATTATGTGAAATAAAATAACCCATTCTGTCATACTTATCACGTAAGCAACAATTCGTACCCAAGATTGTGTAGGAATAATATAGGTGTGATGTGCCCAACCAAACATCAAGTTGGCTAGGCCTAAAAAATAAAAGAAAAAGACCAGTTTACCATGTGCTAATTTTTTATCGCCTTTAATTTTCGTCATTAAATAAATAGAAATTCCATAAACCAATTGATTCCAAGAGCCAACAAATGAACCTACTGATTTCCATTGAATGACTAAGTCTCTAATATAATTTTCTCTAAAAGAAGGAATTAACCAAAGATGCGCTTCAGAAAGGTGAAAGACCATAAACGCAATTCCAGTTCCCCACATCCAATAATAGACCGGCCAATTAACTATCTTTTGCCGTACACTTTTAAAATAATTAAAAGCAAAAAGCAACCAACCCAATAAAATAGGAATTATCAATAAAGGTGCAAAAACAAAAAACTCCCTACCTCCTATTTTTCCAAATAAAATTGACAAATAAATACTTAGACCAATAGCTAAAAACAAATAAAAATGAAAACCTGCTAGTTTACCTGAAAATAATTTTGTTTTTGTATGTGTAGAAAGGAAAAAATATATGATTCCTGTTGCTGCCAAAATAATCCATGAAACAGAGGAAACTACGTGTATAGGTCGAAGTTTGGCAAAATGCAAACTCTCTTTTAATAAATTAGGATATATATATTGAAAGCTAGATAATACACCAACTAACCCACTTATAAAAAGTGAAATTAAAGCTAGCACCAAAAAATAGATTGCGTATTTATTCATATTTTATCACCTAATAGAATCTTTTAAAACAACATCAACCCAACCGTAATTACTCTCTTTTACTTTCCTATTTGGGAAATAACCTGTTTGATCAATGGCTTTAAAATAAGCGATTAATTGATTTATTTCTTGTTCTGAAAAATGATACTTGGGCATGGCTTTAACACCTGCATTGATTATATTTCTAATATAAATCTCACCTTTTGTAGTATCTGAAATAACATTGGTCAAATCAGGACCTAAATAGCCACCCAAACCATAAAACTGATGACATGCCGTACAATTGTTGTCTTGCCATATTTGTTGTCCCATTATAGCAGTTTCCGAAAGCACTTGCTTTTTAACAAAGCTTCCATTTTTATACAAAACTAGATTATATATAGCAAAAAACACCAATAGAGAACCTATAATCAATTGGTTATAAAGAATATTTTTAGTAGACTTTGGCATTTATACTTTTTTTGACAAGTTACAAATGTACTATACATTCTTTTTTTGAAAAAATTATTCTAACAAAAACATTAATTAAATTGCATAAGGAAACTACATTAATCTAGGTTTTTATTTCTACTTTTGTTACAAACAAAACCTAATCATGGACAAGCAATTTGACGAATTAGTACACTACGTTTTAGATTACGTAAAAAATGGGATTCTCAATAAACCCAAAGAAAATTTACAATTAAGAAAAGCCTACAGTCCGACTGATTTACAAAAGATATTCCCCATAAAAACGCAATTCAAAGGTGTTTCTAGTTCTGAAATAATAAAAATACTTGAGCAAGTAATCAGCCATAGTGTTATCACTGATCATCCGTTTTTTATGAATCAGATGTTTGGAAAAACACAACCCATTTCATTTTTGGCAGATATTATTATTGCTATGCTCAATACTTCCATGTACACCTATGAAGTAGCTCCTGTTTTTAGTTTAATAGAAAAAGAAGTCATTAGCAATCTAGGAAAAAGAGTTTGGGGAAAAGACAAAGGTGATGGCGTTTTTACGGCAGGTGGCAGTATGTCTAACATGAATGCCTTGTTTTTAGCCAGACAAAATTATTTAGAACATGCAAAACAAAAAGGCTTATTTGGTGTAAAACCTTTTTCGATATTCGTATCGGAACAAGCACATTATTCCTTTACAAAAGGAGTAAATTTTTTAGGCTTTGGTATTGAATCTTTAGTGAAAATAAAATCAAATGCAGATGCCACAATTCATATTGACTCCTTAAATAAAGCCATTCGCATTGAAAAAGAAAAAGGAAGACACCCATTAATGCTTATAGGTATTGCAGGCACAACCATTTCAGGAACCTACGATCCATTACAAAATTTAGCTAAAATTGCCAAAGAACACAAAATGTGGTTTCATGTAGATGCCGCTTATGGTGGGGCTCTTTTGTTTTCTGAAAGAGAAAAAGCAAGACTAAAAGGAATTGAAAATGCAGACTCTGTCAGTTGGAATTTCCATAAAGTAATGGGCATGTCTTTATCTACATCCTCTTTCCTTACAAAAGAAAAAGGCTCATTAAATAAAGCTTTTAATGTAGATGCTGGTTATCTTTTCCACGAAGATGGCTATGACTTTGATCTAGGTCAAAAATCTTTACGTGGTGGCAGACGACCCGATGCTTTTAAACTTTGGTTGCAATGGAAATATAAAGGAGATATTGGTTTAGCTAAACATGTTGAAAAACTTCGTGATGCGTCGATTTTCCTCGCCGAAACAGTTAAGAAGACTAATGAATTAGAACTCTACCAAGAACCCCAGTCAGGTATTGTACTCTTTAGATTCTTACAAGAAGGTAAATCAGTTCAAGAGCTCAACAAACTCAATAAAAACATCAGAGAAACCATCTTTAAAGAAGGGAAAATAATTTTCAACTATTCTCGTATACACGGAACTGTTTATTTACGTTATGTTATTCTAGATCCAGAATTTACACATAAACAATTAAAACATATTATTGAAAATGTGGTTGAGGTTGGAAATGAAATTTTGAATTGATAGTTTTTTATTCCTCATAATTCTATTCAAGAGTGAGAGTCAAGCATAGCTATTCCGAATTGGATAATTTTGGGTTTACTGTTAAGATAAAACCTCGTTTTAATGGGTTTTATCGATATAGTAGGCAAATTTAGGCAAAAAAAAATGACAAAATTTAATCAAAAAAAATGGTTTTCGATTTCAAATATTTACACTTTCATGTGTTTTTGTTCATTTTCGATATATTTTGCTCAAATATACCAATTATTGGTATCTTAGCCTAAGATTACTTTACAAAGCTAATTTAATACTTGTTTCTTTGATTAATTATTTTTACAAAAAAATACAAAAAAGGTAATTCCAGAAAATTACTCCAGTTTAAAAGACATTTTTTCTAATTTTGCATTTCTAAATACAAACAAGTTATGAGTGATTTTTTTAACAGGACATTTTATGGAAATACGATTTCGGAATGGGGTGTTTCTTTATTGATAATTTTCGCATCAATTATTCTTTCTAAAATTGTTTATTGGGTTTTTAAAAATGTTATTAAAAAGTATACTCAAAAAACAAAAACAGATTTAGACCATTTAATCGTCGATAAAATTGAAGAGCCTATCGTATCTTTAATCGTATTAAGTGGTTTTTGGTATGGTCCCAATTATTTAAACTTAACTAAAGGCTTTGAGGATTTTCTTGACAAATCATTTTATTTTGCCATTACTTTTATTGTTTTTTGGTTTCTCGTTAGAGTGATTGATGCTTTGATACTACAGTACCTTACGCCTATTGTAAAAAAATCAAGTAGCGACCTAGACGATCAACTTTTACCTGTATTTAGAAAAAGTTTAAAAGTAATTATCTGGACACTTGCCATTGTCATTGGCTTAAATAACGCAGGTTATGATGTAGGTGCCTTACTTGCTGGGCTAGGTTTAGGTGGTTTGGCTTTTGCAATGGCTGCTAAAGATACAGTTGCCAATTTATTTGGAGGTGTTAGTGTTTTTATAGACAAACCTTTTAAAATAAAAGATCGCATACAAATAGATGGGTTTGATGGGTTTGTTACCGATATAGGTTTACGTAGTACCAAACTTAAAACCCTTGCTGGAAGAATTGTAACCATACCCAATAAAAAATTTACAGATACTTATATTGAAAACGTTACCTCAGAACCTACAAGAAAAGTAGAAATGGTTTTAGGCTTAACCTATGAGACTTCACATAAAGATATTCAAAAAGGAATAGAAATTCTTAAAAATATTGATACTGAAAGTGATTATACTTCCACACCTTGTGTTGTTTATTTTGAATCTTTTGGAGACTTTTCTCTCAATATTCGATTTATGTATTTTATAAAAACGAAAGAAAATTATTGGTACGAAGCACCCAATGCTATCAACAGTTTAATTTTAGAAAGATTTAATAAAGAAGGATTAAACTTTGCTTTCCCTACTCAGACAATTATCACTGAAAAAGGTTAAGATGTTGGTTTTATAAACTTGAGTGAAAATTAATTTAAAAAAAGGGAATAGCCATCTTGTTTTCTAGTCATTTCCTTTTAGGAAAGTATTTGTAAGTCTTGCAATCGTTCTATGACCAAACTAGGAGTAATCTGCGTCATACAAGCAAAAGGAGTTTCTTTAAGATTACAATCGTTTGTTCCAAAAACCGAACAAGGTCGGCATGGAAGTTTATCCATTGCTATTTGAATACTGTTTTCTTCTGGTTGGTATAAAGCACTAAAACCAATAGCAGCATGTGTGCCACCCCAAATAGAAATTACAGGAATACCCAACAATGTAGCAATATGCATATTTCCTGAGTCCATGGCTAGTAAAACATCTAAATGTTTGAGTAGGTTTAACTCTTGTACTAGCTTAAAACTTCCTGCTAAATTGCTTGTATTTTCAAATTTACTAGCTAGTTTATTTAACTGATCTACTTCCTCTTTTCCACCACCAAATAAATAAAAATGCACTTTATAGTGTTGGTTAATCTGTTCAATTAATGCCTCAATTTTGTCCAAACCCCATTGCTTACTTTTATGGGCTGCAAAAGGAGCGATTCCTATTGAAATGTTTTCTGATTTAATGTGTTTATTCACGCTAAAATCAGAATCTTTTCTTGTGTTTAAAAGACTTTTATCTAACTTAAAATCAAAACCAGCTTGTTGAAAAACATCATAATACCTTTGAGTAGTATGCGGTAAACTCTCTTTTTTATTTCCTTGTATAAAAGCTTTCTTTTCGGTTCTACCTTTATCAATACGAAAAACAAGTATTCCTTTTAATTTAAAGAATAAGCCAATCATCCAAGTACGAATAACCGAATGCAAATCAATAACTGCATCAAACCTTTGTTGTGAAGTTAATTCATTTACTAATTTTCTTAAACCAAAAAAGCCTTTGTGTTTCCCTTTTAAATCAACAGGAAACAAAGTCAAGTTTGGGATTCCTTCAAAAAAAGGATGAAAGAAAGAATTTGTCAATACCGTAATATGTGTATCAGGATATTTTTTAAGTAAACTTTGAATTACTGGAACGCTCAAAACCACATCGCCCATGGCTGAGAATCTAATTACTAGTATGTTCTTAGGTTGAAAGTTCAAAGTTTAAAAGTGTAAAGTTGTCTTCGAATAAGGTCTAACTTCATATTGAGCTGTCATTCCGAATTTGATTCGGAATCTGTTGGCATATGCTCCTATTCATCTTAGTCAACAGCTCTATGAACTCTTAAGCTAGTTTAGGAATACAGTGCTTCTATTGGTCTTTTGTCACAAAAACTAATCGTATTTTTGATACGATTTCTCTTCAACCAAATTAGAACCTGTCAACTCATTAATTTGTTTTTTCACCGCCGAACGTTTATCATTAGTGAAATATACCGATCGCGTTGTTTTAATGAATTCCGCTCCAAAATCTTTAGCTCGTTCTAAATCCCGGCAAGTATCTTCGATATCCCACAATTCTTGATTTATTTTTAAAAGCTCTTTGTAATATTCGTGATCTTTTTTGATGATCTGAGC
This sequence comes from Lutibacter sp., assembly GCA_015662775.1. GTDB lineage: Bacteria > Bacteroidota > Bacteroidia > Flavobacteriales > Flavobacteriaceae > DQTL01. The sequence continues at coordinate 8,395 of DQTL01000316.1, forward strand.
AACAGCCGCATCTAAAACCTCATATTCATTCTGTAAATTCTTGCGTTTTTCAGAATCTTTTATGTGTTTGAGCTTAATCTCAATAATAGTGAGTTTGTCAACTATTTCTCCGTTTGATACTTCAATTTTCATTAGTTTGTGTTTGTGATAGTCATCTCGGCTCCACTCGATGACCACATATAAATCAATTAATATTCTAGCGTACCTCGAGCGGAGTCGAGAGGTATCTCAATATTATAATTTTCAATAGCAACAAAAATACAAAAAAGGAAATCACTTATAATGTCTTTTTTGTATTATCTATAAAAGCTTTAATCTAAATATATCTGTTGGCTATCTTATTTCTTTCAGCGAAGCAGTCTTAAGTCTTTTGTCTTAATTCATTAACTTTTGCCATAAATCCCTTAATTCTTGATGCTTCTAAGTCATTTTTCCAAAATCCATCTTTTTTAAAATAAGAACCAACTATCATAGCATCTGAAATAGGCAAATACGCTGCAACGTTATCAATTGATATACCCGAACCAATAATCACAGGTAAATTTGTATGTGACTTTACAGCCTTTATTTCATCTATATCTGTTTCAAATCCTGTTTGTTTGCCTGTGATAATCAATCCATCTGATAGGAAAAATTCAGCTGCATGAGCTGTTTCTACAAGGTTAACATCAGCGGTTATTGCATGTGAACTATGTTTCTTCTTAATGTCGGTAAAAACAGCAATATGGGCTGCATCAATTTGTTTTCTGTATCGTAATAAATCAGCCGCTTGACTGTCAATATAACCTTCATCAGCCACATGCCCAAAAACAAAGCCTTCGGCTCTTATAAATTCTAATTGTGCCGCTTTGGCAACGGCTAAAGCTTCTTTATTTGCTCCTGCTAAGATTTGAATTCCTAAAGGTAATTTTGTTTCTTGTTTTATAGTAGAAGCAATTAAAGTCATCATACTTGTAATCTCAGCTCCTACTCCATTTTTTTGATAGGGAACATCATGCATGTTTTCTAGCATTAATGCATCAATTCCTAATTGTTTATAAAGGCGAGCTTCTTGCAAAGCTTTATCAATAACAAAGTTACTATCTCCTTGATAATTAGGTGTTCCAGGTAGTGCTTGCACATGAATCATCCCGATTATTGGATGTTTGACACGAAAAATACTTTCAAATTTGTTCATTGTAATTATTTATGTTAACTACAGTTAAGAGTTTTAAATGTCAACGAAATATGAGTCAATTTTGACTAGTAACTCCCAACTTTTGTTATTTGTAATTTAAGATTTGTTATTTGTAAATTTTATCTTGTAAATTTATCAAAAATTTAGAACGTGTGGGACTAAACAAGACAATATCCGTTTTAGGAGCTTCAAATGTTGATATAACTGGGTTTACAGATCATAAACTTATTTATGGCGATGCCAATATCGGTACTTCCAAAACCTCCGCAGGTGGCGTTGGACGAAATATTGCTGAGAATTTACACCGATTGGGTTTTAAAATCAACCTTATTAGTGTTTTTGGCGATGATCCTTTAAGTGAATTTCTTATCAAATCCTGTAAAGATTTGGGTATAAATATTGATGCTAGTTTGTTTTTAAAAAATGAAAATGCAGGAACTTTTATCGCCATTATGGACTGTCAGAATGATTTAGCATTGGGGATTTCTGCTATGGATATTTATACGAAATTAAATGCTGAATTGATTCACTCTAAAATTAAAACAATTTCGCAGTCAGACTATTTGGTTTTAGAAACTAATTTTCCTGCCAATATATTAGAAAAAGTTGCAAAAGAAAACACCAATTCCAAAATAGTTTTAGATACGGTTTCTGGGAAAAAATCGCTTCGTGCAAAAAACATACTGTCGTCTTTGTATATTCTAAAAACCAATCTATTAGAAGCTCAAATGCTTTCTGGAATTGATTTAAAAAGCAATAATAATGAAAAATTAGTCAACTACTTTCTAAATATAGGAGTAAAAAAAGTATTTATTACACTAGGAAAAGATGGTGTTATTTACGGTGATGATACAGGTGTTTCACAGCATAAAACCATTCCAACCAAAATAGAAAATACCATAGGTGCAGGTGATTCATTTGTATCAGGGATTATCTATGCAGATGCTCTTGATATGGATATTCAAAAAATGGCTCTACACGGTATGGCAAGTGCAAGTATCAATGTACAACACAATGCTGCTGTCTCACCCAAAATGAATGTAGCGAACTTAAATAAAATTGTAAACGATTTATAAGAAAATGAATTACCTTAACATACATCCCGAAGTACAAAAAGCATTAGATAACAACCAAGCCGTTGTTGCTCTAGAATCCACCATCATTTCACATGGAATGCCTTATCCTAAAAATCTAGAAACAGCTTTAATGTTAGAGGAAGAAGTGCGAAAAAATGGAGCAGTTCCTGCAACTATTGCCCTGATTAATGGGAAAATAAAAATAGGATTAACTAAAGTCGAACTCACATTTCTAGCTAAAGAAGGTTTAAAAGTAACCAAAACTAGTCGTAGAGATATCCCATATGTGCTAGCAAAAAAACTAACAGGTGCCACAACAGTTGCCGCTACCATGATTGCGGCTGACAAAGCAGGTATTAGAGTATTTGCAACAGGTGGTATTGGTGGTGTTCATAGAGGAGCAACAGAAACTTTTGATATATCAGCAGACCTACAAGAACTTGCCAAAACAAATGTTGCTGTAGTTTGTGCAGGTATAAAAGCCATATTAGATTTAGAATTGACTTTAGAATATCTAGAAACCCTAGGCGTTCCTGTGTTAGGCTATCAAACCGATGAATTACCTGCTTTTTACACACGTAAAAGTGGTTTTAAAGTAGATTATAAAATGAAAAATCCTAAAGAAATTGCCGACCTACTAAAAGCAAAATGGAATTTAAATCTAGAAGGTGGTGTTATCATAGCAAATCCAATTCCTAAAGAAAGTGCTCTTGATTTTGATGTCATGACAAAAGCAATTGATCAAGCCATCATCGAACAAAACAAACTAGGTATTAAAGGAAAAGAAAGTACACCATTTTTATTGGCAAAAGTAAAAGAACTTACTAAAGGAAAGAGTTTAGAATCTAATATTGAACTGGTGAAAAATAATGTGATTTTGGCGGCCAAAATTTCTGTAGAATACATAAAAAACTAGTAAACAAACTTGTGTTTCAAATTGTAATCAAATCAATCGTGCGTCTTGAGCTTGTCTCTTGAGTCTTGAATCTTTCAAACCCTACAAACTCACCTCAATCAACTTATTACGATAAGCTGTCAATAATTTAGAACGAGAAATAAACCCAAAATACTTACCCTCTTTTATCACAGGTAAATTCCACGCACCACTTTCTTTAAATTTACGCATAACACTGTGTCCATCATCTAAATCATAATCAATTAGTTCAGGAGCTGCATGCATAAATTGTCTAACATTCATTTTCTTGTACAATTTTTTCTTAAACATAATATCCCTAATATCATCTAACAAAACCACACCTAAAAAGTCTCCTTCTTTTCCAATTACAGGGAAAATATTTCTACTTGATTTGGCAACTGCTTTTCTAAGCATATTGCCCAATGTTTGATCTGCAGTAAGTGTGACAAAATTTGTCTCAATTAATTTGTTAAAATCCATCATCATAATCACATTTTTATCTTTATCATGAGTTAACAACTCCCCTTTTTTCGCCAATTCAGAAGTATAAATAGAATGAGACACAAAATGTTTTGTTATAGCAAAAGAAATTGCCGCTACTAACATCAGGGGAACAAATAGTTCGTAACCACCTGTAATTTCTGCAATTAAAAAAATAGCCGTTAGTGGAGCATGTAAAACACCCGCCATCAAGCCAGTCATGCCAATCAATGTAAAATTAGATTCTGACACAGAAAAACCAAAACCAAGATTATTAATTATTTTAGCATAGACATTTCCCATAGCACTTCCCATCACTAAGGTTGGAATAAAAATTCCACCCACACCACCAGCTGCAAAAGTAGTAGTCATTGCAATGGCTTTAAATAGTGTAACTCCTAATAATAGACCCACGACAACCCATATATTATCTGTATAAGAGTTTGCCAAAGAGTTTTCAAAAATAGCAAGTTCATTACCGTGTAATAGATTATTAATTAAAGCATAACCTTCTCCATATAAAGGTGGTATCAAATAAAGTAACAAGCCAATTGTCGTACCTCCAATTACCAATCTTTTAACGGGATTGTCAATTTTCTTGAAAAAATTAGTTATTGCAAAATAAATTTTAGAAAAATAAATAGAGGCTAATCCACTACCAAGACCTAATAATATATAAAAACCAATATCACCTATTTGAAAAGTATCTTTTAAATCAAAACTAAACAACACATCTGTTCCCCTAAAGAAATAAGAAGTTATAACAGCAGAAACTGAGGCTAATAAAAGAGGTATTAAGGAAGTAAATGCCAATTCTAAACTGAAAATTTCTACAGCGAATACTATGGCAGCAATAGGTGCTTTAAACATAGCAGCCATGGCACCTGCAGATGCACATCCTATCAATAACATCCTGGTTTTTATATCCATATGAAAGACTTGAGCTAAGTTAGAACCCAAAGCTGCTCCAGCACTCACTGCAGGTCCTTGTAAACCAACTGAACCTCCAAAACCAGCAGTTATAGGTGCTAATAAAAGTGCATAATACATTTTATAGCGTTCAATAATCCCTTTCTTTTTAGAAATTGCATACAAAGTACTCGGAATAGCATGTGTTAATGGTTTTTTTAATATATACTTTCTAATAAAAAAAAGTAGTAGCAAACCAATAATTGGAAAAACAAAATATAAAGCAGTATGGTAATCAACAATAAAACGCCTTTCAAATAAGTCTTGAATAAAATGCGTGAGATTCTTTAATAAAACAACACCCAAACCTGCTAGAAGCCCAACAGCAACGGCTAAAATAAAAACAAACTGAGTTTCAGTAATGTGCCTGTAACGCCACTTGTGAATGTGTGTTAAAAAGGTCTGAAATTTCTTTGGTAGTCTCTTGTTCATTATGAATATTGTAATAAACCAATGCAAAACTACATATTTTTTAAGTTTTTTTTTAAAAATGATTTATATTATGAAAGAAAAAATACCAAAATGTTTACATTTGCAAATATTTTGAATAACCAAATTAAGACATCCATATGTCAAACGATATTCGTATCAAAAAAGGCTTAGATATTAAGCTAAAAGGCACAGCAAAAAAAGAAGTTTTTGATTTGCCACGAACCGCAATTTACGGAATAAAACCAACTGATTTTCATGGCGTTACGCCAAAACTAACTGTAAAGGTAGGAAATAAAGTTCAGGCCGGAGATATTTTATTCTATTCTAAAATGAATGAAAAGGTAAAATTTGCTTCACCTGTTAGTGGAGAGATTCTAGCGATTACTAGAGGAGCTAAGAGAAAAATTTTAGACATTCAGATTAAAGCTGACCCAAAAGATGTTTACAAAGATTTTGAAAAAAAAGACCCAAGTGATTTAAACACCGCTGATATAAAAGAGTTTTTATCCGAGGCTGGTTGTTTTCCGTATTTCATACAACGTCCATATGATGTTATTGTAAATCCTGATGATAGTCCGAAAGCAATTTTTATATCTAGCTTTTCTACTGTTCCGTTAGCGATTGATGAAGTATTTGCTATGCAAGGAATGGAAGAAGACTTTCAAATAGGAATAGATGCCATTTCTAAACTAACAGAAGGAAAAGTACATCTTTCTGTTGATGGAAATAAAAATAGCTTTTTCAACAACATTAAGAATGTTGAGATTCACAAGGTATTTGGAAAACATCCTGCAGGAAATGTAGGTGTACAAATCAATAAAATAGACCCCATTAATCAGGGTGAGAAAATATGGACAATCAGTCCACAAGATGTTGCCATAATAGGTCGATTATTTTCTACAGGTCATTATAATACCACTCGAATAGTAGCATTTGCGGGTAGCGAAGTTGAAGAACCTCGTTATATCAAAACCAAACAAGGCGTTAAAATAGATCATCTATACGATAAATGTATCACAAGTGCTGTACATGAAATGCGTATAATAAATGGTGATGTTCTTTCAGGAAAATGGGTGCGTAAAAACAACTTTTTAAGTTTTTACAACACCTTAATATCTGTAATTCCAGAAGGTGAACATTATACATTCTTTGGTTGGATGCCATTCACACAAAACAAATTAAAAAGTATATCTCGTACTTTCTTTTCTTGGTTAACACCTAATAAAGAATACGATTTAGACACCAATATAAATGGTGAACCTCGTGCCATGGTAATGACCGACGAAATGGAAAAAGTTTTTCCGATGGACATCTACCCAATGCAATTACTAAAAGCAACTCTTATTAGTGATATTGAAAAAATGGAAGAGCTAGGTATTTATGAAGTAGCACCCGAAGATTTTGCCCTTATCGATTTTGTAAGTTCCTCTAAAATCGAAGCACAAGAAATAATAAGAGAAGGATTAGACTTAATGATAAAAGAAGTAGGCTAATGCAATTTATAAACAACATAATGGAAAAATTCCGCCCTCATTACAAAAAAGGCGGTAAATACGAAAAATATGGTCCTGCATTTTTTGGGATTGATACTTTTCTTTTTGTTCCCAATCACACAACAAAAAGTGGAGCACATATACGAGATGGAATTGATTTAAAACGAATCATGATTGTGGTCGTTTTTGCTCTTATTCCTGTTACTCTTTTTGGTATTTGGAATATTGGTTTTCAACATTTTTCACAATTAGGAATCGAAAAAGGATTTTGGGAATTATTTGGGTTTGGAGCTATTCGTTTTCTGCCTATGGTCGTAGTTTCTTACGCCGTTGGTTTAAGTATCGAATTTGCTTTCGCCATTTTTAGAGGTCATGCTGTAAATGAAGGTTATTTGGTAAGTGGATTATTAATTCCACTAATAATGCCAATCGACCTGCCGTTATGGATGCTAGCAATTTCTGTAATTTTTGCAGTTATCATTGGTAAAGAAGCCTTTGGTGGAACAGGAATGAATATTTTAAATCCGGCACTTGTTGCAAGAGCCTTTGCTTTTTTCTCCTATGCAGGAAGCATGAGTGGTGATACGGTTTGGGTAGCTGATGCAGCTATTACAGATGGTGTTTCGGGCGAAACAGTCTTGGGAACTTTAGCATCAGGAAAAGAAGCTGGTTTAAGTGTTATGGATATGTTTATAGGTTATATGCCTGGTTCTGTTGGAGAAACCTCTGTTTTAATGATTCTTCTAGGAGCTGGTTTCTTGTTTTTTACTGGAATTGCCAATTGGCGTATTATGTTAGCTACTGTTGTTGGTGGTGCGGTAACCGCATTATTATTCAATCTATGGGGATTAAATAGCTTAATGGAATTCCCGTGGTGGCAACATTTAATGGTAGGTGGTTTCTTATTTGGAGCTGTATTTATGGCAACTGACCCAGTCACTGCGACACAAACATCAAAAGGTATGTGGATATACGGATTCTTAATAGGAATGATTGCTATTTTGGTTCGCGTATTTAATGGTGCCTACCCAGAAGGAATGATGATGGCTATTTTATTGATGAATGTATTTGCACCGCTAATTGACCATTATATCATTAAAGGCAATATCAAACAAAGAAAAAATAGATTAGAAAAATCAAGACTAAAGGCTTAAGATAAAATCTAACGTCCATAAAAACAAATATATTATGAATACCAATAGCAATGCATACACCTTAACTTTTGCCGTTATTATGGTAACTGTTGTCGCAGGTTTATTGGCTTTTACCGCTACTAGTTTAAAGCCTTTACAGGACGAAAACGTACGAAATGAAAAGATGCAAAGTATCTTATCAACTATCGGAGTAGATGAAAGCCGTGAGAACGCAGGTAATGTTTATAGTGACTTTATTAAGCAAGAATTGACCTTAAAATCTGATGGTACAATTGATGAAAATCCTGTAGTAAAAGCTTTTAATATCAATCTTAAAAACGAAATTAAGAAAGATCCAGACGAGCAACGCTATCCTATTTATTTAGCAGAAATTGATGGAAAAACGACTTATGTAATTCCTTTACATGGAAATGGTTTATGGGATTCTATTTGGGGTTATTTTGCAATTGATGCAGATGAAAACACTATCGTAGGATGTGTATTTGACCATGCTGCTGAAACGCCTGGTTTAGGTGCGGAAATCAGAGAGTCGTGGTTTGAAGAACAATACATTGGAGAACAGTTTTTAAAAACAACTGGTGATTTCTCTGACAATAGTTTTGTGTCAGTACGTACTGTAAAAGGAGGCTCGAAAGCAGATGATAAACATGGAGTCGATGCCATTTCAGGTGGAACCGTAACCTCTGATAAGTTAACTATTATGGTAGAAGAAAGATTAAGACGTTATCTACCTTATTTTGAAAATAATTAAGAACAGAAACATATATTGAAACTCGTCTTCCTGAATTTAGTTCAGGAACTTTTGAAAAAACGTAAAAACATGTATAATTAATATTTCAAAAGATGCTGTAACAAGTTCAGCATGGCAAAGTAAAATAAAACATAAACTCTCATGTCAGAAGAAAATCAATTATTCTCACCAAAGAATATAAAATTATTAACCGACCCGCTTAATGACAATAATCCCGTAACAGTTCAAGTATTGGGTATTTGTTCGGCATTAGCGATTACCGTACAACTTAAACCAGCCATTGTCATGGCAATAGCTGTAGTATTTGTACTGGTCTTTAGTAACCTTATCGTTTCTTTACTTAGAAACTTAATTCCTAATCGTATTCGTATTATCGTACAATTGGTAATCGTTGCCTCATTGGTGATTATAGTTGATCAAGTATTAAAAGCTTATGCTTTTGATGTGAGTAAACAACTTTCTGTATTTGTTGGTTTGATAATTACTAACTGTATAATTATGGGACGTTTAGAGGCTTTTGCACTAGGAAACAAACCATGGGCATCCATATTAGATGGATTTGGAAATTCAGCAGGTTATGCTGCTATTCTAGTCATTGTAGCCTTTTTTAGAGAATTACTAGGTTCAGGAAAATTAATGGGTTATGAAGTGTTAGGTCACAAAGCAAAAACAATAGCAGAATCAACAGGATTATATTCATATGGATATGAAAATAACGGATTCATGTTGTTATCACCAATGGCACTAGTTGTGGTAGGGCTTATTATATGGATACAAAGAAGTAAAAACAGAAAACTAATTGAAGCATAATTTGTAGAGTAGTAGAATTGTTTATTTGTAAAATATAATTTCTAAACAAATAAACACATAAACAAAAAATCAAGTATTATGGAATATATAAATCTATTTATCAAGAGTGTCTTTATTGAGAATATGGTATTTGCTTACTTCTTTGGAATGTGCTCTTATTTAGCCGTTTCGAAAAAAGTAAATACTGCAGTAGGACTCGGTTCTGCTGTGATTTTTGTCATGCTAATTACAGTGCCTGTCAATTACTTATTAGATACCTATATTTTAAGATCTGGTGCCTTAACTTGGCTAGACCCTGAGTTAGCAAGTATTGATTTAAGCTTTTTAAGTTTTATTATGTTTATTGCAGTTATTGCATCCATGGTACAATTAGTAGAAATGTTAGTGGAACGTTTTTCTCCATCCTTGTATAATTCTTTAGGTATATTCTTACCACTAATTGCTGTAAACTGTGCCATCTTAGGAGGATCACTGTTTATGCAACAAAAAGATTTTGCCAACGTAGGAGAATCGGCAGTATATGGTTTAGGCTCAGGTATTGGTTGGTTCTTAGCAATTGTAGCGATCGCGGCTATTCGAGAAAAAATTACCTACTCAAATATTCCAGCACCTTTAAAAGGCATTGGAATCACTTTTATCATTACAGGCTTAATGGCTATAGGATTTATGAGTTTTTCAGGTATCGAATTATAAATTGGTCTTAAAGAGGCAGTTAAAAACGTTTTAAACGTTTATTTAAAAAAAACGCAAAGAGTGCGTTTCAACAAACAAAACAGAAATAATGAATACCATTTTAATTAGTATCATCGTTTTTTTAATAGTTATTATACTTCTAGTAATAGTACTTTTAGTTGCAAAAGCCAAATTACTCCCTTCTGGTAAGGTAAAGATTACCATAAATGGAGAAAGAGAAATTGAAGTAGAAAGCGGTGCAACACTTTTAAACACATTGAGTAACGAAAAAATATTTTTACCGTCAGCTTGTGGTGGTGGTGGTACTTGTGTTCAATGTGAATGTCATGTCCATTCAGGTGGTGGAGAAGCCTTACCTACAGAAACACCTCATTTTACTCGTAAACAACTTGCCGAAGGAATCCGTTTAGGTTGTCAAGTAAAAGTGAAAAATGATATGGAGATTTCCATCCCTGAAGAAATCTTTGGTATTAAAAAATGGGAGGCAACGGTGGTGTCTAACTACAATGTGTCTTCATTTATCAAAGAATTTATTGTAGAACTACCTGAAGACATGAATTACAAAGCTGGTGGATACATACAAATTGAAATTCCTAAAACAGAAGTAAAATTCGAAGATATTGACATTACAGCTCATCCTATTGAGCATCCTAATGACCCAACTAAATTCAAAACAGAATGGGATAAATTTGGACTATGGCCTTTAGTCATGAAAAATACAGAAAATGTAGAAAGAGCCTATTCTATGGCTTCTTACCCTGCAGAAGGACGAAATGTCATGCTTAATGTTCGTATTGCGACTCCACCTTGGGATCGTAACACCAATGCATGGATGAATGTCAATCCGGGTATAGCATCTTCTTATATATTTAACTGTAAACCTGGTGATAAAGTGATTGTTTCGGGACCTTACGGAGAATTCTTTATCAACGAATCTGAATCTGAAATGTTATATGTAGGTGGTGGAGCAGGTATGGCTCCGATGCGTTCGCATTTATACCATCTTTTCAAAACTTTAAAATCAGGCCGCAAGGTAACCTACTGGTACGGAGGACGTAGCAAACGGGAATTATTCTACACAGAGCATTTTAGAGAATTAGAAAAACAATTCCCTAACTTCAAATATTACTTAGTTTTATCTGAACCTTTAGAAGAAGACAACTGGCAAGCAAAAGAAAATGTTGATGCACCAGGTGATGGTTTTACTGGTTTTGTACACCAAGCAGTTATAGACCAATACCTTAAAAAACACGATGAACCAGAAGATATTGAATTTTACTTCTGTGGACCTCCATTGATGAACAAAGCAGTTGAAAAAATGTGCGATGACTTTGGTGTACCTCCAGAAAACGTACGATTTGATGATTTTGGATAGTTTATAAATTTTACGATTACTTTTCTACAACAGTTTTAATTTACAATGACCTGCTTTATTTGATTTTTCAAATCTTTTGTTTGGCACGCTGTTTGAAATACTATTTTTCGATTATGATAAAAAATAGTAACTTTACACTTTAAACCAAACTCCCCATGACTAAAAATATTTTTTTATTTTTATTTGTTTTTATTGCAACTTACACCTCAAATGCACAATTAGAGGCAGCAAAATATTCAATAAAAAATCTGAAAGCCAATACACCTTACACCGACATGAGTACTTCTTTTTGGGGAAAAGGACGTGTCATATATACCAGTAGTAAAAATAGCCGCGGTATAGTTAAAGACCGAGTTTCTCGTGGTGAAAAAAATAAAGTTTTCCTAGAAACCTTTTCTGGTTTTATTGATGAAGATTATGAAATCAAGTACATAAAAAAGGTTAAAATGGATTTTGATAATGACTTTAATCTTTCAAATGTAGCTTTTACTAATGATTTAC
>DQTL01000185.1 GCA_015662775.1 Lutibacter sp.
AATAAAGCGAATAGAAGAATAGTGAAATAAAAAAAATAAAACTAAAAAAATACAAAGTGAAATAAAGGGTTTTTAGAGATGCCCTGTAGTAAAACTATATGTAGTTATAGAACAGATTCTTCAGTTACAGTTTCTTCTTTAGCCTTCACTTTATTTTCACGGTTTTCTTTAAATCTGTCAATCCAAGATCCTACTAACCAGTAAGGTACTATAAAAGTTAAGGCGAAAATTAATAGCCAAAAACCAACAGTAAAGATAAACATGAATAATAAAAAACCTGTGTATTGTGAAAAATCCATTTCTTTGTTTTTAAATGATGTTACAAAAGTATAAAAAAATAGAATAAGATAGACTACTTATTCTATTTTTTTAAACAACTTTGTTAACAGTTTTAATCGGTTAACTGATAATCGACAACTGACAACTGTATTATTTCTTCCCGCCTTTTCTCTTTAATTCTTGTTGTTCTTGTGCTTGTTTCATCGCAGTATCAATGCGTTGACGGAAAGCTGATTTTTTCTTTGGTGCTTGAGCTTTTTTCTTTTCAACCATAGCATGTACTTTCTTTTCATCGATTACCCATGTTTTAATCACATACATAATTGTTAAGGTAAGTACGTTAGAAACAAAGTAATACAAACTCAATCCACTACCATATTGGTTAAAGAAAAACAACATCATCACTGGTGAGATATACAGCATAATTTTCATCATTTTTTGCATATCTGGCATTCCTTCTTGTGCAGGTGGTTGCATGTTGGCTTGTTGACTTTGACTCATTTGCATATAAAAGAATATGGCAATAGAGGCTAAAAGTGGGAATAAACTAATATGACTTCCATATACAGGAATATGAAATGGCAATTGGATTACATCATCATAAGCTGACAAGTCATTCGCCCATAAAAAACTTTTTTGACGCAGGTCAAACCACGAAGGGAAGAATCTAAATAAAGCAAAGAAAACAGGCATTTGTAACAGTGCAGGAATACATCCCGACAACATACTCACTCCAGCTTTTCGTTGTAAAGCCATGGTTTCTTGTTGACGTTTCATCGCATTGTCTTTACCAGGCAATCTTTTGTTAATCTCTTCCATTTCAGGTCTTAAAACCTTCATCTTAGCACTTGACAAGTACGATTTATAAACTAAAGGTGACATGATTAATCGTATGACAATAGTCATTAAAATAATAATCAAACCAAAAGCAATTTTACTACCTTTTAATAAATTGAAAATAGGAATAATTGCATACTGATTAATCCAATGGAAAATACCCCAACCCATGTTTACCGACCTTTCTAAATTACGTCCTTTATAAGTTGCTAGCAAGTTATAATCCGATGGCCCGTAGAAGTAATTCCAATTGTAGTTTAACTCACCTCCTTTTGTAATCAAAGGGATAGTTGCTGTAAACTGTTTGGTGTATATCGTATCAACTTCTTCATCGTCAACTAAGTTCTTTAAACGAACTTTCATATTTTCGATAGGTGTTTCAGCATTTAAAATCGAAGTAAAGAATTGTTGTCTAAAAGCAATCCAATCTACAGATTCTAGTTCTTCTGTTTTTGCTTTCCCCATGGAACTCACATCGTCAAACTCATTGCCGTCTGTACGATATTCCATGGTGGTATATTGATTTTCGTATTTAATACTCTTTTCGGTATGAAAAGTTTTTAAATCCCAAGTTAATTCAATAGGTTTAGAACTATCTAGCACATTTTGTAAACCTTGCGAACGAATATTGAAATCAATCATATAATCGTTGGGTTTTAAGCTGTAATTAAACTCTAAAAAACGATTTTCTGCTACTTTTAAACGCATAGAAACTCCATTTTGAGTTAGTGTAGGTTCAAAGTACATGTCTTTGGTACTCAAAACGCGATTGTCTTGAGTAGAAAAATCAATTTGTAAATTGGCGTTGTGATCTTTGACCAAATACAAAGGTTTCATATCAAAAGTTTTGTGTTCTTTTAATAAAATTTCCTTTATCTGTCCACCTTTATTATCTATTTCTATTTTTAGGACTTCATTCTCAATTGTAGTGGAATGCTCTTTAGCCGATGCAAGACCTAAACTATAACCAAAAGCACCTAATTTAGATTGAGATTGGATTAAAGCTAGTGAGTGGTTTTCAAAATTTGATTTTGCAATTGTATCTGTTTGCGTAGTATTTGGAATACTATCAATTACTTTAATTGCTGGAGCATTGACTTTTTGGATACTATCTGCGATACGTTGTTCGGTTTCCTTTTTAGCTTGTTCAATTTTGGCAGTTTTTGATTGATTGTAGAACATCCACATTAAAATCAATCCCATTAATAAAAATCCTATCAGGCTATTCGGGTCAAATTTTTTATCTTCCATTTATATTTGTTTAGTGTCAAAATGTCATTTTTAGTACAATAATTGTCGAAAAATAACGGGCAAAGATACTGATTTAGTTAAAAGTTTATAAAGTTATGAGTTAAAAGTTTTTGGGTTATACCAATATACTAGCTTTACACATCTAATTAACGGATTGTAGTAGTCAAACAATGTTCCAAAGTTTGGTTTTAGGTCAAATTTAGGTTAGTAGTGACACCGTGACTTGAAGTCACGGTGTCACTTTATAAAATCTTTTTCTACTTATGAAAGAGTTCTAAAGAAGCCTTTTAAAAATTAATAAAGAATGTGAAATAGAATACCAAACTTTCCACTTTTCACTTTCTACTTTTCATTTTCAACTAAATAATGCTCCAAAGATGCCTTTATAAAGTCAATAAATAAAGGATGCGGATTCAATACCGTACTTTTGTATTCAGGATGATATTGTACGCCAACAAACCAAGGATGATTTTCTACTTCTACAATTTCAACTAGATTGGTTTCAGGATTAATACCTGTCGCTTTCATACCAGCCTTTTCTAATTGAGCTAAATAATCGTTATTGAACTCATATCTATGACGATGACGTTCTTCTATGCTGTCTTTTTTATAGGCTTTACTAACAATTGAATTTGGTGTTAAATTACATTTCCAAGCTCCTAGTCGCATGGTACCACCTTTATCTGTAACTTCTTTTTGACTTTTCATAAGATCAATTACAGGATGCGAAGTATTAGCATCCATTTCAGTAGAGTTAGCATCTATAAATCCTAACATATTTCTAGAATACTCAATGACAGCCATTTGCATTCCTAAACAAATACCTAAAAAAGGAATTTTGTTTTCTCTAGCATATTGTACGGCTTTAATTTTACCTTCTATTCCCCTATTTCCAAAACCTGGAGCAACTAGTACGCCATGCATATCATTTAAAATATCTGGGACTTGATCTACTTCTAAATCTTCAGAATGAATCCATTTTATATTTACTTTTACATCGTTAGCTGCACCAGCATGTATCGTACTTTCTACGATTGATTTATAGGCATCATGTAATTCTACATATTTTCCTATTAATGCAATGTTTATTTCGTGTTTAGGATTTTTAAATTTAGTAAGAAATTCATTCCATTTACTTAAATCGGAAACTACATTATTTGGTAAATGTAGTTTACTCAACACCACTTTATCTAAACCTTCTTCTAGCATTAAACCAGGTACATCATAAATGGTTTCTGCATCTATCGACTCAATTATTGCTTGTTTTTCTACATTACAAAATAGGGCTAATTTGTTCCTTATTTCATCACCTATATTATATTGTGTACGACAGACCAATACATCTGGACTCACACCACTTTGCATCAACATTTTTACAGAATGTTGTGTAGGTTTTGTTTTTAACTCACCAGAAGTTGGTAAATAAGGTAAAAGTGTTAAGTGAATAACAATGGCATTTTCTCTTCCTAAATCCCATAATAATTGACGAACTGCTTCTACATAAGGTAAGGATTCGATATCACCAATAGTTCCTCCTATTTCGGTAATAACAATATCATAATTTCCTGTTTTGCCAAGAATTTGAATACGTTCTTTTATCTCATCTGTAATATGTGGAATAATTTGAACTGTTTTACCTAAATATTCTCCTTTTCTTTCTTTATTGATAACAGATTGATAAATACGACCCGTCGTCACATTATTTGCTTGTGAAGTTGGTGTATCTAAAAAACGTTCGTAATGTCCTAAGTCTAAGTCTGTTTCAGCACCATCATCGGTTACATAACACTCTCCATGTTCATACGGATTTAGTGTTCCAGGGTCAACATTTAAATAGGGGTCTAATTTTTGAATGGTTACAGAATAGCCTTTTCCTTGTAATAATTTGGCTAATGAAGCAGCGATAATTCCTTTTCCTAGGGATGAAGTTACGCCTCCTGTTACAAAAATGTATTTGGTGTGGTGCATGCTTTGTTGGTTTGGGCAAAAGTAGGGAAATTAAGTTTAAAGAAAAATGTTTAAAGTTGAAAGTTTGTGAAGTTTATTATACTGGATTAATAATTCAATTTTTTTTAATTTCACAAAACAAAACCAATAAAATCACTATTATTCAATAAATTACATCATCTTTGCCGAAATTTTGCAAAATAAACAAACATGAATAAATTCACAGATTTAGGACTTAATAAAGCCCTTGTAGATGCCGTAAGCGATTTAGGTTTTGAAACTCCTACTCCCATTCAAGCAGAAACCATACCCTTATTATTAGACTCAAATAAAGATATTCTAGGTTTAGCCCAAACAGGAACTGGTAAAACAGCTGCTTTTGGCTTGCCTTCTATACAATTAACAGATGTAAATAATAAACAGACTCAAACAATCATTCTTTCTCCAACGAGAGAGCTTTGTATTCAAATTTCGAAAGATTTAATTGCTTACTCTAAAAATGTAAAAGGCATACGTGTACTTGCTGTTTACGGAGGTAGTAGTATTGAAAATCAAATGAAATCTTTACGAAAAGGAGCTCAAATTGTTGTTGGAACACCTGGTAGAACAAAAGATTTAATCAATAGAGGAATTCTTAAATTAGGAAATATAGAACGTGTTATCTTAGATGAAGCGGATGAAATGCTTACTATGGGTTTTAAAGATGATTTAGATGCTATTTTATCTAAAACACCTGCTGAAAAACAAACACTTCTATTCTCAGCTACCATGCCAGACGAAATGCTACGTATTACCAAAAAATACATGCATGACGTGGTAGAGATTAAAGTAGCTAAAATTAATTTAGGTGCTAAAAATGTAGATCATCAATACTATATGGCTCAGGCTAAAGATAGATACGAGGCTTTAAAAAGAATAGTTGATATCAACCCATCTATCTATGGTATCGTTTTTTGTAGAACTCGTAGAGAGACAACAACTATCGCAAACAAGCTAAGTCAAGAAGGTTATAGTGCAGATGCATTAAATGGTGATTTATCACAAGCACAACGTGATGATGTAATGGGACGTTTTAGAACCCGAGGTTTACAATTACTAATTGCAACTGATGTTGCCGCTAGAGGAATTGATATCAATGAGTTAACTCATGTTATCAATTTTAATTTACCTGATGAGCCAGAAATTTACACGCATAGAAGTGGTCGTACAGGTAGAGCTGGTAACCATGGTATTTCTGTGGCTATTATCAATACAAGAGAAGTCAATAAAATAAAACAAATAGAACGTAAATCAGGAATTAGTTTTACCCAACATATGATTCCTACAGGTGATGAAATTTGCCAAACACAATTGTATTCTTTAGTTGACAAGATTGGAAAAATTCATGTAGACAGTGCACAAATAGAACCCTTTTTACCAACTATTTATGAAAAACTAGGCGATTTAACTAAAAATGATTTAATTAAACATTTAGTGTCTGCTGAGTTTAATAGGTTCTTATCCTATTATAAAAATTCTAAAGACTTAAATGTTTCTAATAAGAAAAGATCAAGTAGAAAAACAGCAGAAAACCATTTGAGATTATTTATTAACATTGGAAAGAAAGATAATTTAACACCTGCAAGATTACTAGGTTTAATTAATGAAAACTTAGATAATAGTGATTTCGAAATTGGAAAAATAGACATCTTTAAAACCTTCTCATTCTTTGAGTTAGATGAAAAAATTGCAGAAACACTAATAGAATCTTTAACAGGAGAAGAGTTTGAAGGTAGAACTTTAGCTTTAGAAGTTGCTTCTGGCAAACCATCGAGACGTAGATCTAATTCAGGTGGCAGTGGTAGAAGTTCTAGAGGTAAACGTGACTACAAATCTAATTCTTCAGGTGGAAGAAGAGATAATAAAAAGAAAAATCATCGTAAAGGAGGCTCTAGCTCTAACCGTAGAAGTAAAAAGAAATGGTAATTTTCTAGAAAAGTGATTTTTTTTGTTTTAAGAGTTGGATATTAATATACTGTAGTTTGTTTTAATTATCCAAAGCTCCTTCTTCTATCCATACTTTAATGAGGTTTTGATTGTTTTGTGATAATGGATCATTTGGTGTTAAAGGCATGTTATCACCATATAGATTTGAATTATTTACTTTTTGCCAAAGTATTGAGTTAATGGCATTATTTGGAATAACTCTTTTAATATTTTCATCATAATCTGCATTAATATTTATTAACTCAATATACGATTTATCAGCTTCTAAATTAAGGTCTCCAAAGTGTTGCTCTACATTTATATTATGACAATCAATACAATTTTCATCAAATATAGGTTGTATGTCATTTACGTAACTAACTGTTGATATTACTAGTAAAGGTTCAATAGGTCCTTGTTGTTTAGTGCAAGAAAATAGGCTAAAAACAACTACTATAAGTGGTATATAAATTTTTTTCATAATTCTAAAATAATCGTTTTATGTTAAAACCTAAGACAAATTTTCCTTGTGAATAATCAATGGTTTCATTACTGTAAATAGATTGTTCTAATATTCTATCCGTAGAAGTCAGTATCAATTGAAAGGCATGTGCACTACTACTTGCTATTTCATAAGCAATAGATAATGGCATTCGTTTGTTTTTGGCAATGATTTTAGGCGTTACTTCAAATAACAATGCCGATTTTTGGTTGAGTTCTAACCTAGCACCAAAAGGAATTACGAAATCTAAGTTTTTTTCGTCTTTAGCAACTAAATTATGCCAGATTACTACAGGAGCTATTTGCATAGAAAATGATTCTGAAAATTGTTTAGCAAAGATTATTTGCGAATTAAATGATAACCTGTGTGCAAATGAATAAGAAAAATTACTTCCATCAACAAAAGTACTTCCATCAATAACTTTTGGGAATTTTTGGGTGTTAATTCCCATATTCCCGTATACAGCAATACTAAATGGTGTTTTGTTATCAATTGTTTGTTGTAATACTAAATATTTCGCACCTAAGTCATAGGTTTTTCCATATCTAGTACGACCTATTTCAGCATACAATCTACTATTGATCGCTTTGGCATAAGCAAGGCGAAGATTGGCTCCTAAATCCATACCTAAGAAGTCATTAATAAAATCGGAATTTAGTTGAGTTACCCCAAATCTATGTTGAATTGTAAACTCAGAAATTTTATTAGGTAAGGTTTGAACAGTCTGTGTGTTAATTAATTGTGTAAAAAGAAAGGTGTTGTTCACCTTTTTAGTTGCTACTTTTTTTTTAGGGATTTCTACTTTTAAACTTTTCAGATAACTGACTAAAGCCCATCGATCCTCTTCAGAAAGCATACCTTCATAAGGAGCCATAACACCTCTACCTTTTGAGAGTTTCCAAAAAACAGAACCAGCTGTTTGTTTATGAAAATCAGCCGTTGTAAAATCTGTAGGCTTGGGGTTTAAACCAACTGCTGCAACACCATCACCTGCTCCTAAATTACCATGACAAGCCACACAAAGCGATTTGTATAACTTTTGACCTGATACAATGGCTGCTTCACTATTTTGTATAGGGTTAACAATCGCATTTTCAGCATCAGGAACAATCCATGCTTCTTGCGCATATACAGAAACACTTGCAAAAGACAGTAAAAGAATTAGCAACTTTGATACGTTTTTATAAATACTCATATCTGTTTATCTTTTAATAAATTGACTGCTTCCTAGTTTATCTTTTGATTTAACCTGAATAAAGTAAACGCCTTTATCTAAGTTAGATACATCTATTTTATTTGAGTGTGTGTTTAAATTTGTTTTATAAATAGCTTGACCAATGCTATTAAGAATAGTCACTTCTGTATCTTGAATTAAAGACAGCTCTGCTTCTACTATTATAAAATTAGTTGTTGGGTTGGGATATACAGAAAATTCGATTTTTTGATTGTCTGAAATGCCTAAGTTGGTATGTGAAACTGTTTCACTTATAGTAACTACCTGATCTCCTGAATCCAGACCGTTATTATTTGTTG
Organism: Lutibacter sp.; assembly: GCA_015662775.1. Classification (GTDB taxonomy): domain Bacteria; phylum Bacteroidota; class Bacteroidia; order Flavobacteriales; family Flavobacteriaceae; genus DQTL01. Next base: position 8,315 of record DQTL01000185.1, read on the forward strand.
CATTTATTGCTACGTAAAAGGTAATATCACCTTCAGAACTTGCTGGTGCTGTCCATTGAAAAGTCCAAGCATTTTGCATATTACTATCATTGGTATGTGTTGCTAAGTGATTAGAATTTGAAACTTGCACATTAGAATTGGCAACAAATTCACCTACTTTCGTATTGCTATTATTTTCAGCAGTAATCTGAAAACCGTGTTTAACAGCTGTTGAAGTTAGAGATACTGTAATTTGGTAAGTAGTCCCTGCTACATAGCCACTTGGAGGTATGTCTGTTGTAAGTTGAGGATCAGCACTATGATCTGTACCTGCAAAATGGCAGACAGTACATGTATTTCCCGAATCTCCTGGGGAACCACTGTATGTTCCTGTTTGACCAAAGCTATAGCCAAAAAGTAAAAATGCAAAAAATGGAAGAGCTAGTAAAAGTGCGTAAAAAGAATAATCTTTCTTCATGATACTTGGAGTGTTTTTTATTATAAACCACAAAGATAAAAAAGAAACTTAAATGATGGGAAATAAAAGTAGCATTAGTTTAATTTGGTGATTTAGCAAAACAAATATACTGTTACACAATCACCTCAATCACTTCACTTAATTGTGTGGTGTATCTAGGAGAGAGTTTTTCTTGACGCATTTTCCAAGTACGACCTAAATCTTGACAGGCAAATTTCACTTTATTTTGCCCAATACTTTGGTTAATGACATCTATTCGTTCCATTAAAGGTTGGTGTTTTGGGTTTTCGCTACTAAAAAGACTTAATTGCTTTTCATTTTGAGGTGTTAAATCAGAGACAATCACTCCAGCTTTTTTATAATGGTAACCATCTTTAAATATCGTCTTTAAACCCAATACGGCATATTTGATTAAATCGGCACTAGAATGAGTTGGGTACTCGGTTTTTACTACTATATTCTTTCTGTATTGTGGTAAATCTTTACGATAATAATTAGAATGTACAAAAATCATAATACTATTACAATGTGTGTTTTGTTTACGTAATTTTTCTGCACAACTGACTGCAAAGGTTGCTACACGTTCTTTGACATCTTCAAAATTGGTGTACATAGTCTCAAATGACCTAGTGGTTGCAATGGTTTTTTTAGTACTTGTTTTTTCTAAGTCCAAGGTTTCTTCTCCTTCTAAATCTTTTTTTAGTCGTAAGCCCACAACACTCATCATACTTCGTACATAATCATCTGATAGGTTGATAAATTGATAGGCAGTAAAAATATTTTTGGCTTGTAATTTCTTAGTATAACGTCTTCCAATACCCCAAACATCACCTATTTTTAGCCATTTTAGTGCTTTTTCTCTTTTTTCGTCTGTATCAATCACATAAACTCCCTTCGTTTGCTCTGGAAACTTCTTCGCTACACGAGTCGCTACTTTGGCTAAGGCTTTGGTTTGTCCGAATCCAATACTTATAGGTAATCCAGTAGATTTATAAATCTTTTGTTCTATTTCTCTCCCATATTTTTCTAAATCGAAAAGTTCAAATCCTCTAAAGCGTAAAAAAGCTTCGTCTATACTGTAAATTTCTATTTCTGGAGCAAATTCAGCCAATAAGCTCATCACACGCATACTCATGTCTCCATAGAGTACAAAATTGGTAGAAAATACGTGTACTTGATTCTTGTTAAATAGACTTTTATACTTAAAAGCAGGAGCTCCCATGGGAATACCTAATGCTTTTGCCTCATTACTTCTTGCAATCACACAACCGTCGTTATTTGACAAAACAACTACGGGTTTTCCGTTTAAATTGGGTCGGAAAACGCGTTCGCATGAAGCGAAAAAGTTATTACAGTCAACGAGTGCGTACATTATTTTAGTTAAGAATTATTTGATAGAGTAAAAATAGGAAATAGATCTTGTATTTTTCTGTTTTTAACAATAAAAAACTGTCTAAAAATTGAAATTTCTAATTTTTAGACAGCTCTTTTATCTTTATAAAAAATAGTTATTGTTTTTCGTAAGTCTGATAAAACTCTGCATTTATAGTTGAGGTAGTTCCATCAACTGTTGTATTCGTATTTATAAGAGATTTAATTGTTAAAGTTGTATCTGATAATTCTTCAATCGTAGCGGTAGTTGATTCTTCTTCTCCTTGATCATTAGTAGCGGTAACTGTTATTTGGTCACCTTCAATTGCCCAAGTTCCATCGGCTGGATCATCTGAATCAAAATTTTCTTCTTGAACAATTGTTGTCGTTTCTCCACCAATTACGGTGACCGTAGTTGTAGTCACGTGGGTATTAAATGATCCTGTTATCGTATAATTGTTTGGGCCTTCTGTAAAGTCAATAAATGAATTGTAATTACTGCCTGTTTGAACAGAACTAGCTGTAATAGACATGAGACTATTTGATGTTGTAGCTTCTGTTGTTCCGTGAAAATCTGTCATTTTCCATTTTCCTACAATTTTTTCACTATTAGTTAATTCATCCTTTGTACAAGAAGAAAAAAGTATTAATAAAGTAAAGGTGTAAAAAAATAATTTAAAATTTTTCATATTATTATAGTTTATGTTTTGGATTTAAGTTGCAAAAGTAATTTTTCCACAGAGAATAGTAGGTGATAATTATCATGTAAATTATTTATTATCTCTACACCGCCTTAATAACCGTAGTTACAATTCCCCAAATAACAAATTCATTATCGGCAGTTACTTTAATGGGTTTATAGTCTTTATTTTCGGCGATAAGCCAAATAACATCGGCTTCTAGTTTTATTCTTTTTACGGTAAATTCGCCATCGATAAAACAGACAGCAATTTTGTTGTCTTGAGTTTCTAGGCTCTTGTCAATTATTAAAAGATCTCCATTTTCTAAACCAGCATCTTTCATAGAATCTCCTTTAACACGACCATAGAAAGTAGCACTCGGGTTTTTGATGAGTTCTTTGTTTAAATCAATAGAAATATCTAAAAAATCATCGGCAGGTGAAGGAAAACCAGCACTTATTCCCTGCTCTGCATAAGGTAAATTGAGTTTTGTATCTGTCAATGCAGTATAGATTTCTAGGGTTTCTGTTTGGTGTAACTTTCTAAGCATAGGATTATTTATTAATACTTTAAATCTGAATTTAACCTAAGGTTTTTTTACATCTTCGAATAGGGCAAAAATAATCAAGCTTAATGGAAAATAAAAGAAAAGTCAATCATCTAGTTTGGCATCTCTGTAAGCATTGTGTAGATTATCTAAAGCAAACAGATAAAAACTGCTTTTTTTAGGGCCATCAGGTTCCCAATCGGTCATATCAATATAATATGTTTCTTCAAATGCTAGAATCATCCTACCATTAAACCGATCTAAAAACTGTTTGTGTGATGCTGATAATTGAAGTCCGTATGCTTTTTCAAAGGTTTCAATTTCAGATAACTCTTTTCTTGTATTAAATTTGAATTTAGCTGTTCCTTGCCAAACTAATTTCTGGAGTTTTTCTATGTTTGAAAATGTAGTCAATTATTAAACCTTTTAACATTTAAAAAATTAAGCTAGATAGGGCTTTTCAAAATCTAAATTTTACTTTTTTAATCCCAATTTATGACCTGCAATAGCATAATAAAGAATGATGGCATATAGAGGTAACAAAATCCAATAACCAGATGTTGAAGCTTGTGCTACAGCAGTGGCTTCGCTTACTCCTTGTGTTATTAGTTCTTGTTTATTACTATCTACAAACCAGCCATATAATGGTGGTATTATCGCTCCACCTGCTATTGCCATAATCAATAATGCAGAAGCCGTTTTGGTAAATTTCCCTAATCCTTCAAGTGTCAAAGGCCAAACTGCTGGCCAAACTAACGCGTTTGCAACTCCTAATAATGCAACTAGCATGATACTCGTAAAACCTGTTGTATAAACAATTAAAAGAGTCAATACTATTCCTAATAAAGCACTTGATTTTAATGCCGTTGCTTGACTAATATATTTTGGAATTAAAACAATACCCAAAGCATAAGTTCCCACCATTGCCATAAGCGTATAGGTTGGAAATAGCTTTATTTGACTTCCATCAAAACCTAAGGACAAACCATAAGATGAAATTGTATCTACAGCAATTACCTCAGCTCCAACATATACAAAAAGAGTTAAAACGCCTAACCATAAATGTGGAAACTGAAAAATACTTGTTTTGGTTATTCCTTCCTCATCAGTAGCTTCAATCGGACTAGCTTCTACGTGTGGAAGCGGTGCATAACGAATAGCAACTCCTAATACAAATAAAATGATTGCCATAATTACATAAGGCATAATAACACTATCAGCCATAGTACTTAAAAGTCTTTCCTTTTCGGCTTCGCCAACTGTACATAATTTTTCATTAATCTCTTTAATTCCTGATAACAAAAGTGCACCAAAAATCAATGCTCCAAGAGCACCAGCTACTTTATTTGCAATTCCCATTATTGAAATACGTTTAGCGGCACTTTCAATGGGTCCTAAAATAGTAATATACGGATTTGCAGCTGTTTGTAATAAAGTCATTCCAGCTCCTTGAATAAATATTCCTAGCAAAAACAACCAATAAGCTCT
>DQTL01000333.1 GCA_015662775.1 Lutibacter sp.
CAAATTAACTAGTTAGTCCTTCAAAAATATAACTTCGAATTGATTAAAAATTCGTTCAAACTGTAAACAAAGCTTAGGTCGAACTCAGGTTATTATAATTGTAGATGGCTGAAAACCCTTTGTAAAACTTTGTTTGTATTGGTGCATTCTCTACTATGTCACGAGTTACAATTGCATAAATTACTGTTTTTTTTGTTGGTTATGAGATAGACAAAACTTTGTGTCATTTTGAATTTTTTGGCTAAGTTAAGGGAAAATATTAGATTTATGGAAGAGGTAGTTGGGTGATTTATCATTAATGGGTGAGGTTGCTTCGCTCGTGCATCGTTCCTTAGTAAGTATGTTAATTTAAAACTTGTCATTGTGAACGGAATGCAATGGAGTAAAGCAATCTCATAAAGACTGTTGGGTGATGATATGGCTAGTTTTCTCAGTTGTAAATTCCAGCAAATATCTGTTTTAAAGTCCAAATTGTTCTTTAAACTTTACGATAATTGGTCTTGCTTTTTCAACATCTGTTTTTAATATACTCAATTGCATGGAAGCTCTTGATATATTTGCAAACCCTACATTTGCAGCAGTTGCATCAAAATTTTTAATAATTACTTTTATTCCTATAGCTTCTAGATCGTTTTGTAATTTTTGTACTTCAACTACACCTCCCGAAAAAACGGAGATTGTTTTATTTGAATCATTCATAGTTTTGTTATTTTTATGGTTATATAAAGATAGTGAAAAATAATGGTTTTGGTAGTTTGGTCATTATTGAATGAGATTGCGTCGTCGTGCCTTCTCACAATTATGGGTGTTATTGATATTTTGGGTTGGCTTAAAAAGGTTGCTTTAGGGTGATTTCTCATTGTTGGGTGAGATTGCTTTGCTTCGTGCCTCGCAACCGTGCCTTGCTCGCAATGACGGGTTTCTTATTGATCCATTGCATGAAAAGTAAACTGTTAAAAATATGCTCTAAAATGATAAACTAATAAGATAAATAGCAAGGTCAAAGCTATAGCAACCAAATTATACAAACGTTTATCTTTTTGTATTTTTGCTTTAATTTCTTTTTTAATTTGTTGTAATTCTTCCTCTGATATTTCTATCTTTTTCCACTTTCTAAGGATTGTTGAAACTTGTGATATTTTTTGATTTCTAAATTTCCTACGCTTAGAACGTCGTAAAGCTCTATTGATTCGCATTGAAATAATCATATGTGACATACTGCCTTCTCCTCCCATAATTTTTGGTTTTAAAGATTAGTAATAATAATTTTGATAATTTGTAATAAATAGATGATTAGTGTTATCATTTTATTTGGGTTTTAGTTTGGTTATTATATTGAAATATAATTCTACTAATTTCTTAGTTACTTCTTGCAGGATTGATTGCTAATGTTTTTTTTATTTGACACAATCTACCTAGCATCTAAAGTAAATATTGCCTCTAAAGAGCATTTACTTCGAAATTTTAATTCATTAAAAAACTGTTGTAAAAGATTGATCAATTCTTGACAAAAAGTTCTGTCTTTTTGAATTATTACACTAAGATATGGCGGAAAAAGAATCAATTCCAAATATTTTAATAGTTATTAATCCATTTGCCTATATTTTTGAAATATAAAGAGGATGTTAATTTATACTATGGTGGTTATTCCTTATAATATGATTATGTTTTATAATAGGTATTGCAATATATGATTACATCTAACAACTTATTAATGGAATATATTTATAGTGTTATTGATAATAATGGAATAATCGTGTTTAGTTGCATTATATTTATCATATTTCATTATTTATTATGAAATAAATTGCTGTTTTAATGAATAAGTGATACTTGTATAATAATAGAATTTACAGCTTGTGAGGTTTTCTTTAGAGGGGTTGCTCGTTGTTGGGTGAGGTTACTTTAGGATGGTTGCTCGTTATTGAATGAGGTTGCTTCGCTCGTGCCTCACTCGCAAGGACGGGTTTTATTAGGGGCTTTTGTGTTTTGGAAACCGTCATTGTGAGGAACGAAGCAATCTCATGAAAGATGTTGGGTGATGAGTTGATGGGTTTTTATAGTGTTTAATTTTTAGTGTTAGTTTAAAAAAGTATATTTGCGTTCCTGAAAAAAGTTAAGAATGAGTATTGTTTATGCTATTATTGGTTTAATTCTCTTAGTTATCGGTGGTGAACTCTTGGTTCGAGCATCGGTAGGTTTGTCTTTTAAACTAAAACTATCTAAACTAGTTATTGGTATGACTGTGGTGTCTTTTGCCACATCAGCACCTGAATTGATTGTGAGTATGCAATCTGCTTTTGATGGGCATCCTGATTTAGCTTTGAGTAATGTCGTTGGTTCCAATATTGCTAATATCGCCTTGGTTCTAGGAATTACAGTAATGATAACACCACTATATGTTGATTTAGAATTCTTTAAACTAAATTGGCCAAAAATGATGTTGGCTTCATTGCTACTCTACTTCTTTTTACAAAATGATTTGGTCTTATCACGAATAGAAGGATTAATTCTATTTATATTGTTAATAGTTTTTATCATTGTACTCATTCATAGAGCAAGAAAATTACACATTACAGCACCAGATGATCTTGATGATTCTTTAGAAAAAACTAGTAATGCTAAGCTACTTATTTGGTTAGTTTTAGGAGGAGCCGCTCTTTGGTTTGGCTCCAAACTACTTATTGATGGAGCCATTGAAATTGCAACTACATTTGGCGTAAGTGAAAATGTAATTGGTGTTAGTATGGTTGCTTTTGGAACTAGTATCCCTGAATTGGCTGCCTCAGTTATTGCAGCATTACGCAAGGAAAAAGCCATATCACTTGGAAACCTTATTGGATCAAATATTTTTAATATAGGTTCGGTTTTAGGAATTACGGCTATGATAATGCCCATTCAACTTAAAGACACCATTCTTTTAGAAAATGACATCTTTTGGATGCTTGCCATTGCTCTCGTTTTAGTACCTATGGCATTATTTCCTACTCGAAATAAACTTTCGAGGTTTGAAGGTCTCTTACTTTTCTCTGCTTATATTGGGTTTATTTCTCTGAAAATTCTGGCCTAAAAAATTATCAGTTGCTAGATACTTCATCTCGACTACGCTCGACAACCGACAAAAGACAACCGACAAAAGACAACCGACAACCGAACTTACCAACTATAATTTTTCTTTTTTGCTTGTTTTTTAATAGTTTGAATTAGTGCGTTTTCTAAACTTCCTTCTTTAGAGCCTTTCTGTTTTTTTACAATATATTGTTTTCTTTTGGTGTTGTATTCGTTAATTTTATTTTTAATTTCTTTTCTTTTACTCGCTTGTTTTTCTACATAAATCTTTATTTCTTTTGTTGTTTTTCCTTGCAAATGTTTTTCTAAATTTTTTCTTTCAATTTTATTGTAATTAAATTTTTTATCTTTTGCTGCATCTACTAAATCCCAGGACGCATTATTGTACATACGCGAACTTTTACTAACCGCTCTTTTTACAACAACAACTTCATTTAATTCAGCTGCATTACTATCTTGCATGGCTTGTACTTTCATTTTATTATACCCTTGATTTCCATAACGGATATACGTTTTGTTTAAATCAATATTTAATTGAATAATAATATCATCAAAAGGAGTGACAATATATACATGCTCCTTATTTTGATCAATTGCAAAATATTCGCCACCTGTTCTTGTGGCTGCATCTTGCCATTTTCCTGAAACGCCATTTTTATAATCACCGCAAAAGATCGTATTAACCGTAACATTCTTTTCGTTGGCATCAGCTGTTGCACTTTTATAAGAAATAGAACCCTGAGTGAATTCTTCATTTCCTGCAATAAAAATAAGATTGAGGTCTTGTTTGTTTTTTCCCCATTTTAAATCGTCTAATGATGTTTTTATCACCTGACCACAATATTCACTTCCGCCATTTGTAGATAAAGAAAATAGTTTTTTAGAAATTAAATCTAAGTCATCACTAAAATTTAGCACTTTTCTTATATAACCATCTGATGATTCCAAATCGTCGTTTCCATATTCGTATAAAGCAATACTTAAATTGGGATTTTTCCCACCGTATTTAGCATACGAAAGCTCGTTGATTATATCCCATAATTGTGCTTTGGCTTGATCTATTAAACCATCCATTGAGTTACTGGTGTCTAAAAGCAAAGCCACTTTGATGTTGCTGTTATCTTTTTCATCCTCAATATGTAAAGGTGTTTGTTTTTCGGTTTTAATAGAAAGTGTTTTTCTTGTAGTCGTTTCTGGAATAGTTGTAAAAGCAAATAATGCTACTATTGAGATGATTGCTAGTGTTTTGAATGTTGTTTTCATGGTTTTATTTGTTTTTAATGTTTATGTTCTCGCAAAGTCGCGAAGACGCAAAGCTGTGCGGTTTGTATTTTATGTTTGTTTTAAATACTACTTCAATTCAAATTTTGTTAAGACTTTGGCTGTAATGTGTATCTTTCGTAATTGTATAGGTGTATTTATTTCATTACTAATTTTTGAACTATAATTTCTATCGTTATGAAGCATTACATTAGAAACATAGACACTATTTTGAGAAACCATTGCGTCTTGTTCTAAAATATAAATAGCTCTGCCTGCTTTTTGTTTTATCGCTTGGGTATATAAGTTTGCTTTTTCTTTTGCAGCAACAATTGCAGCTATTTTTGTTTGTTGTTTAAAATCATCTATTTTAGAATGGTCTAGTTTAATGACACTTACTTCTGAAATTTTCAAATCATCTAATGCTTTATAAATAGGTGCTAAATCTGTGGCGTCTGTCAGTAACAATTCATATTCTTTTACTTTTTCTACATCATTCTTTTTTAGGAAATAGCGAATATAGGTGCTAGAAAAACTAATGATTGATATGTTTTTCTTTATATCTATTCCAATTTTTTCGAGTGCTTTAAACATCTTTTTTTCTTCTCTTTCAACACTTACTCTTCCTTTTTTATCTTTTTCGGAAATACTTATGTGCAAGTAGATTAAATCTGGGACAACTTCCATTTCAGCAGTTCCTGTTACTTCTATATAATTTTGATCTATAAAATTTTTAGAACCATATTGAGCTTGCATAACAAAACTTGTTGCTAAAAAAAATATTAAATAAGAATATTTCATTATTTTTGGTTTAAATTCACATTAAAAGTAGTACAGAATACAGCTAGATAAATGCAAAAATGAGTGAAAGGGTCATTTGGATTCGTAAACTGGTTTTTTTAACAAGGATTTAATGATAATTTTAAAAATAAATCCGGGAAAGCTTTTTCTTATTTAGAATTGTTCTAAATTTACATTTTCAAAATAAGGAGACAAATGCAAGTAACCCGAAATACTAAAATATCAAGAATACTTAGAGAGAATAAACTGGCTGTAGAAACTATTTCCAGTATCAATCCTCATTTTAAGAAACTAAACAATCCTGTATTACGCAGAGTCATGGCACCTAGAGTTACTGTAAAAGATGCTGCTAAAATTGGCAAAGTAAGCATCAATGAATTTTTACAAAAATTAGAAAATATAGGTTTTGATGTGATTTTTGAAGAACAAACATTAGAAACGAGTTCAAAAACTACAAAAACTGAGATAGAACCTTCTCAAATAGTAGTGCTTGATGTTAGACCTACGATAGAGTCAGGTGCTGATCCTTTTAAAGAAATTATGGCAGGTGTAAAAGAGATGAAAGAGTCAGAAACACTTAAAGTAATCAATGTTTTTGAACCCATTCCTCTTATAACTATCTTAAAAGAAAAAGGCTATAAATCATGGACTAATGAGGTTAGTGCAAATGAATACCATACTTTTTTCGAAAAAGAAACCCCAATATCACATCAAGAAATTGTTGCTGACATGCCAATTTCTGAAGGTAGTTTTGAAGAAAAACTAGTTAGTTTTGGTGGCAATATTAGAGAAATAGATGTGCGTTTATTAGAGATGCCAGAGCCTATGGTTAACATTCTCAAAGAAATTGAAACGCTAGCTGACGACTATGTTTTACTTGTTAATCACAAAAAAGTACCTCAGTTTTTATTACCTGAATTAAAGTCAAGGGGTTACATCTGGATACATAAAGAAATAGAACCTGGATTAACACAATTACTTGTTTTTAAAAAATAACGATGAACGGATTACAAACAGCCAACGCTCCTTCTTCAAAAATTGTTGTACCTCATTTTATTGTGGGTGCTATTTCTTTTTTAGTGGTTGCAATACTGATTGCTTACAGTAATACCGAACTTTTATCTCACTATTTTGAAAACAAATTAATAGCCATTACACATATAGCTATTCTCGGTTGGGCAAGTATGATGGTTTTTGGGGCTTTGTATCAATTAATTCCTGTTGTTTATGAAACCTCTTTGTACAGTGAAAAATTAGCGAGCATTACCTTTTGGTTATTCTTAGTAAGTGTGAGTGCATTATCCTATTCTTTTTGGATTGGGTCGTATACAAATTTGCTTTTTTACTCGTCTTTACTCATGTTTAGCTCTTTGTTATTGTTTATAATCAATTTACATTTAACGTATAGAAAAACTCAAAAACCTAACATACAATCTAAATTTATCAACACAGCTATTTATTGGCTAGCTGCAACTGAGTTTGTGGGTACGTTGATTGCTTTAAATTTTAAATACAACTTTCTGACAGACTCACATTTACATTATTTAAAAATTCATGCTCATTTGGGTTTAATTGGATGGTTTCTATTATTAATTATAGGAGCAGCCTCTATCTTGATTCCTATGTTTATGATTTCTCATAATCTAAATGTAAAAAAGCTAACCTATGCGTATTACTTTATCAATATTGGTTTGGTTGCTGTTAGTTTAGATTGGTTTTTTATTAAAAGTAACTTCGGTGTTTTCTTTTATTGGACTTTATTTGCAATAGGAATCGGATTTTTCTTATCCTATGTTTATGAAGCCTACAAAACACGCCTAAGACGAAAACTAGATGTAGGTTTAAAATATACTGTAATCTCTATTGCTTTGCTTGTTTTACCCTTATTATTAGCACTGTTTTTATTGCTTTCGGGCAGCACAACAGCCCTTGTTTTAAGAATGGTAAGTGTGTATGGAATCAGTATTATTTTTGGTGTGATAAGCATGCTTATATTTGGTCAAACCTATAAAACTTTACCTTTTATTATTTGGTTAGACCGGTACCAAAACTATGTAGGGAAATATAAAACACCCTTACCAAGAGAATTATATTCTGAAAAAATTGCAGACTATCAGTTCTATGGATATCTGGTTTCAATCAGTTTATTATTGATGGGAATTGTAACTAAACAAATGTTGGTTCTACAAATTGGAAGTGTCTTTTTGATACTTGTGGCTATGCTGAACTTTATAAATATAATGCTTATGGTGTTACATAAAACGAAGGTGGAGGAATTACCTTCGAGGGATTAGTTACGTTACATAATGGTTGAATTGGTATAGCAAAAAAAATAAATTAGATTTAAAATATTTCTTTGCTTTGTGCCTCACAACTCCTAGTAATGACAGTTTTTTAAATAAACAACACGAAATTTTGAAACCATTTTTGAGAGGTGTTAAAAAGTAAACTAATAAAGCAAGACAAATCTTATTAATTAAAAAACAACCATGAACATCATCATTTTCGGAGCAACATCAGGTATTGGAAAAGAATTAGCAAGAATATATACAGACGAAGGTCATCAAGTCGCCATTACAGGAAGAAGGCTTGAAAAACTAAAAGAAATTCAACAAACCAATCCAGAAAAATATCTAATTAAACAACATGATGTAACAGATATTCCATCAACAGATATAGTGTTTAAAGAACTTGTATCAGACTTAAAAACGATCGATTTAATTATCTATAGTTCAGGAACAGGTAAACCCAATTATCAATTAGATTGGGGAATTGAAAAAGAAACACTAGACACCAATATCATGGGAGCAACCAAAGTATTTGGGTTGGCATTTAATCTTTTTAGAAAACAAGAATACGGGCATTTGGTCAGTATTTCTTCCATTGCTGCTGTCAGAGGAAATAGACATGTACCTGCTTATTTTGCTTCTAAAGCTTTTCAAAAAAATTATTTAGAATCACTTTGGTTAAAAGGGAAAAGTAGTAAAGCTGATATTTCAGTTACAGACATCATCCCAGGATTTGTAGATACGGCTATGGCTCAAGGAGATACCTTTTGGATGGCAAGTACAGAAAAAGCAACCCAACAGATTTATACAGCAATCAAAAAGAAAAAGAAACGTGCCTATATTACTAAAAGATGGCGATTGGTCGCTATTTTGTTACGAATACTACCTGCTCGTTTGTTGTTGAAAATGTAGATTAGATAGTCGTTAAATAATAAATTAAGACAAAGCTTCATAAGATTGCTTCTCCTGATAACTATCGGGATCGCAATGACGCTTTTCATTCAATACCATCGATATTAAAACCCGTCCTTGCGAACGAGGCACAAGTGAAGCAAACTCACGAAACAAAACAGATCAAACAAATGAAAAACCAACTAAAAAAAGTAATCCAATTTCACAAAACATACAAACTAGCAGTACGTGAAGAGCCAACCCTTGATTTCTCAAAAGACCAATCCATTTTGCGATACAATCTGATGAAGGAAGAAAATGAAGAGTATTTAGAAGCGATTAACAACAAGGATTTAACTGAGGTTGCAGATGCACTTGGTGATATGTTGTATATACTCTGCGGAACCATTCTCGATCACGGATTACAACATAAAATAGAAGAAGTATTCGCTGAAATACATCGCAGTAATATGAGTAAATTAGATGTTACTGGGAAACCAATTTATCGTGAAGATGGAAAGGTTTTAAAAGGTCCTAATTATTTGCCACCAAATATTTCAAGGATACTTTAAAGAAGTGTCATTACGAGCGAGGTACGACCCGATAGCTATCGGGTGAAGTAATCTTTAGAAGCTAACAGGTAATTTATTAACAGGTTGTCAGCTAATAGGCAATCCGTTTAATAATTGTCTAATACTTATCAACCCCAACTTTATAACGCCACCCAAAAGGATCATCAATTTTATTATATTGAATATCCGTAATATATTCTTTTAATTTAATGGCATAACTATTTTTTTGTTTTTCAATAGGGTAATCAATTCCTTGATATGAAAAACTTTTAACAGGGCTAATCACAACCGCAGTTCCAGCACCAAATATTTCTTTTAAAGAACCATCTTTAGCAGCTTCAACAACTTCTGAAACCGTTATTTTGCGTACTTCTACCTGCATGCCAAGATGTTTAGCAATATCTAGCACACTTTTACGGGTAACACCATCCAAAATTCTATCACTAGTTGGAGCGGTTAGTAGTGTGTCATTAATTCTAAAAAAAGCATTCATTGTACCTGCTTCTTCAAGATATTTATGTTCGTTTGAGTCTGTCCAAATTACTTGTTCATAGCCTTTTTCTTTGGCAAGATTTGTTGGGTAAAATTGACCTGCATAGTTTCCAGCTGCTTTAGCCGCGCCAACGCCACCATCAGCAGAACGACTATAATGTTCTGCAAAAACCACACTTACATCACCTCTAAAATAACTCTTTACAGGTGATAGAATAATCATAAATTTATATTGAGTAGATGGAGCTGCCATGATTGCATTTTCAGTAGCAATGACAAAAGGTCTGATGTAAACTACATTTCCTTTACCTTTTTTAATCCATGCATCATCTAAAACTAATAATCGATCCAAAGCTTCAAAAAACCATTCTTTAGGAAACTCAGGAATGGCTAAACGTTTGGCAGATTTGTTAATTCGTACTTGATTTTGATCTGGTCTAAACATCCAAACTTCACCAGCATTATCTTTATACGCTTTCATACCTTCAAAAACAGCTTGTCCATAATGAAACACTTTTAAAGAAGGTTCAACTAGTATAGGTTGATAGGGTTTTATAGTTGGGGTTTGCCACTCACCATCAATATAATCACACTCAAACATATGATCTGTAAATACTTGACCAAATACTAAAGTTTCAAAATCAACTTGATTGATTTTTGATTCTTTGATTTCTTCAACACTAAATTGGGTAGTTATATCTGTGCTCATAATGTATGCTTTTTAGTTTTGCGAAGGTACGAATTATATTGCATTTTATCAAGAGAAGTACATGATATAATATGAGTTTAATAATAATTAATGTAACTTTACAGAATCACGATAAAATAACTAGCAAAACTGTTAATATTTTGAATAATAAGCAATTGATAATTACTGAAGATGGATCACATAGTTTCTATCTTCCTGATTTAGATGAAACCTATCATTCCAAACATGGTGCTATTCAAGAAGCAAATCATGTGTTTATAAAAAGTGGTTTTGAGCAAATTGAGTGTGTTGAATTTGCTATTTTAGAAATTGGATTTGGAACAGGTTTAAACTGTTTTATTACCTATTTAGAAGCAAAAAAAAACAATAAAATAATTAAGTATACAGGAGTGGAAGCATTTCCGTTGAAAGAAGAAGAAATAGAACACTTAAACTATGTATCAGAGTTAAAAGCAGAAAAATTTCAAAATATTTTTGATCAGATACATCACATCGAATGGAATATAGAAACTAAGATTGATAACCAATTTTATTTAGAAAAACAATTGCTTAGTTTTGATAAAATACAAGATAAAAACAAATACAATCTTATCTATTTTGATGCTTTCGGCCCAAGAGTACAACCCGAGTTATGGACAGAAGCTATATTTAAGAAAATGTACCAAGCACTTTTGCCAAACGGAATACTAGTTACATACTCAGCAAAAGGAAGTGTGCGAAGAGCTATGTTAGTTGTTGGTTTTAAAGTAGAAAAAATTTCTGGACCTCCAGGAAAAAGAGAGATGTTACGTGCCGTAAAATAATCACAATTACAATAATTATTTTCATATCTTTGATTCATCAAAAACCCAAAACAATGGATTTTATCTTTGGTTTACTTCTCGGAGCATTAGTTGTAGCTGTCATCTTTTATGTTTATCGTTCGTATTTTACAAAGAACAAGACAGAAGAGCAGTCTGTAATATTGTTAGAAAAAATCAGAAACGTCTCTAAATTAATTACTGTAGAAAGTGATTTTTCAGAGATATTACATTATTCCGATGCTAAAAATATGCTGCTCAATCTTATATCTAGTCATAAAAAAGCCATAGTTTTAGCCAACTCTAAAGTAATGGTTGGTTTTGATATGAAACAAATACGTATTGAACCCAATACTAAAGAAAAGCTTTTAACTTTAACGCATTTCCCTGAGCCCGAAGTCTTAAGTATTCAAACAGATGTAGAATATTACGATGTTAAAAATGGATTATTCAATAAGTTTGAAGCCAAAGATTTAACCGAACTCAATAAAAAAATAAAAGAAAATATTGAACAAAAAATTCCTCAAAGTGGTGTTTTGTTAACCGCCAATGAAAAAGCATTAGATACCGTTAAGATGATTGAACAAATTGTAGAGACTTTTGGCTGGAAATTTTCTTATGCTGGTATACAATTGCCTGATAATTCAACTAAAAAACTAATACAAAATAACAAATGAAGTTAAGTAGATTTAATAGGCGAAAAAAAGCGAGTTATACCAAATCTTTAGTGTTGATTCTTGTGCTTGTTGTGATTATCTATTTGTATATAAATGCAGCTAGTTTACTGGCTTTTTTTATGGGGTAGTTTTTGTATAACGGGTTGTGAGAATGAATGTACTTCACTCTTGATAAGCATTAAAACACGTACTATTTTTTCACGTTATACTTGTCAGTTAACTTTATTTCATTAACTATTCTGTTGAGTTCTTTTTCTTTTTGAGTTCCAATTAAAAATTTCTCTCCATTTTTCAATTCAATAGCAAGTCCGCTTTTTCCTTTAATGTTATAAACAGTTCCATATTTTGTCCAAAGTCGTATTCCCCAACCACCAACAAAACCATAATTTATAACTTTCACACTTTTTATTTCATTCCAATTTACTTTCTTCTTTATGAAAGGGAAAAAATATATTTTTATTCTATTTTCATCAATTTCAGTTTTTAGTTGCATAAACCAAAATAAAGCGATAAAACTAAAAATAAAGAAAGAAAAAATTAACAACCCAATATCTGACATAGGTTTGCTTCCAAATTCCTCTCCAACAATCAATTGCTTATATATGCCAAAAAATGGTAACAAGCCAATTCCTGTTAAAATTAGCCATAACCACCATTGAGTGAATTTTTGTTGTTCTATAAATTTAGTATTCATTTTAATTTAAGTATTAGATGAGCGTTTCGTCGTTCAATGTCGTTAACCATTGAATTAATTCCATTTTTTGATTTTGAATACTTATTTCTATATCACAAAAATATAAATTTTATTAATTCGATTTCTCTTTTAAAGTTTTTATTGCGTTTGCTATTTTCGGGTTATTCATGTTACAATTAAAACCGTACCGCCAACTTCTTCATCAAACGTAAAACTTCTACATACAACCAAATTAAACTGACAAGTAAACCCCAAACCGCAACCCATTCCATGTATTTAGGAGCTTTTCCTAGTTTTCTGTCGATAAAATCGAAATCTAACAAAAGAGTTAAAGCTGCAAAAATCGCGGCAACAATAGTAAAAATAATAGCAAACCATGAAGTTCCATAAATGAGGTGATTGGTTAGGCCAAAAAAACTTAAAATCCAACTGATAATATAAATCATCATTAACGTAAAGGTAACGGTAATGACAACATTTCTAAATTTTCGAGTTACTATAATGATACGCCATTGATAAAGTAGTAACATAACAAATAGCGTAATTACTGTAATTTGAACCGCTTGCATTGGGTAACCTTCAAATCTAATATTGGCATAAGCAGAAAAACCACCTAAAAACAATCCTTTAGAAAGTGCATATAAAGGAGCAGTAACCGGAGCCCATTTTTTACGATACGAAGTTAAAATACTAAAAACAATAGCTGCTAATAAGCCACCCGAAGTATACCATTTCACATTAACTCCTTGATAAACCAATTCCCAAACATACCAAAGAGAAATACTTAATAATGCAAGACTAACTAGACTTTTGTGTAAAATTCCCCAAAGGCTCATTTTTTTTCGAGAGCTATTTTTCCCTGACCAAATATAGTTAGAAAAAGCAGGATTTGATGTGCGATAACTCATGTCTATTAGTTTGTTTAGTTGTGGATTTGTTTAGTTGATTCCAATCAACAAATTTTCAAATCAATGAATTTTCAAATCAAAAATTCAATACATACAAATATAAAGCTAATCTATGGATAACTCCTAAACAAAACTTATATTTGCGAAACAGAATAAACGTGCAGAAGATAACACGTAGCAAATTCGTAAATTGTAATTCAAAATTCGAAATTAAAACATGACCTTAATAAAATCAATCTCTGGAATCCGAGGAACAATCGGAGGAAAAATATCAAAAAATTTAACCCCAATTGATGCTGTAAAATTTGCAGCCGCTTATGGAACTTGGTTGATAAAAAGGAATACCAATAAAGAAAGCTTGAAGATTGTCATCGGAAGAGATGCCCGTATTTCAGGTAAAATGGTGAGTAGTTTGGTGTCAAATACTCTGGTCGGTTTAGGGATAGACATAATAGATGCAGGACTTTCAACAACGCCAACTGTAGAGGTGGCTGTCAAGCTCGAAAATGCAGATGGTGGTATTATCATCACAGCTTCTCATAATCCCAAACAATGGAATGCGTTAAAATTATTAAATGAAAAAGGAGAATTTCTCAATGCAATTGAAGGTGAGAAAATTTTAGAATTAGCAGAATCAGATGAATTTAATTTTGCATTAGTAGATGATATAGGAACTTACACCAAAAAGAAAGATTTTATTGAAAGGCATATTCAAGAAGTTCTAAACCTTGATTTGGTTGATGTAGTGGCAATTAAAAAAGCAAATTTTAAAGTTGTGGTTGATGGTGTGAATTCGACTGGAGGAATAGCCATTCCTCAATTATTAAAAGAATTAGACGTAGAAACTATAAAACTGTATTGCGAACCCAATGGAGAGTTTCCACATAATCCAGAACCTTTAGAAGAAAATCTAACTGAGATTTCAAAATTAGTAGTTCAAGAAAAAGCAGATTTGGGAATAGTTGTAGATCCAGATGTAGATAGATTGGCATTTATCAATGAAGATGGCAGTATGTTTGGTGAAGAATACACCTTGGTAGCTTGTGCAGATTACGTGCTGACTCATACTAAAGGAAATACTTCATCTAACCTTTCTTCTTCAAGAGCATTGCGTGATGTAACTAAAAAACATGGAGGAACTTATACCGCAAGTGCCGTAGGTGAAGTTAATGTCGTGACAAAAATGAAAGAAACCCATGCTGTAATAGGTGGAGAAGGAAATGGTGGGATTATTTATCCTGCTTCACATTACGGAAGAGATTCACTTGTAGGTGTTGCTTTATTTTTATCGCATTTAGCTCATAAAGATGTTTCATGTAAAACATTACGTGATAGCTATCCTAGTTATTTTATGAGCAAGAATAAAATACAATTAACACCTGAAATTAATGTAGATCTTATTTTGGAAAAGATGACTCAAAAATATCAAAATGAAGACATCAATACCATAGATGGCGTTAAGATAGATTTTGAAACAGAATGGGTACATCTTAGAAAATCAAATACAGAGCCTATTATTCGTATATATACAGAAAGCAGCTCACAAGAAAATGCAGATGCTTTGGCACAAAGAATTATCGAAGAAATACAAACTATTGTAGTAGGTTCATAAAGAACAGAAAAAGCAAGATAGCAATTGAAACACTGTCTTCCTGAATTTAGTTCAGGAACTCATAAAGCAAAGACAAAACCACAACCACAACATGACCAAACTAGAAAAGCACTTTAAAAAATTTAGAGACAATATAATTGGAAAAGGTCAAACTTTTACGTCACCTTATGGTGAAAAAGAGATTGTGTACACAGATTGGACAGCAAGTGCTAGGTTATATGCACCAATCGAGGAAAAAATGATTAATGATTTTGGTCCTTATGTAGCGAACACACATACAGAAACCTCTTTTACAGGTTCCGTAATGACACAAGCCTATCACAAAGCAAGAGAAATAATCAAAGAACATGTTAATGCAAGTGATACGGATGTTTTAATCATGGAAGGCTCAGGAATGACAGGTGTGATTAATAAATTTCAACGTATTTTAGGTTTGAAAATACCTGAACTTTTACAAAAATATGCGACCATTCCCGACGAAATAAAACCTGTTGTTTTTATTTCACATATGGAACACCATTCCAATCAAACATCTTGGTTAGAAACCATTGCAGATGTGGTTGTGTTACCCTATGATAAACAAGGATTGATAGATTGCGAAGCCATACAACCTTTATTCGATGAATATGCCAATCGTAGTCTGAAAATTGTTTCCATTACAGCCGGTTCTAATGTAACAGGTATTCAAACAGATTACCATCGTATTGCAAAATTAGCACATGAAAATAAGGGTTTGTGTTTTGTAGATTTTGCCTGTACGGCACCTTATGTAAAAATTGATATGCATCCAGATGACACCTGTTATTTAGATGCTATTTTCTTTTCACCACATAAATTTTTAGGTGGTCCAGGAACACAAGGCGTGCTTATCTTTAATGAGAAATTGTATAAAAATATTGTACCCGATAACCCAGGTGGCGGAACAGTTGTCTATACAAACCCATGGGGTGAGCATGATTATGTAAAAGATATTGAAATAAGAGAAGATGGAGGAACGCCAGGTTTTTTACAAACAATCAGAACAGCACTTGCAATTCAGCTAAAGGATGAAATGGGAGTAGCTAATATTCATGCGAGAGAAGAAGAAATAAACAAACTTATTTTTAATGATTTAAATAGTATTCCTAATCTACATATGTTGGCAAAACAACACACCAAGCGCTTAGGGATTTTTTCTTTTTTTATTGATGATGTGCATTTTAATTTGGTTGTAAAACTTTTAAACGACAGATTTGGAATTCAAACTCGTGGTGGTTGCTCCTGTGCAGGTACTTATGGACATTTTTTATTACATATTGACAATAAAACCTCACGTGAAATAGAAGAAGATATTAAAGAAGGAAAATTATTAGACCGACCAGGTTGGGTGCGTATGTCCATTCATCCTACTACTAGCTGTGAAGAAGTCCAATTTGTATGTAAAAGCATCAGAGCAGTAGCAGAAAACCATAAAGAATGGAGTAAAGATTATGAATATGTGAGTAAAATAAATGATTACATTCATAAATCAAAACCTAAAACAGTTGAAAATTTAGTTGATAAACTTTTTTAGGGAAGTGTTGCTTAAAAATGATTTTTATCAATATTTTTATCAAGTAATATTTATTATTTTGCACTTTGGTAATTATCATTATTTCAAGAGTATTACAAAATGACTAAGAAATAAATAAGAGATTAAGTGTAATTTACTGTTTTATTATCAATTTTTCATTCACTTTTAAATAAAATAGTATAGTTACTAATACAACAAAACAATTTTTAATAGTTTATATAAAACATTAAAACACTTATATGAAAGTATGTATACCTGCTGAGATAAACACGAAAGAATTACGTGTCGCAGCAACACCCAAAACTGTTTTGAGATTAAAAAAACAGGGGTTTGATGTGTTTGTTGAAAAAGATGCCGGACTTCGGTCAAATTTCTCAAATGCTGATTTTAAAGAATCTGGAGCATCAATTCTAGATTCGGCAAAAGAAATCTACAAAACAGCTGACATTATTTTAAAAGTCTTAGCACCAAGTGAAGCAGAGATAGAAATGATGCACAAAGGTCAGGTGATGTTAAGTTACCTTTGGCCAGCACAACATCCTGATTTGCTTGAAAAGCTATCTAAAAAAGGAGTCAACGCCATTGCGATGGATGCGATTCCGAGAATTTCGAGAGCCCAAAAAATGGATGTACTTTCCTCGATGGCAAATATTGCAGGTTATAGATCGGTGATAGAAAGTGCTAATTATTTCGGACGTTTCTTAAACGGACAAATAACAGCAGCTGGTAAAGTTGATCCTGCTAAAGTATTAGTTATTGGTGCAGGTGTTGCGGGTTTAGCAGCAATTGGTACTGCTAATTCGTTAGGTGCTATTGTTCGTGCTTTTGATACTCGTATGGAAGTAGAAGAGCAAATACAAAGTATGGGAGCTCAATTTCTAAAGGTAGAAATAGAAGAAGACGGAGCAACTGATTCGGGTTATTCTAAGGTGATGAGTAAGGAATTTATTGAAGCTGAAATGGCTTTGTTTAAAGAACAAGCCAAAGAAATTGATATCATAATTACAACAGCACAAATACCAGGTAGAAAAGCACCAACTTTAATTTTGAAAGAGCATGTAGCTGTTATGAAACCAGGTTCTGTTATTGTCGATTTGGCAGCTTCTACAGGAGGAAATTGCGAGTTGACACAAGACGATAAAGTCATTACAACAGACAATGGTGTTATTATAGTTGGTAAACTAAGTCAATTACCAGCACAAGCCAGTCAATTATACGGAAATAACTTATGTCATTTATTAGATGATATGGGTAAAGCCGAAAACTTTAAAATTGATATGGAAGATGATATCGTATCAAGAGCTATGGTTACTTATGATGGTGCAATCAATTGGCCAGCAAAACCATTACCTGTTAGTCCACAAAAAAAGAATGTAGAAGTTGAAGAAGTTGATGACTCACCAACACCAGAAGATATTGCTAAGAAAAAAGCAAAATCAACTTTGTTTAGTTTAATAGGTATAGGTATTTTCTTATTATTATTAGGAAAAGTAGCTCCTTCTGATTTTATGCAGCATTTTACAGTATTTGTTCTTTCAATATTTATAGGATGGCAAGTAATTTGGAATGTATCACATGCTTTGCATACGCCACTTATGGCAGTAACTAATGCTATTAGTGGAATTATTGTAATTGGAGGTTTATTACAGGTGCAAACCCATATGTCTAATCCAATGACGATTATAGCCTTTGTTGCTATTCTTGTTGCCAGTATTAATATAGTCGGTGGGTTCTTTGTAACGCATCGTATGTTAAAAATGTTTAAAAAATAAATTATGATTTCAGTTCAAATACAAACAGCAGCCTATTTATTTGCGGGTATATTATTTATTCTCAGTTTAGGAGGTTTATCATCTCAAGAATCAGCAAAACGAGGTGTTTTATACGGAATGGCAGGTATGTTAATAGCTATATTATCTACTGTTTTAGGTGAAGGTGTACAAGGTTACACCTATATAATTGTGGCAATTGTTATTGCTTCTTTTATTGGAATAATTGTAGCAAGAAAAGTAGAAATGACTTCTATGCCTCAATTAGTGGCAATTTTACATAGTTTTGTAGGTTTGGCAGCCGTTTTGGTTGGTTTTGGTTCGTACCTTGACCCACATACACAAACACTTGTAGGTACAGAACATACTATTCATTTAGTAGAAGTATTTATAGGTGTCTTTATCGGTGCCATTACATTTACAGGTTCGATTATTGCTTGGGGAAAATTAGATGGTAAGATTAGGAGTAAGCCATTAGTCTACCCAGGAAGACATGTCGTTAATATCATTTTAGTAATCATTGCTGTTGTTTTAGGCGTATTATTTACACAAGCTACGGGTACAGAAGGTATGATTTATCTATACGGAATGACCGCAATTGCTTCTTATATAGGAATCATGTTGGTTATGGCAATTGGTGGAGCAGATATGCCAGTCGTAGTTTCTATGTTAAATTCCTATTCTGGTTGGGCAGCAGCCGCAGCCGGTTTTATGTTAGGAAATGATTTGTTAATTGTTACAGGTGCTTTAGTAGGAAGTTCGGGTGCAATTCTTTCCATTATTATGTGTGAAGCGATGAATCGTTCGTTTTTATCCGTTATTTTTGGTGGATTTGGAGCAACTCCCATTGCAGCAGGTGATGAAGATATTGAAGGTGAAGTAACAGCAACCACACATGAAGAATTAGCAGAATTGCTTGAAGAAGCCAATTCTATTGTAATTGTTCCAGGTTATGGAATGGCAGTAGCAAAAGCACAATATCCAATTCATGATATGGTAAAAACACTTCAAGATCAAGGTAAAAAAGTAGTATTTGCAATTCATCCTGTTGCTGGTAGATTACCAGGACATATGAATGTATTATTAGCAGAAGCCAATGTTTCTTATGATATAGTTTTAGAGATGGATGAAGTAAATGACGATTTACCTAATGTAGATGTAGTCATGGTTATCGGAGCCAATGATATCGTTAATCCAGGTGCAGAAACGGATAAGAGCAGTCCTATTTATGGAATGCCAGTAATCCAAGTTTGGAACGCCAGACAAGTAATTGTTATGAAGCGTTCTATGGCTACAGGTTATGCAGGTGTGCAAAATCCATTGTTCTTTAAGGATAACACCGATATGCTTTATGGTGATGCTAAAGATAGTATTGATAAAATTAATATGGCATTGAAGTCGTAGTTTAGAATTAAAATTTTACAAAAAAACTCATCAATTTATTGATGAGTTTTTTTTATTTCTGCGAATTAGTCTTTGGTTCGAATACAGATTAGAAATCAATAAAAAGTGGAATTAGGTTACTAATTCCACTTTGTTTATTAGCTAGTAGTTTTGATGAAAAATAGTTTCAATTATGCACCTAAATGTACAATTTAAATTTGTAATCTTATAACCTGAGTTCGACCTAAGTTTTACTATACAGAATGCAAAGAAGAGGTGAGATTTGAAGAATAAATTTTAAGGAATAACGAGTTA